>NZ_JBVHHE010000018.1:0-99190 GCF_055561235.1 Kitasatospora sp. NPDC022856 | reverse complement strand
TCTCGTCAGGCGTCAGTGGTGCTACCGGAGCACGTCCTACTTTCAGTAGGGAGAGTCCGTTCAACCCGGGCCTGGCGCTCCACGTCGAATGAGGTCCGGTGCCTTTCCAGGCACCGGGCCTCATTCGTTCTCCGGGTACCGACGGTCCCGTCGCCGGGGCCGGCCGCCGAAATCGCGCCGACCGGAGCGCGGTCAGCCGGGCTGGCGGTCGGAGCCGAGTTCGCGCGAGATCCGCAGGCCGACCTGGGCGACCACCGGGCCGAGCGAGCGGACCCGCGCGGCGGTCATCCGCGAGGTGAGGCCGGAGACGGACAGCGCGGCGGTCACCTCGCCGGTGTGGTCGAAGATCGGGGCGGCGACGCAGCGGACCTCGGGCTCGTTCTCCCGGTCGTCGATCGAGTAGCCGCGGGCGCGGATCCGGGCGAGGTCGGCCCGCAGGTGCGTCTCGTCGGAGATGGTCCAGGCGGTGACCGGGCGCAGCCCGGCGGCGACCACCTCGGTGACGGCCTCGTCGGGCAGCCAGGCGAGGATCGCCTTTCCGGTCGCGGTGCAGTACGCGGGCGCCCGGCTGCCGACCCGGGAGGCCATCCGGACGTTGGTCTCGTCCTCGACCTTGTCGAGGTAGACGATGCCGGGGGCCTGCCAGACCGTCAGGTGCACGGTCTCGCCGGCCTCGCGCTGCAGCCGCCGCAGGTGCTCGGCGGCGACGCTGCGCAGGTCGAGGGTGGACAGGTAGGCCTGGCCGAGGCGGAGCGAGCCGTGGCCGAGGCGGAACCAGCCGGTCTCCCGGTCGCGGTCGAGCAGGTGCTCGTCCAGCAGAGGGCCGGCCAGCCGCAGCACGGTGCTCTTGTTGAGGCCCAGCGCCTCGGCGAGCTGGGCGAGCGGTACGCCCCGCCCGTTGCCGTGGTCGCGTACGTGGCCGAGGACGGCCAGCGCGCGGCGCAGCGAGGACGACTGGTTGCGCTCGGAACCCGCCGCCTTCTTCGCGGCCGCCTTCGCCGGCTCCGCGCCGTCCTTCGCCGGCTCCCCGGAGTCGCTCCCGTCGACCGCGCCGGCCGCCGGCGCGGGTCTCGGTCCGGGCTCCGATCCGGTCTGCGGCCGGGCCTGCGACCCGGTCCCCGTCTCCGTCATCGGTCCGTTCCCCTCTCGTTCCACCGCCGGACTGCGGCGGTGGTCAGACGGTACCCCCTCGCGCCGGGTTAGCCGATTCTTCGATACAGCGTTGTGCACTGCAAAACTTCCCGAACGGCCTCTTGTTGCCCCCGAGCGCCCCCGCCTAACGTCCGTGGCATCGAGCAGGCGCCGCGGCCCACCCGAGCGGTCGCCCTGCCGTACCCCCACATCAAGGCGTTCACGCACCCACCATCGGCCCCGGTCAGGGCCTGCTTCGACGTGCCCGTCCCCAGCGGCGCACGTCTCGGCGGCAGCTGTCGGGAGGGGAGGTCTCCACCCATGCGACTCATCAGACGGACCGCCGCGGCCACCGTCCTCGCCGCCAGCTGCCTCGCGGCTGCCGCCTGTTCGCCCGGTACCGCGCTGCCGGCCGGTGACCGGGCCGGCGACGACCGGACGGGCACCCTGCAGGTCTGGCTGTACAACGAGGCCGGCAACGCGGCGAAGGAGGCGGTGATCAGCAAGGCGATCACCGAGTTCCAGGCCTCGCACCAGGGCGTCACCGTCGACATCAGCTACATCGACACCGATGCCTCGGCCCGCGCCGCCAAGATGAAGGGCGCGTTCAACGACCCGAACAGCGCCCCGGACCTGGTCGAGTTCGGCAACACCGACCTCCCCGGCTACGTCGCCGCCGGCGGCCTCGCCGAGATCGGCGCCGACCTCGACAAGTGGAAGGACAAGGGCGACCTCGACCCGGCGATCGCCAAGACCGCCGTGCTGGACGGCAAGACCTACGGCCTGCCGTGGTGGGTCGGCGTCCGTGCGCTGTACTACCGCACCGACCTCTTCACCGAGGCCGGGCTGAGCGCGCCGAAGTCGTACCAGGAGCTGGTGGCCGCCAACCAGAAGATTCACGCCGCGCACCCGGACACCTTCGGCATCGCGGTCGGCGGCAAGTACACCTTCGGTGCGCTGCCGTTCGTCTGGGACGCCGGTGGCGACATCGCCACCAAGGACGGCGCCGCGTTCAAGGCCGGGATCAACTCGCCCGCCGCGCAGGCCGGGATCAAGCGCTACACGGACCTCTTCGGCGCCGACGGCTGTCCGGCCCAGCAGTGCGCCGACCTCACCGGCGGCAAGACCGTCGACCTCTTCGCGGCCGGCAAGTCCGCGATGGCGATCCTGCCCAACTCCAGTCGCAGCAAGGTCGACGCGGGCCCGGTCAACGGCAAGTACGGCGTCGTCCCGCTGCCCGGCGAGAAGTCCGGGTCGATCGCCCCGGCGTTCGGCGGCGGCAACAACCTCGGGGTGATGAAGGCGGCCAAGCACCGCACCCTCGCGGTCGAGTTCGCCGAGCTGCTGGCGAGCCCCGGCTACCAGGAGCAGATGTACGACGCGATGGGGAACCTGCCGACCCTCAAGTCCGTCAACGACAAGGTCGCGGCGAAGGACGCCTTCCTGAAGCCGTTCACCGACACCATCGCGGCCGGCACCAAGTTCGTTCCGCTGGACCAGGCGTGGGCGCAGATCGACGCGCAGGCCGTCATCCCGACGATGCTCCAGCAGATCGTCACCGGAAAGTCGGACGTGGCCAAGGCCTCGGGCGACGCCGCCACGCAGATCACCTCGGCCTTCGCGGCCGGTCACTGATCGCACGCCCGAGAGAGCAGGCCCCGAGAGAGGTCCCGTACGTGTCCGCACCCACCACGACTGCCCCGGCGGCGTCGACTTCCCCGAGCGGGCGTCGTCGGGGCACCGGCCCGGCCGCGCCCCCGCGCGGCCGGCGCCGCCCACCGCTGCTGCTCCTCCTGCCGGCCGCGATCATCATGATCCCGCTGGTGGCCTACCCGATCTACCAGCTCGGACTGCTGTCGGTGCTGGACTTCGGGCAGGCCCAGGCGTCCGGGGGAGTGCCCACCAGCTTCGTCGGCCTCGGCAACTACGAGAAGATCCTGAGCGACACCCAGTTCTGGTCGGTGCTCACCCAGACGATCGGCTTCGCCGCGTTCTGCGTGATCGCCACCCTGGCCGTCGGCGCCACCCTCGCGGTGCTGCTGACCAGGGTCGGCCGGGTGGCCCGGCTGGTGCTGACGACCGCCGCGATGGCGGCCTGGGCGGCGCCGGCGATGACCGGATCGACGGTGTGGAGCTTCCTGTTCGACACCAACCTGGGTCTGGTCAACAAGACCCTGGTCGACCTCGGACTGAGCGGCTTCCACGAGTACAACTGGTTCTACGACAAGTGGTCGGCGTTCCTCATCGTCGGTGCCGTGGTGGTCTGGCACTCCTTCCCGTTCGTGATGGTGACGCTCTACGCGGGCATCCGGGCGATCCCCGAGGAGATCCTGGAGGCCGCCGCCCTGGACGGCGCCAGCACCTGGACCACCTTCCGCCGGATCACCGCCCCGATGCTCCGGCCGATCCTGACCGTCGTGGTGATCCAGTCGGTCATCTGGGACTTCAAGGTCTTCACCCAGATCTACGTGATGACCGAGGGCGGCGGCATCGCCGGGCAGAACCTCGTGCTCAACGTGTACGCGTACCAGAAGGCGTTCGCCTCCTCCCAGTACGGGCTCGGCGCGGCGATCGGCGTGATCATGCTGCTGATCCTGGTGATCCCGACGGTCCTCTACATCCGCACCCTGCGACGGACGGGGAATGAACTGTGAACGCCCGTAGCCGCTGGCGGCTCGCCGCCAACACCACCGCGATCCTGGTGGCCGTCGTCACCGCCTTCCCGATCTTCTGGATGGTGCTGTCGGCCTTCAAGCCCAAGGGCGAGGTGCAGTCGCTGGATCCCAGGCCGTGGACCGCCCACCCCACGCTGGAGAGCTTCCGGCAGGTGCTGAGCGTCGACGGGTTCGGCCGCTACTTCCTCAACAGCCTGGTCATCGCGCTCTCGGTGGTGGTGCTGTCGGCACTGGTGGTCTTCCTGGCGGCGGTGGCGGTGACCCGCTTCCGCTTCCGGTTCCGCACCACGATCATGGTGATGTTCCTGATCGCCCAGATGATCCCGGTCGAGGCGCTGACCATTCCGCTGTTCTTCATGTTCCGCGACGCCGGCCGGGTCGCCCCGGGCATCGGCCTCAACACCCTGGCCTCGCTGATCCTGGTGCAGCTGGCCTTCTCACTGCCGTTCGGCATCTGGATGATGCGCGGTTTCGTCGCCGCGGTCCCGGTCTCCATCGAGGAGGCCGCCCAGATCGACGGTGCCAGCCGGACCCGCATCCTGTGGCGGATCCTGCTGCCACTGGTGGCCCCCGGTCTGGCGGCGACCAGCGTGTTCTCCTTCATCGCGGCGTGGAACGACTTCGTCTTCGCCAAGACCTTCATCATCAGCGCCACCGAGAACCAGACGCTCCCCTCGGCGCTGCTGGTGTTCTTCAAGCCGGACGAGAACGACTGGGGCGGCATCATGGCGGCGTCCACCCTGATGACCGTGCCGGTACTGATCTTCTTCATCGCGGTGCAGCGCAAGCTGGTCTCCGGGCTGGCGGGCGCCGTGAAGGACTGACCCGCGAGGAAGGGGCCGAGGCGGGTGACAGCGGCCCGGTCACGGGAGTGGGGTCCCGGGCCGGGCACGTGCCGACGGGCGACCCGCCCGGACCGCGGGGGCGGTGGGCCCGGCCCACCGCCCCCGCGGTGCGGAGCGGGCAGGAGTTCAGATCGTCGTCCGGTCGGTCGGGTCCTGGTCCGGATTCGGTCCCGGGGCCGGTACCTGGTCCTGGTCCGGTCCCGGGTCGGCCGGTTCGCCCGGAGGGACGGAGATCAAGGTGAACACCGCCCCGCCGTCGTCCCGCACCACCGCGAGCCGCCCGTACGGGGTCGGCTCGGGCCCGTCCAGCACGCTCCCGCCGAGCCGGACCGCCCGCTCCACCGTCCGGTCGGTGTCCGCCGCCCCGAAGTACACCGCCCAGAAGGCCGGTGGGCCGTCCGGGTCGATGCCCGGGTCCCCGCCGATCCCGCCGACCGGCTGCCCGCCGACCCGGAAGACCGTGTGGTCGGCCGCGGCGGCGTCGTACTCGTAGCCGAAGACCCGGCCGTAGAAGTCCCGGGCTGTGTCCGGCGCCGGGGAGAGCTGATCGTTCCAGGCGACCGTGCCGGGTTCGTTCACCAGGCCGGCCCCCGGGTTGAGCGACCCCTGCCAGAGCCCGAAGACCGCACCGAGCGGGTCCACCGCGAGCACCCCGCGCGCCTGGTCGGGCACGTCGAACGGCTCGAAGACGACCAGTCCGCCCGCCTCCTGGACCAGTCCGGCCGTCCGGTCGGCGTCGTCCACCGCGAGGTAGGTCGTCCAGGCCGGCCGTCCCTGCCCGTCGACCTCCCGGCGCGACCTGATCCCCGCCACCTGCACCCCGCGCACCGTCGCCACCAGGTACTCGTCACCGGCCGGGCCGGTCGGCACGTACTCCCAGCCGAACAGTCGGCCGTAGAACCGTCGTGCCCGCTCGACGTCCGGCGCGGCCAGTTCGGCCCAGCACGGGACTCCCTCGTGGTACCTGCCGGCCTTCGGCATGCCGTCCTCCAAGCCCTGGCGGACCCCTCGGCCAGCCTCCGCGACCCCCGGCCCCCCGGCAACCGGGACGCCCGGCCCGCTCCCGGCCGTGGCTGCTCAGGCCACCCCGCGCGGCCGGAACTGGACGCTGATCCGCGGCCCCACGGGCCGGGCGGTCTTGGCGATCGCGTGCTCCCACGTCCGCTGGCACGACCCGCCCATGACCAGCAGGTCCCCGTGCCCGACAGGGTGCCGGACGACGGGCCCGCCGCCCCCGCGCGGGCGCAGCAGCAACGTCCGGGGCTCGCCCACCGAGACGATCGCGACCATGGTGTCCTCGCGGTCCCCGCGCCCGATCCGGTCACCGTGCCAGGCCACGCTGTCGCGCCCGTCCCGGTAGTAGCAGAGCCCCAGGGTCCGGAACGGCTCGCCCAGTTCCTCCGCGTAGTGTGCGCTCAGCGCCGCCCGGGCCGCGCCCAGCAGCGGGTGCGGCGGCGCGTCGCGCTCCCCGTAGGACGCGAGCAGCCGTGGCACCTCCACCACCCGCTCGTACATCTCCCGCCGCTCGGCCCGCCACGGCACCTCGGCCGCCAGCTGTTCGAACAGCCCGGTCGCCCCGTGCACCCACCCGGGCAGCAGGTCCACCCAGGCGCCGGCGCCCAGGACCTCCCGCCGTACCCCCGTGAGAGGCCCCAGCGCGGCCCCGCCCCCGTCGGCGTCGTCGAACAGCGAGGGCTGGAGGTGCAGGGTGCTCGGCATGGATCCAGCCTACGCCGTTATCGAACGTGTGCTCGAACAATTGTTTCGGGTGCGGGCTCCCGCTGCGGGGGCCTCCGCTCGCCGCCTGCTTCACGGGGGCGGCGATCCGCGCTTCGATTTCACCCGTCACCGAGGTGAGCGCGAAGGCGTTCGCCCACATGGCGCCGTCGTCGAGCTCCGCCTGGTCGCGGCCAGTGGGTGAGCGGGGTGCCGGGGAAATCGCCGCGCGGGTGGTGGAGAAGAGCCTCTTCGGAGGGCTCGACGCGCTCGCCGGCTGTTCGATGTCTGACGTGCGGCGGCCGAATAGCGGTGATATGACTCGTTTGTCCGCCGCCCACCTCCGGGCGGCGCGGTTCACCGCGTGGCCACCGACGGTCGGTCGGCCGGCGGGAGGAGGACACCGTGGACGACTACCCGTTGCTCAACCTGTTCTGGACGATGCTGGAGCTCTTCCTCTTCATCCTCTGGTTCTTCCTGCTGTTCAAGATCATCTCGGATATCTTCCGCAGTCATGACATGGGCGGTTGGGGCAAGGCCGGCTGGCTGATCTTCGTGATCCTGCTGCCCTTCCTCGGCGTCTTCGTCTACCTGATCGCGCGCGGCAGATCGATGGGCGAGCGCGACCTGGAGCAGGCGAAGCAGGCCGACGCCGCCTTCAAGGCGTACGTCAAGGAGGCGGCCGCCGGTGAGGGCGGCGGTACCGGTACCGGTACCGCTGGCGGGGCGGGCAGCCATGTCGACGAACTGGCCAAGCTCGCCGGCCTCAGGAGCAGCGGGGCGATCTCCGAGGAGGAGTTCCGGAAGGCGAAGGAGATCCTGCTCTCCTGACGCCGGGCCGCACCGGCGGGTCGTGGGCATCGCGCCGCGGCCCGCCGGTGCCGTCCGTCGACGGGCGGTGTGCCGAGTGCCGTGTGCCGTGCGGGCCGTGGGTGAGGACGTGCCGCCGCCCCGGTCCCGGGCGGGCGGTGTCCGGGGCCGGGGTCCGGGGCCGGTTCAGCCCTTGGCCCGCCGACGGGCGAGGAAGTACCCGATGACCAGCCCGACGGCCAGCGTCACGGTGAGGACCGCCCACAGCGGCAGGGTGACGGTGGCGACCCAGAGGGTGATGGAGACCGATCCGGTATTGGCTGCGATGAACCAGATGGCCAGCACCGCGAGGACGGCGACCGCGATCGTACGCATCCGCACCTCGCGGCCCTTGACCGTGACGGTCGGCGGAGCGTGCGGCGGAGGAGTGTTCTGCGCCATGTCCCCAGTATGGTGCGACCCGTCGACCGGGGCCCGTTCGGAGCAATCCGGCCGCCGGCTCTCCGCCCGCCGACCGCCCGGCCCGGCCTCCCCGTGTCGCGCCGGGCGCCCGGTGCTGCCCCGGCTCGACCGGTCGTCGTCGCTCGTTGTCACGGGCGCGGTCGAGTGGTGCCGGGGTTCCGCCGGGTCCGTCTCCCGTTGCCGCCCACTCGATTTCTGACCAGGCGTGATGTCCTGCTAATGTTCTTCCCGTCGAGAGGAAATGACCTCTCGGTCAGGCGTCAGAGGTGCTACTGGAGCACGTCCTACTTTCAGTAGGAAGAGTCCGTTCGACCCGGGCCTGGCGCTCCATTCCAAGGCGGCCGCTCCCCATCGGGGGCGGCCGCCTTGTTCGTTCCCTCGGACTGCCGGACTGCCGGACTGCCGGACTGCCCCGGGAGTCGGCGCCGGCCGGACGGGGCGCCCTCTCCCCGGCTGCCGCCGCTTCGTCGCCCAGGGTGGCGGCTGCGTCCGGCCGAACGAGTCGATCTCAGGGGCCCGCACGCGGTCGGCCACGTGATCATCCTGATCGCCCGCTGCCCCGGCTCGGTGGCCGGACGGCACCTCGGTGGGGCGAGCGTGGCGTGATGCGGCCCTACCGCACATCCCGTCCGAAACCCTCCGTCGTGGCCGACAACCGGCCAAGGTCGCGCCCCTGGTCGCCTCCCGGGCTGTTCGGCAGCCGGTCGCCCGGCCAGCGGCTTCGCCGTGAGCGGTGATCTGACGATGCGTCACAGGATGGCTGAAAGTAGCCTGCTGCGGTGTGAATATGCCATTGGAATGTTCGTCATATGGAATCCGGCAGTAGCCTTCCGTGTCGAAGCCGCCACTGGTCGTGGTGGACCGGCCGGTGCCGACCGAGCGCTCCCGGCCGTACCGAACCCTCCGAAGGAGCCCGAGTGCCGGGTATCGACGAATGCCTCTCCGGGGCGATGGCGATCGCCGGTGCCCGGGCTGCCAGTCTGATCGACTGGAGCAGCGGGCTCGCCCTCGGCAGCATCGGGATCAGCCCCAGCGGGGACCACGACACCTCGGCCGCCGAAGCAACCGACCTGGTACGGGCGGCTGTTGAGAGCCAGACCTTCACCGGGGCGGAGGACCGGCAAGCGCCGTTGCAGGACATCATCGTCACTGCGGGCCGCAGTTACCACCTGTTGTGCTTCATTGACACCGTCTTCGACAGTCGGCTCGTCCTGCATCTCTGGCTCGACCGGACCGAGGGCAACCTGGCTGCGGCGCGCTACCGCCTCCAGGGCCTCGCCGAGGAACTGGTGCTCGGATGACGAACACGATCGTGAATCCGGCCACCCCTTCGGCCTCGGTCGGTCCTGCGAACTGCGCGGATGTCCGTCCGGCTCCCGCCGTCGTGTTTCGGCCGTCCGGGCGCAAGCCTGTCGCCCACCGGCGGTCGGCATGAGCGGCCTCGTCCTGCCCCCGGTGGGCGTCCTCTCCCCGGGGCGGCTCGGGCGGAACCCGGGTGAGGCGGTCACCAGGCTCGCCGAGGGCCGGTTGACCGGCGTTCTGCGCGGGCCCGCGGGGGCTCTCTACTTCGCCGACGGACTGGTGGTGCACGCCGAGTCCGACCACAGCCCCGATCTGGCCGCCCTGCTGACCGGGTGCGGCCGGATCACCCCCGAGGCGTGGCGGGACACCGTCCGGAGCTTCGGTCCCCAGTGCCGGGTCGGTGAGGCACTGGTGGAACAACGCAGCCTCAGCCGGGGCGAGTTGGAGATCTGCCATCTCGGCGCGCTGTACGACGCCGCGTTCTTCGTCCTGGACTGCGCCGGCGCCGCGTCATGGAACGCCGCCGCCTGGGCCTCCGGTGCGGCGGAGGCGGCCGGATCGGTCGGGGCGACCGCACCGACCCGTCCGGGCGGGCTCGCCGGACCGTCGAGGGCGGGGTGCTGGTCCTTCGAATCCGGCGTGCGGCACTGGCTCGGGCCGGTCTCGGCGGTGAGCGCCTTCCGGCTTTGCCGGGAGGTCGACCGCCGCCGTCGGTTGCTCGAACGGATCTGGCCGTGGCCCCAAGTCGACACCGCGCCGGTCCGCCCGGTGGCCTGCGAAGCGGTCGGGGCCGGTCGTGCTGTCGGCGCTGCCGGGGCTGTCGCCGCTCGGGAGTCCGACGGGTTCCGTGTGGCGCACGAGGCTCACGAGGGGCACGTTGTCGGTGAGGTTCACAACGCCCACGAGGCCCGTGCGGCATGGGAGTTCGGGGAGCGACGACCAGCTGTCGAGGGTGGCCGGGCCGATCGGGAGGTGCGGGCGGCGGCGCCCACCCGGGTGGTCCGCCGCCGGCCGAGCCGGCACCAGCGTGAGTTGCTCGACCACGTGGACGGCCGAAGAACCCCGGCGGAGCTGGCCCGGCTGCTCGGGCGCTCGGCGTTCGCGACCACGGCGGACATCCGCCGGCTCGCCGCCGCCGGGCTGCTCGCCACCCCCGGAGGTGCTGTCCCTGGCGCCGGTGCCCCTGGAAGACCCGCCCCGGGAGGCGGTACCCCGGGACGCGCCGCGCCTCGGCACGCCGCCCAGGCACCGGTGGCGCCCGGTATCGCTGCGCACGTCTCCGCCGGGCACGCGCCGGCCGGAGCCGGGGCGCTCGGGGGCCTGCCGGCCGCCGCGACCGTGCCGGCCGGGCGGTCCGCCGTCGGTCACCCGCCGGTCGGCCGTACCGGTGGGCTGCACCGCCGCGTCCCCGGGGCCGCGCTGGCCGGGCTCGTCCCGGCGGGGGCCACCCGTTCCGCCGCCCTTCCACCGACCCCGGCAGCGACCCACCCGCTGACCGTTCCAGACCCGGACATCGCGCTGCTGACCCGGGTCCGAGACCTTCTGGAGGCCCGACTTTGAACCTCTCTCCGCCCGCGACTCCGTCCTCACGGCCATGAGGCGGGCGCTCAAGCAGCGTGTCGGAAGGAGACAACTGATCGCCTTGGAGACCGAGCTGCTGGCCGAACTCCGCGCCCTCAAGCATCGGGTGCCGCATCTCGCGGGCGGGCTGGTGGCCAGCGTGGACGGCCTGCTGGTCGCCCACGACACCCACGGGACCGAACCCTCGGGCCTGGCGGCGATGACGGCGGCCTCCCTCGGCCTGGCGCAGCGGCTCGCCGACACGACCGGGCAGGGCGACTTCCGGGAGTCGCTGGTCCGCGGCGAGCACGGCTACGTCGCCACCTACGCGGCCGGCGGAAGCTGTGTGCTGACCCTTCTGGCGCACCCGGACGTGAACGTGGGCCGGCTGCACCTGGAGGCCAGGCGCTCCGCCGGGCGCATCGCCGAGCTCCTCGCCGACTCCCTCGCGCCCAAGGACGTGCGGGAGTCCAAGGAGGTGGGCTGACCGCCCCCCGCCCGAAGCACCACCCGCCGACCGCCGACCCGGCGACCTGTCGACGGCAGACCGGTCGATGGACAGATCTGTCGACGGGCAGACCTGTCGACGTGTCGACTTCCGACCTTCCCCACCTATCGACGTCCCACCGATCCCCAACCCACGAACGAACCGGAGAAACCGACATGACGGACGCAGCAGGCGCGCTCAAGCAGACCATGACCGTGATCGAAGGCGCCCTCGGTGCCGCACTGGTGGACTACAACAGCGGCATGGCACTCGCCACCCTCGACGGCCCCGGCGGGCTGGACCTCAACGTGGCCGCCGCCGGCAACACCGACGTGGTCCGGGCCAAGATGCGCACGATGGACATGCTGGGCCTGCAGGACGGCATCGAGGACATCCTCATCACCCTCAGCAGCCAGTACCACCTGATCCGGCCGCTCACCGGCCGCAGCGGCAAGGGCCTCTTCCTCTACCTCGCGCTGGACAAGAGCCGGGCCAACCTGGCGATGGCCCGCCACCAGCTGACGAAGATCGAGGCCGACATGGAGGTCTGACCCGCTCCGGGGCCCGGAACGGCCCGGAGCCCTCGGCGGGGTCCGGCCGACCGTCCGTGGCACGGACCCTGCGTCGCGCGGCGCAGGGTCCGGCCCGGCCGCCGGTCCGGCCACCGGTCGCGGGCGCGGCCCGGCTCAGCGGTCCGGGCCGCCCGTCCAGGTCACCTCGCCACCCGCCAGCCCGGAGCAGACGACCCCCTCGGGGGTGAGCACCGTCCAGGGCGCGACCACGGCGTGCGGCGGCACGGACAGGACGGCGTCGCCGTCGAAGACCAGCTCCAGCCCACCGGCCGGGGTCACCCGGGCGGTGCCCACCGTCCGGCCGACCAGGGCGAGCAGCCGGACGGTCGGGCGGACGGCCGGCGCGGGGTAGAAGCGCTCCACCCCGGACGGCACGGCGAAGCGGAACTCGTGTGTCACCCGGACGGTCACCGGCCCGTCCAGGTCGATGTCGAGTCGCCCGCCGCCGCGGACCGACTCCACCCGACGGCCGGCCAGGACGTCCGCGATCCCGTTCTCCATGCCTCCAGTGTGGACCGGGGCCACCGGTCGGGCCGCCCGGTCAGCGCGCCGGTCGGCCCTCGACCAGCTCGGCCGGTCCGCCGGAGCCGCCGCGGGCGGCGAGCGCGGCGGCCGTCCGCGACCAGGACGGGGCGGACAGCAGCGAGCGTGCCTCGGCCGGGTCGCAGAGCCGCCATTCGACCAGTTCGTCCTCGGGCAGCGTGATCGAGGCGAGGCGCTCGTCCGACGCGGTCCCGCCGTCGAACAGGTAGACGAGTACGGCGGTGTCCCGGTCGTGAGCCGGGTCCGCGCCCCGGCCGGGCAGCCAGTCGAGGGCCAGCAGCCGGCCCGGCTCGTACTCCCAGCCGAGCTCCTCGCGGATCTCCCGCCGGGCCGCCGCCCGGGGCAGCTCCCGGTCGGCCTCGATCCCGCCGCCGGGCAGCGTCCAGTACGGCTCCTCGCCGCCGCCCGGCCACGGCCGCAGGCGTACCAGCAGGACCCGCCCGGCCGTGTCGGTGAAGACGGCCCGGGCCTTCGCCCGGATCCGCGGCCGGCTGGCGATGTAGCCGGCCCGGTCCATCGGGGGAGCCGGCGGCTCGGCAGCCGTCCCGGTGGTGTCCCCGGTGAGCGCCAGACCCGCCAACCGGGTGTACTCCGGCGGTGGTTCGACCGTCAGATGCTCCAGGGTGTGCCCGGCCGGGTGGCTGTCCTCCAGCTCCAGCGGACCGGCCGAGCGCGGCGCCCGCAGGCAGGCGGTGACCCGCCGGGAGAGGCGGGGCGGCAGCGCGTGGGCGGCCTGTTCGGCGGTCAGCCAGGTCCACCCGCCGACCTCGGCGGTGTCCGGAGCGAACGCGGCCGACTGCTCGGGGGTGAGCGGTTCGGCCCAGTAGAGGTGTGCGGCGATCGGCGGGCGGGAATCGTCGAGCGTCCAGTCGATGCAGGCCAGTGGGCCGAGCACGGGCGTGAACCCGAGCTCCTCGCGGACCTCCCGGACGGCCGTCGCGCGGGGCGACACGTCCTCCGGATCCCAGCCCCCGCCGGGGACGGCCACCGGGTGCCTCCGGTCGTACGGCAGCCGCACCACGAGCACCCGGCCGTCGGCGGACGGGAAGAGCACCCCGGCGGCTGCCAACAACTCACGTCCGAAGTCACCGCTCTGTCGGTCCGTCACCGCTCAGACTCCCTCCCTCGATACGGGCGGGTCGATCCGCCCGCTGCCCACCACGACACCCCACCCGCTCCGAACGGTTCCCCGGCGGTCACCGCAGCGAACGGGCGGTACCGGCGTACCGGCGGTAGCGGTCCGTCCGGTGGTGAGGCGCGATCACTTCGGCGGGCCGCCGTGCGGTCCGGCCGGCGCGAGCGCGTCGACCGGTCCGCGTGGGTCCGCGTCGACCGGCGCGAGCGCGGCCGCCGCCGCCCGGGCCATCCGTTCGTCGTGGCGGCCGGTGGCGCCGCGCAGGCGTGCCCAGCCTTCGACGGCGGCCAGCGCGAGCAGGCCGGGGAGCAGGTCCGTGCTGCGTTCGGCGACCCAGCTGGTGCCGCGGGTGGCCATCCACCAGAGGTCGGCTACGGCGCCCGGGGGCGGGTCGACGGGACCGCCGGTGGGGGCCGGACCGAGCGGCCGGCCGGCGGCCGCGAGCAACTCGTGGAAGCCCCGGGCGATCAGCCGATGCCCTTCGGCGCTGGGGTGGAGCCGGTCCACGCTCAGCAAGCCGCGCCGCGCCGTCCAGGGCAGACCGGCGACGTGCAGGTGGAGGGCGTGGTGGCGCGCGGAGAGGGCGTGCACCACGGTGTTCACCGCGTCCATCCGGCGGGCCAGTGGCCGGGCCAGCGGCCGCGGCAGTCGCAGCAGCGTGCCCGGGTCGGGCAGGCACGCGGTGAGCACCAGGGCGCCGCCGCGGGAGAGTTCGCGGAGCGTGGTGTCCAGCTCCCGGGCGGTGCGGCCGATGTCGAACCCCGACCGCAGGGTGTCGTTGCCCCCGACCACCACGGCCGCCAGCCGGGGGCGCAGCACCAGCGCGGCGGGCAGCTGCTCGGTCGTCAGATCGGTGGTGAGAGCCCCGCTCCGCGCGAGGTTGGTGAACTCGACGCCGACCCCCGGCGGAGCCAGTGAGCCGGAGAGCAGCGCCGCCCAGCCCCGCCAGCCGCCGGTGACCGGGTCACCGACGCCCTCCGTGAGGGAGTCGCCGAGGGCCACGAACCGCACCGGCTCGACGGCGCTCCCGGCGCCGGCGTTCCGCTCTCCTCGCACGCCGCCCGGGGCCGCCGCCGTCAGGGGCGGGGGCTCCTGGGCCACCGCCTCCGGCCGCGCCGTGCCCGGGAGCGTCTCGCCGCCCTCGCCCCCCACCACAGCCGTGCTCATCGTGCTTCCTCCGTCCCGGTGGCCGGGGAGACCGCCCGGTCCTGCACCCGCTCCTGGGCCCGGTCCTGGTCCTGCCCCCGGTCCGGCGTCCCGAGCGGCGCCGGCACCACGGCCGCCGCACGGTGCGCGGCGAGGAAGGCCGCCACGGCGGCGGGCCAGCCGTACTGTTCGGCCCGGGCGCGGGCGGCGGCGCGGCGCTCCTCCTCGGGGCGTGCGAGCAGCTCACGCGCCGCCCCCGCGAATCCCGCGCCGGTGTCGTCGGCCGCGACACCGGCCGGGCCCACCAGAGCGGGCAGCGCCGAGGACCGGCTGACCGCGACCGGGGTGCCGCACGCCAGCGCCTCCAGCGCGGCCAGCCCGAAGGTCTCGACCGGTCCGGGGGCGAGCACCACGTCGGCGCAGCCGAGCAGCCGGGCCAGTGCGCCCCGCCCGGCCACGTGCCCGAGGAAGTGCACCGGCAGCCGGAGCCGCCCGGCCCGGGTGGCCAGCCGCGACCGGAGCGGTCCGGTGCCGGCCACCACCAGGACGGCCGGCAGCCCGGCCGAGGACAGCTCGGCGAGGGCGTCGACGGCGCGCTCGGGGTGCTTCTCCGCCGAGAGGCGGGAGCAGAGCACCAGCAGCGCCTGCCCCGGGTCCGCGTAGCGCGCCCGCTCGTCCGCCCGCTCGGCGGCCGTGAGGGGGCGCATGGCGGTCAGGTCCACCCCCAGCGGTGCTTGAGCGAGGTTTCGTACGCCCAAGCGGCGGAACTCGGCGGAAGCCCAGTCGGTGGTGCAGACCACGGTGTCGTAGGACCGGGCGGTGCGGCGGTTGAGCCGGTCGGCGGCCGCGGTGGCGAGCGGGCCGGGCAGGCCCCAGGTGCGGAGCAGCCCGGCGGTGCTCTCGTGCGACACCATGACCGAGCGCAGGCCGTGGCGCCGGGCCCAGCCGCCGGTCCAGCGCAGCGTCGTGCGGTCGGAGACCTCCAGTCGGTCCGGCGCCAGACGGGTCAGCTCGTGGGCGAGCGCCCGCCGGTCGGTGAGCAGCCGGTAGCCGCCGCTGCCGGGCAGCACCGGTCCGGGCAGGGTGACCACCAGTCCCTGCCCGGTCTCCTCCTCCGTCCGCCGCTCGCCGGGGACGACCAGCACCGGTGTGTGGCCGGCGGACCGGTAGCCCTCGCCGAGGTGGCGCAGGGCCGTGCGCAGTCCGCCCGAGACCGGGGTGACGAAGTTCGCCACCCGGACGATCCGGAGCGAGGCTCTGTGGTCGGTCATGCCGGGAGCTCCTCCGCCATCGGGGCGCCCTCGGCGGGGCGCGCCGGGGCGGCCGTCGGGGCCGCGCCCTCGCGGCCCGGTCCGGTCGCACCCGTGACCTCGGCCACCGCGGTGCCGCGGTGCTCGGCCAGCACCTCCGCGTAGTGCCGCAGCAGGAGGTCCCCGACCGCCTCCCAGGTGCGGGCCGTCACGTCCGCCCGCCCGGCCCGCCCGTAGGCGGCCCGCAGCTCGGCGTCGCCGGCCAGCGCGGTGACCGCTCTGGCCACCGCCGCGCCGTCCCTCGGCGGCACCAGCAGGCCGGTCCGGCGGTGGCCGACCAGGTCCAGCGGCCCCCCGGCGGCCGGGCCGATCACCGGGACCCCGCTGGCCATCGCCTCCTGGATGGTCTGGCAGAAGGTCTCCAGCGGGCCGGTGTGCACGAACACGTCCAGGGTGGCGAAACAGCGCGCCAGCTCCTCCCCGGTCCGCCGGCCGAGGAAGACCGCGCCGGGCATCGCGGCCTTCAGCCCCGGCGCGGACGGCCCGTCGCCGATCACCACCACCCGCACCCCGGGCAGCGCCGAGGCGCTCGCCAGCAGGTCGACCCGCTTCTCGGGCGCGAGCCGCCCGACGTACCCGACCACCACCTCCCCGCCGGGCGCGAGGGCCCGGTGCAGCGTCTCGTCACGGTGGCGCGGGTGGAAGCGGACCGAGTCCACCCCGCGCGGCCAGAGCCGCACCCGCGGCACGCCGTGCGCGGTGAGGTCCTGTGCCGCCGGGGTGGAGGGCGCGAGGGTGCGGGCGGCGGCCCGGTGGACGGTCCGGATCCGGTGCCAGGCCGCGGCCTCGCCCAGCCCGCGGCCCGCGCGGTAGGCGTGCGCGTACCCGGCGAGGTCCGTCTGGTAGACGGCGACGGCGGGGACACCCAGCCGGGCGGCGGCCTGCATCCCGCGCGCGCCGAGCACGAACGGGCTGGCCAGGTGGACGATGTCGGGCCGGTGCCCGGCGATCGCGGCCGTCAGCTGCCGGCCGGGCAGCGCGATCCGGACCTGCGGGTAGCCCGGCAGCGGGACGGACGGGACGCGGACCACGGGCAGCTCGGCCGCCCCCGTCCCGCCTCCGAAGACGTGCGGCGGGCACTCGGCCCCCCGCGCGGGTGCCGGGGTGATGACGAGCGGCTGGTGGCCCCGGCGGACCAGATGCTCGGCCGTCCGCAGCACGCTGTGGGCGACTCCGTTGACCTCGGGCGGAAAGGATTCGGTGACGATGACGACGCGCATGCCAACGTTCTGTCCGCATCCGGCGTGCAGGCGGCCAAAGGGATCTGTCGAACAAACGAACGCGGGTCGGCGATTGTGCCACCGACCCGCGTTTCCGCCCTCACCCGCCCGAAGCGCGGTGCGTCCGCCCTACCGGGCCGGACCGGCCGCCGTCTCCTTGAGCTCCGCGTAGGGCGCGAGCTTCCGGATCGACTCGATGCTCCTGATGCAGTCGTCCCGGCTCTCGTGCGGATCGCCCGTCACCACGACGGTGCCGTTGCTCGCCTTGAGCCGGAACCTGTGCATGCCGGTCTCGTCGGTGTACAGCTCGAACTTCCCTGCCATTGGGTCTTCACCTTTCGGTCCGGTAGCCCCCTCGCACCGCAACGTAGGCCCAAGTTCCCACCACCGCATGCCAGATGGGCCAGATGGGGCACCCCCTACCGCGATCGGGCCGAGAGTCTCCGGTCGTCGCTACTCGCGGGTCAGGATGCCGGTGGCCCGCGACGGGCCCCAGTCGAACAGGAGCGTGCCGTCGCTGCGCGGCTCCAGCACGAAGTCGCCGTTCACGCACGTCGTCCGGGTGTTGCGGGTGACCCTCTCGTGGCCGGTCAGCCGTTTCGGGAGGCGCTCGGTGAGCAGCCAGACCGTGGTGCAGCCGAGCGGGGAGTACTCGGCGTCCGCGAACTCCTCGCCGATCCGCGCGTCGCGGATCCGTACGAGGAGGACGTACTTCTCGCGGCCCTGGGTGATGCTCCCGCGCCAGGTCCCGGCCCAGGACGCCGCCGTGGCGGTGGCCGCCGGGCCCGGAGCCGTCGACGCGTACGTGCTCGCCGGTGCCGGTGCGGCGGCGGCCGGCCCGCCGGAGGACGCCGGGTGGGGGGAGTCGTTCCCCGAAAGCTGCCACCAGGTCAGGACGGCGGCGAGGCCGGCGAGCAGCGTCCCGAGGCCGCCGAGGACGGTGGACCAGTGGCCCAGCCAGGCTCGAACGGCTTGCTGCCGTGACCGCCCGGGCGGAGCGCCGGGTCCGCCGCCCGGAGTGTTCCCCGGCCCGCCACCGCCTCTGCCCGGCCCGGTCCCCGGCCCCGGGCCGGTACCCCCTGCCGTTGCCATCCCGACCACCCCCGGCGGCAGCGTTCCCGTTGCCGGAGGCTTGAACCGCGTGTCGTTCCCCGGTCGACGGCCGCCCGCTCGGTCGTCGCCCGTCCCGAGCGACTCCACCTCGCGGTTCGCGGTCGGCAACTCCTCCGGAGGCCGGACCTCAGGCGCGCAGTTCCGGTGCCCCGTCGACGGCTCCGCCCGGGGGAGTGCTCGCCGGTTCGGCCGTCGGTGCGGCGAGCGCCGCCAACCGCCTTTCGCAGGAGCGGCGTTGCACGACGGAGAGTCCCGCGACGGCGGCGCCGAGGGTGAGCCAGCCCGCCGGGCCGGCGGCCATCACCGCGCCGGTCAGCAGCAGCGGGCCGGCCGACTTCTGAACGGACTGGGCCATGCCGGCCACGCCCAGGTAGGAGGCCCGGGCCCGTTCGGGTGCCAGCGAGACGGCCAGCTCCCAGGAGCTCACCGACCGCATCAGCTCGGCGGCGGTGACCAGCATCGCCGCGACCAGCAGGGCGGCCGCCGCCGACCAGGCCCCGCCGCCGGTGCCGAGTGCCACGACCGCGCAGCCCGCCGACATCGCCACGCCGTACAGGGTGACCGCCGCCGCCGCGCGGTGCGGGCCCTCGGCGCGCGCCGAGACCCGGAGTTGGAGCACCACCACCAGGACGGTGTTGATCGCGAGGAAGGCGGGCACGAGGGCGTGCGGCGCCGAGGTGTGGTTCACCAGCCAGAGCGGAAGTCCGACGTTGAGCACCGAGTCGTCCAGGCTCATCGGGATGTCCAGGAGGACGAAGCGCAGGTACCCGCGGTCCCGCCACGGGCTGGGCGCCGGCTCCTGTGCCGGGGTGCCCGGCGTATCGGCCCGCGCCGCGACCCGGCCGCCGCCGCGCGGTTCCCGGGTGCGCCACACCAGGGCGGCGGTCACCGCGAAGGACAGCGCGTTGCCGAGGACCAGTGCCCGGTAGGCGTCGGTGGTGCCCACCGCCAGGCCGACCGCCGCGATGCCCGCGCCCAGCGCGTACCCGGCGTTGGCCGCGCTGCGGGTGAGTGCCTGGTAGGTGGAGCGCCGCTCGCCCGTCGACCGGGTGGCGAAGAGCATCTCCAGCGTCTTGGCCGCCCGCTCGCCCAGGGAGGTCACCGCCATCACGGCGAGCAGCGCGGTGAAGCCGTCGCAGACCAGCAGCAGGCCCATCGTGACGATCCGCACCAGGTGGCACCCGATCAGCAGCCCCCGGACGGGGAACCGTTCGGCCAGTTGCCCGGCCAGCGGGGAGCCGGCGATGCCCGCCACGGCGGCCACGCCCAGCAGCAGGCCGACCTGCTGCGCGTCCAGCCGGGTGACGAAGGTGAAGTACAGCACCGAGGCCGCGGCCCACACCCCCGTGCCGGTCCGGTCCAGGAACTGGGCGAGCAGCATGATCCGCCCGTCCCGTCCGCCCGGTGGCCGCCGCAGCTGCGCCAGTAGTCCGCCCCCGTGCTGTGCCATGACCCCTGCCCCTCGCCGTTCCGGTGTTCGGGGAGCAGCCTGCCGGACATGAATCTCGACGTCAAGATACTTGATGTCAACAGACCTCGTGGGGGGACTTGCGGGAGCACGACCCGCCGCCCGGCCGACCTGTCGGACCTCGAAGCTAGGCTGGGAAGCCCGCTGTCCGCACCGCTCCGGAAGGCCCCGGCCGATGTACGCCCTGCACGCGCTCTGGCGAGCCGACGGCCGCCTCGCCCTCTGGGCGGAGGATGCCGCGGTGTACCGGGAGGGCCGCGCGGCGGCCGACCGGAGTACGGCGGACGGCGCCCGGGCCGGAGCCCATCCGTTCGCCTGCGCGGCCGCCGACGTCGCGCGTCTGCTGGGCGCGATCGGGCCTGGCCTCGACTGGCTCGCCGGCCAGGGGGCGGAGCGCTGGACCGGCCTGCTGCTGCCCGCCCTCGGCGGCCGACCGGTGCCCTCGCCCGATCTGCCGGTCGGAGCCGCACCGCGCGGGGTCACGCTCAGCCCCTGGCGGGTGCCGACGCTGCTGTTCGACGCCGCCGAGGCGGCCCAGCTGCTGGGTGCCCTGCACGACCCGCACTGGCCGGGCGCGACCGTCGAGCTCCCGGGCGGTGAAACCGTCGAGGTCGCCTACGGCGCCTCGCTGCGCTGGCTGTCCGCCGTCCACGACCTCGCCTGGCGGCTGGTCGGGCGAGGGCGGCTGCTGCCCGCGCTGGAGCAGGAGCGGCCGGGGGAGTGGTACGCGCGCTGGCGGCCCGCGCCGGACGCCGCGGCCCGCCGGGAGCTCGCGGCCCTGGCCGCCGGCTGCCCCCCGGTCTGCCGTGCCGAGCACGCGCCCGGACCGCCCACGCCCGGACCGCCCGCGCCCGCACCGCCCGCGTCCGGACAGCACACGCCCGGACCACCGACAACGGAGCCGGCGCCGGCCGGGCGCGGCGCCGTCGACCTGTCGACAGAACTGCTGGACACCCTGGTCGACCGCGAGGCCCGGGCCGCGCTCGCGGACCTCGAACCGCCCGCCGAGCCGTGGCTCGCCGCGCTCCACTCCGCCGACGGCCGGCTTCCCGAGCGCCCGCCCGCCGACCTGCCCGAGCGGCTCGCCGGCTGGTACGCCGCCCGGTCCCCGGACAGCCCGGTCCGGCTGAACCTGCGCCTCGGCGAACCGCTCGGCCCGGACCCGGACGACCCCGACGGCGGCGCCGTCGCCGACTCCTGGCGGCTCGACCTGCTGGTCCAGGCCGCCGACCGGCCGTCCCTGGTGGTCCCCGCCGCCGCGCTGTGGGCCGAGGACGAGGCGTACGCGGCCCTGGCCCGCACCGTCCCGGATCCGGCCGAGGCCTACCTGGCCGAGCTCGACCGGGCCGCCCGGATCCACCCGCCGCTGCGCACCGCCCTGCTGGACCCCCGCCCCACCGGTGTCGACCTGGACCGCGACGGCGCGCTGGACTTCCTGCGCACGGCGGCGCCGGCCCTCACCCGGGCCGGCTTCGGGGTGCTGCTCCCGGCCTGGTGGCAGCGGCGCCCCCGGATCGGGCTGGTCCTCACCGCGGCTCCGGCAGCCACCCCCGGCGCGGTCAAGCGCACCGCGCAGATCGACCGGGATGCCGTACTGGCCTTCCAGTGGCAGCTCTCGCTCGGTGAAGTTGCCCTCACCGAGCAGGAGTTGGCCGAGCTTGCGGCCGCCCAGCAGGGCCTGGTCCGGCTGCGCGGCCGCTGGATCGAGGTCGACCAGGCTCAACTCGCCGCCGCGGTGAGGTTCCTGGCCGACCACGGCAGCGGCACGATGGAGCCGGTCGAGCTGCTCCGACTGGCCGTGGACGACCGGGCCAGTGTGGACGGCTTCCCCGTCACGGCCGTCCACGCGACCGGGCCGATCGGCGACCTGCTGGCCGGTCGGCCCGGCGACGCCGACCGGACGCCGGAGCTGCCCGAGGCCTTCACCGGCACTCTCCGCCCCTACCAGCGAAGGGGGTTGGCCTGGCTGGACGCCCTCGGGCGGCTCGGCCTGGGCGCGGTGCTCGCCGACGACATGGGGTTGGGCAAGACCGTCCAGACCCTCGCCCTGCTCGCGCTGGAGCAGGAGCGCGGCGCGGCCGGGCCCACCCTGCTGGTCTGCCCGATGTCGCTGGTCGGCAACTGGCAGCGGGAGGCCGCCCGGTTCGCCCCCGGCCTGCGCGTGCACGTCCACCACGGCGCCGACCGCTCGGCGCCGGATCCGTCCGCCGACCTGGTGATCACCACCTACGGGCTGGTCCAGCGCGACGTCGGCGACCTGCGGCGGATCCGCTGGCGGCGGATCGTCGCCGACGAGGCCCAGCAGGTGAAGAACCCGGCGGCCCGGCAGTCCAGGGCGCTGCGATCACTGCGCTCCGGCCCCCGGATCGCCCTCACCGGCACCCCCGTCGAGAACCGGCTGGCCGATCTGCACGCCGTCCTGGACTTCGCCAACCCCGGCCTGTTCGGCAGTGCGGAGTCGTTCAAGGAGCGTTTCTCGATCCCGGTCGAGCAGTCCGGCAACGCCGAGGTCGCGGCCCGGCTGCGGCGGTTGAGCGGTCCGTTCCTGCTCCGCCGGAGCAAGAGCGACCCGCTGATCGCCCAGGACCTCCCGGCCAAGCAGGAGTTCACCGTCCACTGCGGGCTCACCGCCGAACAGGCCGGTCTCTACCGGGCGGTGGTCGCCGATCTGCTGCGGCGCCTCCAGGGCATCCGGGGCGTGGAGCGCAAGGGGGCGGTGCTGGCGGCGATCGGCCGGCTCAAGCAGGTGTGCAACCACCCGGCCCAACTCCTCCACGACGGAACGGAGGTGGCCGGGCGCTCGGGCAAGGTCGAGCGGCTGGTCGAGGTGCTGGAGGAGGCACTGGCCGAGGGGGACCGCGCGCTGGTCTTCACCCAGTACGCCGAGTTCGGCGCGATGCTCCAGCCGTACCTGAGCCGCCGCCTGGGCGGCGAGGTGCCGTACCTGCACGGCGGGGTGCCCCGGGGGCGGCGGGACGACCTGGTCGAGCGGTTCCGGGCCCCGGACGGCCCGCGGGTCTTCCTGCTCTCGCTCAAGGCCGGCGGCACCGGTCTGAACCTCTCCGCCGCCAACCAGGTGATCCACCTGGACCGTTGGTGGAACCCGGCGGTCGAGGACCAGGCCACCGACCGGGCGCACCGGATCGGCCAGCGCCGCGACGTGCAGGTCCGGCGGCTGGTCTGCGTCGGTACCGTCGAGGAGCGGATCGCCGACCTGATCTCCGCGAAGCGCGCGCTGGCCGACGCCGTGGTCGGCGGCGGCGAGCAGTGGCTGGCCGAGCTGTCCACCGAGCGGCTGCGCGAGCTGCTGACCCTGTCCGCCGACGCGATCGGGGAGTGACCCGCCGCCATGCCAGCACCGGATGACCGCCCGTTGACGGAGTCGCTCGACACCTTCTGGCAGGGCAGGGTCCCGCCCCCGATCGAGCCCGCCGACGCAGGCCCCGAAGCGGCCCCGGCCGTCGACGGGTTGGTCGCCTCCGGGATCACCGTGCGCGGCCGCCCGCTGGAGGCGCTGCTCGCCCCCGCGTACCGGCGGTTCACCGACACCGGCTGACCGGTCGGGCCGCGTTCCGGAACGACCGGCCAGGAGGTCCCGTTCCGGCCCGCCGGACGAGCGGCCCCTCCCGGTCCCCCCGCCCGGAGCGACGCCTGCCGGTCCCAACCGCGCGGAGCGGCCCCCCGGGCCCAACCGCCCCGCCGGTGCCCGCGGTTCACGCCGCGGATACCGGCCGGGCAGGCGGCAGGCCGGGCTACCGAGCCGTCAGCGGGTAGTGGTCGGAGAGGTCGTTGTAGGTGTAGCTCGTACCCCAACTGCTCACCGCCCACGGCGAGCTGTGGAAGCGGACCACCGTGTTGGTGTAGCGCGCCGGCCGGGCGTGGTCGGCCCGGTAGAGGACGTAGTCCAGGTCCTCCTTGGGCTCACCGGGGTAGCGGTAGGCGGCGATCGAGTTGTCGACCGTGTCGAAGGAGTTGGCCCAGCCGTCGCGGGTGTCGGCGGGCGCCACGTTCGCGTTGGTCAGCAGCGACGGGTACTCGCTGCCGTGCGAGTCGATGTTGAGGTCGCCCGCGATCAGCACCGGCTCGGCGGCCGGGATGTTCTTGCCGTCGATGAACGCCTTCATGGCCTTGAGCTGCGCCGCCCGGACCGCCGCGGGCTGCCCGGCCGAGCAGCCGGTGTCGGTGGACTGCAGGTGCGTGCCGATGACGTGCGTGCGCCGGCCGTTGACGTCCAGCACCGCGTAGACGAAGCCCTTGTTCGACCACCAGTCACTGCCGCAGGCGTCCTTGAAGACGTACTGCTCCTTGCGCAGGATCGGCCACTTGCTGAGCAGCGTCACCCCGCCGTCCTCCGGGGTGGTGGAGGTGTAGCTGCCGCTGGTGGCGTCCCAGCCGGAGGTCGAGCGGCCGACCACGGGGGTGTGGTACGGGTACGCGGCGGAGGCCTGTGCGGTGAGCAGATCGGAGGCGCTGTTGTCGAAGGCCTCCTGGAGCACGACCACGTCGTGGCCCTGGAAGACGTCGGCGGCCGCGATCGCCTTGGCCCGGTGGTCCTGGCCCCAGTTGGGGTACAGGTTCCTGCTCATCAGGAAGACGTTGTACGTCAGCACGTCGAGCGGCGCGACCGACGGGGTGGCGGCGCTCGCGGTCGGCGCGGTCACCGCCTGGGCGGCGGCGCAGGGGGCGAGCAGGGCGGCGGCGACGGCACCGGCGGCGGCGAGTCGCGAGGTGCGCCGGAGGGTGGTGGGAGTTGGCATGCGCGCAGTCAACGCGCTCCCGGCCACGTCCGGCAAGACGTTCGACAAGCAGTTTGTGAACTCATCGGTAACTCAAAGATGTCTGCTCAACTGGCTTTCCGGATCGTGGACTTGCCTGGACAACTTGTTCGGCCACCACATGTGCCGGTCCAGGTCCATGGTCAGCGCGGTGACCAGCACCGAGCGCACCACCAGGGTGTCCAGCAGCACTCCGAGTGCCACCGCGAAGCCGATCTCGGCGAACCCCACCACCGGCAGCGTCCCGAGCACCGCGAAGGTGCTGGCCAGGATCAGCCCGGCGGAGGTGATCACCCCACCGGTCGCGGCCAGCCCGGCCACCGCCCCCTGCCGGGTGCCGAGTTGGGCGGACTCCTCCCGCACCCGGGTCATCAGGAAGATGTTGTAGTCGATGCCGAGCGCGACCAGGAAGACGAAGACGTACAGCGGGAACGCGTTGTCCTGGCCCTCGAAGTGGAAGACGTGCTCGAAGAAGAACGCGCTGATCCCGAGCGCCGCCGCGTAGGACAGCACCACGGTCGCGATCAGCACCAGCGGTGCGGTGACGGCCCGCAGCAGCACCGCCAGGATCACCAGCACCACGCCGAGCACCAGCGGGATGATCGTCCGGTTGTCGTTGGCGGCGGCCCGTCCGGCGTCCAGGATCACCGCCGTGCTGCCGCCCACCTCGGCGTCGGCGTTCGGCACCGCGTGGACGGCGGCCCGCACCCGGTCCACGGTGTCCTTGGCGGCCTGGCTGTCCGGCGGGTCGGCGAGCGTGGCCTGGAACAGTGCCTGCCCCTCGTGGGTGGTCGGGGTCGACGTCCCGGCGATCCCGGGGGTCTCCTGCGCCACCGCGCGGACGGTACCGGCCTCGCCCGCCGCGCTGATCACGGTCAGCGGAGCGCCGGTGCCGCCGGGGAAGTGCTGCTCCAGCACCTGCTGCCCGACCACCGAGTCCGGCGTCCCGGTGAACGAGCCGGCCGTGCTCAGACCGGTGGCGTTCAGCGAGACCAGCCCGATGCAGCAGGCCCCGAGGGCCAGCGCGGTGCCGATCCACACCTTGCGCGGACGGCGGTTGATCCAGCCGCCGACATGGGCCCACCGGCCGGTCCTGGTCGGCTCCGGCGTCCCGTACGCGGGCTTGACCGGCCAGAACACCCAGCGGCCGACGACCACCAGCAGCGCCGGCAGCAGCGTCAGCATCGCGGCCAGGGCGACCAGCACGCCGATCGCGCAGACCGGGCCGAGGCCCCTGGTGGAGTTCATCTCGGCGACCAGCAGACAGAGCATCGAGGCGACCACGGTGGCCGAGGAGGCCAGGATCGCCGGCCCGGCCCGGTGCAGCGCGAACGCCATCGCCTCGTGCCGGTCCTCGTGCCGGCGCAGCTCCTCCCGGTAGCGGGCGGTGAGCAGCAGCGCGTAGTCCGTGCCGGCGCCCAGTACCAGCACGACGAGGATGCCGGCGCTCTGCGCGTTGACGGTCAGTCCGGAGTGCTCGGCGAGGAGGTAGATCACGGCCTGGGAGACGACGAGCGCGCCCGCCGCGGAGATCAGCGGCAGCGCCCAGAGCACCGGGCTGCGGTAGGTGAGCAGCAGCAGGATGATCACCACGCTGATGGTGGCGGCCAGCAGGGTGCCGTCGATGCCCGCGAACGCCTCGGCCTGGTCGGCGCCGACCCCGGCCGGGCCGGTGACGTGGGTGGCCATGCCCATGCTGTTGTCGGCGGCGGTCGCGCGCATGCTGTCCACCGCCGGACGCAGGCCCTGCCAGCCGCCGGTGCCGATGTCGACCGGCACGATCGTCTGCATCGCCTGGCCGTCGGCGGAGACCACCGGTCCGACCACCGGCCCCAGGACGTGCGGGGCGCTCGCGAAGGCCGTCGCGTCGCGGGCGGCCTCGACCCGGTCGGCGGGGGTGATCCCGCCGTCCCGCTGGTAGACCACCACGGCCTGCGCGGTGTCGACCGGTTGGAAGGCCCGCTGTTCGTTCAGGACCTGGGTGGACTCCGCGTTGCCCGGCAGCCAGCTGGACGCCTGGTTGTCCTCGGCGTCAGTGAGTTTGCCGGCCAGTGGCCCGGCCACCACCAGCAGCACCAGCCACAGCGCCAGCACCACCCACTTGCTGCGGCGGCCGCACGGCAGGGTGGCCAGCTTCCGGGTCGGGCTCATCGGAAACTCCCAGGGGCCTCGGGCGTCAGTCGTCCCAGCCTCCCACCGCTCCCGCGACCCGGCAGCCCGGGCTGAACCGGTCGGGGGGCGGCCCGTACCGAACCGGGCGGGGGCGGCCCGCCGGGCGTGGTCCGCGAGCCGCCCGCGGCGCCGGAGCCCGGCGGCTACGCCGGTACGGCGGCCCGCGCGCGCAGCTCCTTCAGGACTGCGATGTCCCTCGCGTGCCCGGTGCCGTCACCGCCGTGCTTGCGGTCCGGGGTCTCCACCAGAAGCGGGACACCGGCTGTCGCGGGGTGCTCGAAGAGCTCGCGGAACGGCTCCGCCCCGATCAGCCCGGCCCCGATGTTGGCGTGCCGGTCCTTGCGCGCGCCGACGGCGTCCTCCGAGTCGTTGGCGTGGATCAGGCGCAGCCGGCCCGGCCCGGCGGCCGCGACCAGGGCGTCCAGCGCCGCGCCGGTGCCGCCCGGCGCCGCCAGGTCGTGACCGGCCGCGAAGGCGTGGCAGGTGTCCAGGCAGACCCCGACCCTCGGGTGGCCGTCCAGCGCGTCCAGGTACGCCGCCAGGTCCTCCATCCGGGAGCAGAGCGAGCTGCCCTGACCGGCCGTCGGTTCCAGCAGCAGCCAGGGCGCGTCCTCGCCGAGCGCGTCCAGCTCGTCCAGCAACGGCCGGACGTCCGCGCGGACCTGGGCCATCGCCTCGGCCCGCCGGGAGCCGCCGCCCGGGGCCGTCCCGACCGCCGAACCGGTGTGCAGCACCACGCCCGCGGCGCCGATCGCGTGGCCGCGCAGCAGGGAGTGCCGTAGCGAGTCGGCCGAGCGTTCGCGGGTCGCCGCGTTGTCCGAGCCGAAGTTGATCAGGTACGGCGCGTGCACGTACGCCGGGAAGCCCTGCTCGGCGCAGGCGGTGCGGAACTCCGCGTCCTGGGCGGGGTTGCCCGGGGGAGTGGCCCAGCCGCGCGGGTTCGCCACGAACACCTGCACCGTCTCGGCACCGACCCGGCGCGCGTACGCGAGGCCCGTCCCGGCCAGTCCGCGGGCGGCCACCGGCACGTGGGCGCCGATCGGATTGCGGGCGGAGGCGGCGGGTACGGCCGCGGCGGGCGGCGCGGCGACGGCGGTGTTCATGACCCCGAGCATGCCACGCGGGCCGGCTGCCCCGGCGCCCGGACGGGTGCGGTCCGGACGGGCTCGCCCCGGCGACCGGCCACGGCCGGGCGCACCGCCGCCCCGCCCCACCGCCGCCCCACCCCGAGTCTCCCCGCCCACGGCCCCGATCCGTCGTCCCCCCGCCCCGCCCCGACCCGCCCCCGCCGCCCCGCGCCACGCCGACGGGCCCGCCCACCTGGCCGACGCCCCGTCAGTCCCGCAGCCCAGCCCTGGTGGCGGGCCCCCTCGCGCGCCCATAGCGTCGATTCGGCCGACACCCACCGGTCGTCATCCCCCGCACACTCCGTGTCACCGCGCCGGCGTCCCCGCGAGCGCGCGAGAAAGCAGGTCACCACTCATGCCCACGCGACGGGTCCACCACCTCGCCGCGGCCACCGCCGCCGCCACGACCGCACTCACCACCGCCCTGACCGCGCTCGGCGCCGCACCTCCGGCGCACGCCGCCGGGACGGTGCACCTCGTCCAGCCGGGCGAATCGATTCAGCAGGCCGTCGACGAGGCCGGCCCCGGCGACACCGTCCAGCTGCTCCCCGGCACCTACCGGGGCAGCGTCCGGATCACCACCCCGGGCCTCACCCTGCGCGGAGCCGGCCCGGACAGCGTGGTCGCCCCCGGTGACGCCGCCGACGGCAACGCCTGCGCCACCGCCGGCCACGGCCTCTGCGTGGTCGGGGCCGACGCCGGCCCGCTCACCGACGTGACGATCGAGGCCCTCGCCGTCACCGGCTTCCGCAAGAACGGCATCAACGCCTCCGGCACCGACCGCATGACCGTCCGCGCCGCCTACGTCCACGACAACGGCCAGCAGGGCATCAGCCAGGAGAAGTCCACCCGTGCCGTGATCACCGGCAACGAGTCGACCCGCAACGGCCAGTCCGGCGTCTTCCTCGCCAACGCGGTGGACAGCGAGGGCGGGGCCCTCACCACCGACGGCACCGTGGTCAGCGGCAACCTGCTCACCGACAACCGGATCGGCGTCACCGTCCGCCGGCTGCGCGACCTCAGCGTCGAGGCGAACGAGATCCACGGCAACTGCGGCGGTGTCTTCATCGTCGGCGACGAAGGGGTCCCCCGGGCCGGGGCGCTGAGCGTCAGCCACAACAGGGTCGCGGCCAACAACAGCTACTGCCCGCCCAACCCCCGCCTCGACGCCATCCAGGGCACCGGCATCCTGCTCACCGGCGCCGAGGAGACCACGGTGGCCGACAACGAGGTCACCGACAACGTGGGCGCCTCGCCGATGTCCGGCGGCATCGTGCTCTTCCGCAGCGTGGTCGGCGTGGCCAACGCCCGGAACACCGTCACCGGCAACCACGTGGTCGGCAACGGTCCGGCCGACCTCGCCGACCGCGACACCGGTACCTCCAACTCCTTCGCGCGCAACCAGTGCGCGGTCTCCGAGCCGGCCGGCCACTGCTGAGCCACAGGCCCGCACCCGCGGCCGCGGGGCACCCCGGCCACCCGGCGAAGCCCCGGCTCCCCCGTACCCCAGCCCACCTCCCACCTGTAGAAAGACGGCACATGACCACCGCACCCGCCACCACCCCGCAGGCCGCGATGCGCCTGCGGGAGCTCGTCTTCGGCGCCGCCTGCGCCGCCGCCGTCCGCGCGGCCGCCAGGCTCGGGGTCGCCGACGCGCTCGGCGACACCCCGACCACCGTCACCGACCTCGCGGCCGCGCTCGACACCGAGCCCAAGCCGCTGCGCCGGCTGATGCGTGCCCTCACCTGCTACGGCATCTTCCACGAGACGGGTGACGACCGCTTCGAGCACACCGAGATGTCCCGCCTGCTGCGCGAGGACGCCCCGAACAGCCTGCGCTACATCTCCCTCTGGTGCACCGAGCCGTGGACGTGGGAGGCCTGGCCGAAGCTGGACGAGGCCGTCCGCTCCGGCCGCAACGTCTTCCCCGAGCTGTTCGGCAAGGAGTTCTTCGACTACCTGCACAGCGAGGGCGGGGACTCGGCCAAGGTCTTCGACAAGGCGATGACCACCTCCAGCCGGCAGTCCGCGGTCGACTTCGCCGAGTACCTCGACCTCACCGGGATCGACTCGGTGGTCGACATCGGCGGTGGCCAGGGCCATGTGCTGGCCAGCCTGCTGGAGAAGCACCCGGCCCTGCACGGCACCCTGCTGGACCTGCCCAAGGTGGTCGCCGGCGCCGACCCCCGGCTCCGCGACGGCGGCGCCTTCGCGGCCCGGGCCCGGCTGGTCCCCGGTGACTGCCGGGTCGACATCCCGGTCCACGCCGACCTCTACATCATCAAGAACATCCTGGAGTGGGACGACGAGAGCACCCGTCGCACCCTCGCCAACGTGGTCCTGGCGGCCCGTCCGGGCGCGCGCGTCGTCGTGGTCGAGAACCTGGTCGACGACAGCCCGTCGATGCGCTTCACCACCGCGATGGACCTGATGCTGCTGCTCAACGTCGGCGGCGCGAAGCACTCCAAGGAGAGCCTGGTGCGGCTGATGGAGGAGGCCGGGCTGGACGTGGCCGACGTCCGCCCGGTCAACCCGTACCTGCACGCCTTCGAGGCCACCGTGCGCGGCTGACCGCCGCACCGCACCGAGCGACCGCCGGCCCCGCAGTGGGGACCGGCGGTCGCTCGGTGTCCGGGCTCACGCCTTGCGCGAGGACTCCAGGTGCGCGAAGACCACCACGTTGTCCAGGTAGTCCTTGCGCTTCTTGTCGTACACGCCGCCGCAGGTGATCAGCCGCAGCTGGGAGTCCGTGGTCTTCCCGTACACCTTCTGGTCGGGGAAGGCGTTCTTCGCGAAGGTCTCCACCGAGTCCACCACGAAGACGGCGACCGTGCCGTCGGCCCGCTGCACCTCGACCTTGTTGCCGGGGACGACCAGGCTGAGCAGCAGGAAGACCGCGGCGCCCTTGGCGGTGTCGACGTGTCCGGCCACCACGGCGGCGCCGCGTTCACCGGGCGAAACGCCGTCGCGGTACCAGCCGACCAGGTTCTTGTCCTCCGGCGGCGGTGCGTTGAGCTCACCGGTCGGGTTCAGCGTCAGCTCGGTGAAGGGCGCGTCGACGGCGATCTGCGGAATCCGCAGCCGGGTCGGCTTGGAGCGCTTCAGCACGGGGGCCGCCGGCTTGGCGGCGGCCGCGGGCGAGGCCGCGCCACCCGGGGACGCGCTCGCGGTGGCGGCCGGGGGAGCGGCCTGGCCGGGTCCGGGATCGGACGCGGGCGCCACGTCCACCGAGTTGTAGATCATCAGCAGACCGGCGGCCGCGGCGCCCATACCCACGCGCAGCAACCGGGACGTTCCAGTGGCCGGACCGGCCATCGTTCCACTCCTAGGTCATGCCGGTCGTCACCACCGGGCGGTGTTCGCTGTCCACGGGCGGCGCCTGCGGCCGCCGGGCACGGCGCCGCCCGCCCCGAAGAGGAGGGGCCGGGGCGCCGCCGCACGTGCCCCCGCCGTGGCCACCACTGAGGACGGTGGCCACGGCGGGCAGGCTACGGAGAGAGCCCGGTCAGATCGCGGCGCCGCTGGTCCGGCGACCGCGCCGCAGCGCGATGGCGCCGGCGCCCAGGCCGCCGAGCAGCAGGACGGCGCCGGAGGCGAGGCCGCCACCGGACAGGGCGAGGCCGCCGCCACCGGTGTGCACGCCACCGTGCGGAGTCTTCTCCTCGGCCTTGTGCTCCTCGCCGGAGGGCGCGGAGGGCGCGGCCGGCGCGGAGGGCACGGACGGGGCGGCCTTGTCCTGCTTGTCGTCCCAGGTCTTCTGACCGTCGGGGGCGGCAGCCTTGTCCTGCTTCTCCTGCCAGGTGAGGTTCTTGTCGGCGGTGCCGTCCGCGTACGCGGCGGGGGCGGCAACGGTCAGGGCGGCGGCGACGGCCGCTCCGGCGAGCAGCGTGCGTGCAGAACGCATGGGGTGGGTCCTTCCGGCGCGGGCCGCGACTGCCGACACGTCGTCGGGCAAGGGGACTCGCGGAGTGCGCCTGAACCACCGTCATCCACCGCGGCGGCCGTTGCCACCGGAGGGCGGCGGTGGCCGGTGTGGCGGTGCGCCCTTCGAGTGGACTCCTGGGCGGGTTCACCCGAGTGCCCCGGCGATCCGGGTGATTCGGTATCCGGGCCCGGGACGCGCTGCGGCCGCCGCCGGCCGGGGCGGGCCGGCGGCCACCGCCCCCGCCCCGGTCACGTCGAACGGCGGGCCCGGGGCCACCGCCGGAGCGCTGGGCCCGACCGCGGCCCGATTCAGTGCAGCTGCTGCACGCCCCCGCTGTCGCGGACGAAGACGGACCGGGTGTCGGTGGCCCGGTAGCGCTCCTTCAGGGTGAACGCGGCGGGCGTACCGGGCGCGGGCGCGTCCGGGGCCTCGTAGTAGAGGACGTACGTCTTCGCGCTGTCCGTCTGGCTCTCCAGCTGGAGCCAGCCGGTGAATCCGGCGGCCGGGAAGGTGCCGGTCGCGGTGACGGTCGTGGCGGAGGACGTCTGGCTGAACGCGAAGGCCGCGGTGCCGAGCTGGAGGCGCTTGTGCCCGCTCTCGTGCCAGCGGCGGAAGAGCGCGATCCACTCCTGCGGCCACGGGCCGCCCTCGGAGTCCGGAGGCATCCCGGCGCCGTCGATCCGGGAGAGGATGTCGTCCGCGTTCGCGACCACGGAGTCGAAGTCCCAGAGGTCGACCGCGAAGGTCATGTGCTCCTGGTCGGTCGCCCGGAACATGGGCCGGATGTGGAGTTCGAAGACCGGAGTACGCATCTCAGCCGTACACCTCCATCAGGACGTCCTTCAGGGCGACCTCCTGGAGCAGGCCGGGAGCCTCCTGGGGCCGGCCGTAGGGGTCGGGGGAGGGGAGGTACTGGAGCGTCAGCACGAGGTCCTCGGGGGCCGGGGCCGCTGCGAGGACGGCCGTGACGTCGAAGCGCGCGTTGCACTCGGTCGGGTGGTGGGGGTGCGGCCGGCCGTCTGCGGGGCGGTCGTCGGGGGCCGTCCGGTGCGACTTCCACATCGTGACGTCCCGAGGGCGTGGACGTAGTCGTCCAGCTCGGCCGGGCTGCGGGAGTTGATGTCGCGTCGGCTCGTGGTCATGGGGTCACCTCCGTTGTGCGGCACACCGTATGCGCACGGGGTGATCGCCCTGGTGAGTCGTTCGGTGCGGCGCGCTCCGCGCCAGCCGACCGGCGTACCGCCCGGCGCCTGATCGTCCGCCCCGGCGCTCGGCGATGCGCCGGTCCGCGCCCCTGGCCGCGGCACCGCCAACGTGATGACATGTACTCGACAAGCCCGCCGGATGGCACGCACGTGGGGGTGCGGCCCGTGACCGGTGGGCCGACGGAAGGAAATGCCCGTGACTGTACGCATGATGGCCGCCGGCGGTGCGGCGGTGGCAGCGCTGCTCGGCTCCTCGCTCACCGGCGTCGGCGGCGAGGCCGCCGCGACCGGCTGGAGCACGCCGCCGCCGGACAAGATCGTCATCGACGTGGCCACCGTCAACGGGTCCGGCTGCCCGGCGGGTACCGCCGCCATCGCCGTCTCCCCGGACAACACGGCCTTCACCGTCACCTACAGCGACTACATCGCGCAGGTGGGCGTCGGGTCGAAGCCCACCGACTTCCGGAAGAACTGTCAGCTCAACCTGAACGTCCACGTCCCGCAGGGCTTCACCTACGCGATCGCCGCCGCCGACTACCGGGGCTACGCGCACCTGGAGCCGGGGGCGTCCGCCGTGCAGAAGGCGAACTACTACTTCCAGGGCTCGCCCCAGACCACCTCGCTCAGCCACAAGTTCACCGGGGCCATCGACGACAGCTGGCAGGCGACCGACAGCGTCGCCGTGACGGCGCTGGTCTGGGCGCCCTGCGGGGAGCTGCGCAACTTCAACATCAACACCGAACTCCGGGTCAACGCCGGCACCTCGGACCCGACCAGGACCACCAGCTTCATGACCATGGACTCCACCGACGGCAGCATCAACACCGTCTACCACCTCGCCTGGAGGCAGTGCCCCTGACGCCGGACGCGCGCACGGCCCGGCGGGCCGCTCCCCGACCTGCGCCGGGGGCGGCCCGCCGGGCCGGTGGTACGCGGTGTCAGCTCGCGTCGCCGCGCTCCCACCGGTAGAACTCGTGCGCCATGGCGTCCTTGGGCCCCCGCCAGGTGGCCGGGTCGTAGGCCTGGACGTAGGCGGTGAGCCGGTCGCTGACGTCCCGGAACTCCGGGTGCTCGACGACCCGGGCGACGGCCGGGCCCGGCGGGCGGTCCGCCTCGATCAGGTGCAGGTAGACGTCGCCGAACTGGAAGAGGCTGCGCCCCGTGACGCCGATCAGGTGCGGGAGTTCGCCCCGGTCGGACTCGGCGAACACCTCGGCGATGCCGCCGGCGGCGTCCGGCTTCATCCGGGCGACGATCAGTGCGCGGTGCATCCGGTTCAGACCTCCCCCGCCTGCTTCTCGACCTTCTCGCGGATCAGCTGCATCTGGACCCGCGAGTTGCGGTTGATGTGGTTCACCATGCCGTCGTCGTCGACCGGCGCGGTGGGCTTCATCGCGAAGTCCTGCACCCAGCGCATCCTGGTGCCGGCCGGGACCTCCGCGTACTCCCAGCGGATGTCCATGAACTCGAACGGCCCGGGCTCGACCCGGCGGGCGCGCACCGCGAGCGAGGCCCGGTCGGTGGTGCGCTCGGAGACCCAGCTCCACACCTGGCCGTTCTCGTCCGGGTGCATGGTCAGCCGGAACCGCACGCTGTCGCCGTCGCGCTGCAGCACCTCGACCGAGGCGTACTCGCTGAACAGCTGCGGCCAGTTCTCCAGGTCGTTGGTGACTTCCCAGACCAGGTCGAGCGGGGCGGCGATGACGATCTCGTTGTCCGTGTGTCCGGGCATCTCAGGCACCGGCCTTCGTGGCGAACGAGGAGTTCACCAGGTCGAGGAACTCGGCCGGCGTCTTCGCCGACTCCGCTCCGTTGGTGACCTTCACGCCGTGTCGGTTCTCCAGCTCGCCGACCACGCCGAGCAGACCGAGGGAGTCCACGCCGAAGTCGTCGAAGCTGGCGCCCGGGCGCTCCAGGTCGAGCGGGTCGATCACCACGCCTGCCCGCGCCTGGATCAGCGCGGCCAGTTCGGGATGGCTGAGGGTGTTGCTCACGGGATGTTCCCTTCAGTTCGTTGCCAGAGCAGTGGTTCGGTCAGGCCCGGTCCCCGCGCCGGAGCACCAGCGCGGAGTTGGAGCCCATCAGCCCGCGGCTGAGCACCAGCGCGGTGCGCAGCTCGGCCGGGCGGGCGCGGCCCGTCACCAGGGCGAGGTCGTGGCAGACCTCGGTGACGTTGGGGGTGGGCGGCACCACGCCGTCCTCCATGGCGAGCACCGCGGCGGCGGTGTCCAGCAGGGGCGCGCCGCAGTACGCCCGGCCGGTGCCCGCCTTCGGGGCGGTCACCGGTACCCGTTCGGCGTACGGGCCCAGGGCGTCGGCCAGGGCCAGCGCCTCGGCGCGGTCGGCGGCCGGGACGCCGAGGGCGTCGGCGAAGACCACGTCGACCTCCTCCGGGGCGATCCGGGCCTGGTCGAGCGCGATCCGGACGGCGTTGGCCAGCCCCTCGCGGGACTCCTCCCAGCGGGAGGCGCCGGTGAACGTGGCGCCGTGCCCGGCCAGGTACGCCCGGACGGTCGCGCCGCGCCGACGGGCCGTCTCCTCGTCCTCCAGCAGCAGCATCGCGCCGCCCTCGGCGGGGGCGAAGCCGTTGGCGGCGGCGGAGAACGGCAGGTAGGCCCGGTCCGGCCGGTCGTCGAGGCTGAGCTCGGGGTAGCCGAGCTGGCAGACCATCGAGTACGGCGCCAGCGGGGCCTCGGCCGCGCCGGCCACCACCGCGTCGGTGCCGCGCTCGATGGCCCGGGCGGCGTGCGCGAGGGCGTCCAGGCCGCCGGCCTCGTCGCTGGCGACCACCCCGCACGGGCCCTTGTAGCCGCCCCGGATCGAGACCTGGCCGGTGCTGGCCGCGTAGAACCACGCGATGGACTGGTAGGGGCCGACGAACTGTGGTCCCTGGCCCCAGAGTTGCTGCAGTTCGCGCTGGCCGAACTCGCCGCCGCCGGAGCCGGCCGCGGTCACCACGCCCACCCCGAACGGCTGGTCGGGGTCGGGAACGAACCCGGCGTCCGCCACCGCCAGGTCGGCGGCGGCCATCGCGTAGTGCGTGAAGCGGTCGGTCTGCACCAGGTAGCGGCTGTCGATCACGGACTGCGGGTCGAAGTCCCGTACCTGGCCGGCGACGCGCAGCGGAAAGTCCGCGCAGCCCTCGCGGGATATCCGGTCGAGGACGCTCACGCCCTGCCTGGTGGCCTTCCAGAAGGCGTCGGCCCCCACACCGTTCGGCGCGACCACGCCGAGGCCGGTGACCACCGCCCGGCGGCCCTGCTGACGTGACGTCATGGATCTCACCCCGTTCTGTTGAGCACGACGGCGGACTGGAATCCGCCGAATCCGCTGCCGACCGACAGGATGTGCCGGAGGGGCAGCTCGCGCGCGGTGCGCGGCACGTAGTCGAGGTCGCACTCCGGGTCCGGAGTCTCGTAGTTGGCGGTCGGCGGTACCACGCCGTGGGCCAGTGCGAGGGTGCAGGCGACCACTTCGATCGCGCCGATCGCGCCGAGCGAGTGCCCGACCATCGACTTGATCGAGCTCATCGGCGTCCGGTACGCGTGCTCACCGAGCGAGCGCTTGACGGCCGCCGTCTCGTGCCGGTCGTTCTGTTTGGTTCCCGAGCCGTGCGCGTTGACGTAGTCGACGTCGGTGCGGTCCACCCGGGCGTGGGCGAGCGACTCGTCGATCGCCCGGGACATCTCCAGCCCCTCCTGGGTGAGGCCGGTCATGTGGTAGGCGTTGCCGAAGGTCGCGAAGCCGCCGATCTCGCCGTAGATCCGGGCCCCGCGCCGCAGGGCGTGCTCCAGCTCCTCCAGCACCAGGACGGCGCCGCCCTCGCCGAGCACGAAGCCGTCGCGGTGGGCGTCGAAGGGGCGGGAGGCGTGCTCCGGGTCGTCGTTGCGTTCGCTGGTGGCCTTGATGGCGTCGAAGCAGGCGACGGTGATCGGTGAGATCGGCGAGTCGGAGGCGCCGGTGACGCAGATGTCGGCGCGCCCCTCCTCGACCGCCTGGAAGGCGTAGCCGATCGCGTCCAGTCCGGAGGTGCACCCGGTGGAGACGGTCTGCACCGGGCCGTGCGCACCGGTGCGCTCGGCGACCGCGGAGGCCAGCGTGCTGGGCGCGAAGGCGCGGTGCAGCTGCGGCTCGGCCCGTCGGTGGTCCACGTCCCAGCGCGCGCCGCCGGCGCTGACCAGGGCGTAGTCGTGCTCCAGCCGGGTGGTGCCGCCGACGGCGGTGCCGAGCGAGACGCCGATCCGCCACGGGTCCTCCGCGGCCAGGTCCAGGCCCGAGTCGGCGATCGCCTCGTCCGCCGCCACCATGGCGAACTGCACGTAGCGGTCGGCCCGTTGGACGTCCTCCGGGCTCAACCCGTGCGCCGCCGGGTCGAAGTCGCACTCGGCGGCGATCCGGGAGCGGAATCCGGTGGGATCGAAGAGCGTGATGCCCCTGGTCGCCGTCCGGCCGGAGGTGAGCAGTTGCCAGAAGGCCGGTACGCCCACGCCGCCGGGCGCGACCACACCGATCCCCGTGACGGCGACCCGCCGGGTCACGAAGCCACCTTGGCGTGTTCCGGCGGACCGGAGGTCACCGCTCCCTCGGTCTCCTCGGTGTCGACGTGGCCGAGCTCCGGACGGGGGGCGAGCGGGCCGAGGTGGAAGACCATCCGGGCCTCGGTGTCGCCGACGTTGCGGAAGCGGTGGCGCATGTCGATCGGGATCATCAGGCCCTGGTCGGGCCGGAGCGAGTGGGTCACCCCGTCCAGGTCCACCTCCAGTTCGCCGGCGACCACGAAGACGAACTCCTCGGAGTACGGGTGGTAGTGCTCGCCGATCCGCTCGCCGGGCTGCACGATGGCCAGGCCCATGAAGCCGCTGGTGGCGCCGCAGGTGGTCGGGGTGAGCATGGCGCGCAGGTCGCCGCCGCGCCGGCGGTTCTCCGGCGCCTCGTCGACGTGCACGATCCGTGGGTACTGCGTGGACATGGTTTCTTCCTTCGGGAGTCGGAGCCGGCGCAGGGCCGATGGTCGGTCAGGTGAGCTGGGAGCTGCGGTCGGTGACCGGGCTCATGGCGCGGGCGGCGAGGAGGGCGCTCAGGCCGGCGACGGTGCGCAGGTCGCCCTCGGCGCCGAGGTCCAGCAGCCGGCCGAGGACGGTGGCCTCGCGCTCGCCGGCCACGCCCAGGGCGACGGCCGGCTCGGCCTCGGCCGGGACCCGCAGGTCCACCAGGCGGACCACGACGTCCTCCCGGTGGAAGACGGTGGCGGCCGCGAGCGGGCCGGTCGGGTCGGCGGTGGCCAGGTTGTCGTGCTCGGCGAGCAGGGCGGCCACGGCCGCGCCGTTGCCCGGCTTGACGGGGTAGAGCACGGCGTGCCGGTGCAGCCGGCCGGAGGCCGGGGAGCCGGCGATCGCCTGGTGCTCGGCGGGCAGCGCCGCACGGGCGAAGAAGGCGCGTGCCGCCTGCGGGTCGCCGAGCTGGCGGGCCTCCTCCAGGTACGGGTTGATGGCCTCCTCGACCGCGCGGACCTCGGGCTGCATCGCCACGTGGCGCAGCGCGTCGCCCAGGTTGCCGACCACCTCGACGGCCCGGACCACCCGGTTGCCGTGCATGAAGAGGGAGGTTCGGCGCAGCTGGGTGGTCTCGTCCACCTCGGCCTTGGGGGAGGCGTAGCCGGAGAGGATCCGGGCCACCTCGTGCTCGCTGCCGGGCTTGACGGTGAAGGTCAGGGCGTGCCGGACCACCCCGTCCGGGCCGGGCGCGGCCTGCGGCGGGCCGACGTGCCCGGCCGGCGCGGTGCGCGGCAGGCCGGGCGGCACGTCCACCGGCTTGCGGGTGCCGGTGGCGCCGGCCGCGGAGGTCTCCCGGAGGATGGAGTAGCGCAGCGAGCGGAAGGTGTCGCTGACGCAGCCGTGCATCGGCTTGACCATCTCGCGGTGGGCGGGGCTGTCCACCCACTCCAGGAAGGTCTCCTGGTCCTGCCACTCGCTGGTGATGAGCCACTGCCGCGGGTCGTTGATCGACTGGCAGAGCTGGTCGCTGACGTGGCCGGGGACCGAGGCCACCTGGTGGCGCAGCTTCTCGTACACGTCGAGGAAGCGCTGCTGGGCGCCGTCCTTGATCTCCAGCATCAGCATCACGCGCAGTCGGGTGTGCTGCTCGGAGTGCTGCTCGGCCTGCGGTTCGGACAGAGTCGTCATGATCCACTTTCTTGCTTCGGGCGCTGCCCGCGCCGTGCGCGCCGGGCGGCTTCCGTCCGGACGGGCCCCGGCGGGGGGAGGGCGGTGCGGTGGCGGTCGGCCCGGGCGGGTGGGGGCCAGGCCTGAGGTCGATCGTGCGCGGACCCCACGAGTGGCGCGAGATATGCGGGCCATCCGGGCGACGAGGCGGCAGAAGGGACCCGCGGCGGGGGATGGAAGAGCGGGGCCGACGTGCGCGCGGGCCCCGCCGAGGGCGACGCCGAGCCCCGTAGCCGGGTCGCGAACCCCCGTACAGGCTGGAGCAATTGATGAATCCGAAGGTTGACGACCGGGTGCCGGTCCTGATCGTCGGCGGCTCGCTGGTCGGGCTGTCGGCCTCACTCTTCCTGGGCCGACTGGGTGTCAGACACCTGCTGGTCGAGAAGCACGCCGACACCTCGCGTCACCCGCGTGGCCGAGGCAACAACGTCCGCACGATGGAGCTCTACCGGGGGGCGGGGATCGAGACGGCGATCCGCGAGGCCGCCTCGGTGCTCGCCGCGAACCACGGCATCCTGCAGGCCCCCTCGCTGACCGGCGAGGAGCAGGAGTGGCTGTTCCGGGAGATCGACCCGGGCGGCCGGCTGGCCCGGTTCAGCCCCAGCTCCTGGTGCCTGTGCAGCCAGAACGACCTGGAGCCGGTCCTGCTGAAGGCCGCCCGCGAGCTCGGCGGCGAGCTGCGCTTCAGCACCGAGCTGGTCTCCTTCGAACAGGACGACGAGGGGGTGACGGCGCTGCTGCGCAGCCGGGAGACCGGCGAGGAGCGCACCGTCCGGGCCCAGTACCTGATCGCGGCGGACGGCCCGCGCAGCCCGGCCCGGGAGGCGCTGGGCATCGGCCAGAGCGGCAAGGGCGAGCTGTTCCACAACGTCAGCATCACCTTCCGGGCCAAGCGGCTGGCCGAGGTGGTGGGCGACCGGCACTTCATCGCCTGCTACCTGACCAACCCGGACGCCGACGGCGCGCTGCTGCCGGTGGACAACCACGAGGAGTGGGTCTTCCACGCGCCGTGGCACCCGGAGCACGGCGAGCCGCTGGAGGCGTTCACCGACGAGCGGTGCGTCCGGCACATCCGGGCCGCCGTCGGGGTGCCGGACCTTGAGGTGGAGGTCACCGGCAAGGCCCCCTGGCACGCGGCCGAGCGGGTGGCGACGCGGTACTCCGCCGGGCGGGTCTTCCTGGCCGGGGACTCCGCGCACGAGATGTCGCCGACCGGCGCGTTCGGCTCGAACACCGGCATCCAGGACTCCCACAACCTGGCCTGGAAGCTGGCCGCGGTGCTCTGCGGCTGGGCCGGACCGGGGCTGCTGGAGACGTACGGGCAGGAGCGCCGGCCGGTGGCGGAGGTGACCAGCGAGCGGGCCTCGGCGCGCTCCGCCGAGCACAGCCACCCCGGGTACGCGGTGGTGCCCGGGGTCGGGCGGCAGGCCGGGGTGCTGGCGGTGGCACTCGGCTACCGCTACCCGGTGGGCGCGGTCGCCGGGGCGGACCCTGCCGGGCCGGTGGTGCCGGAGGCGTTCGAGTCCGGCGGCGAACCCGGCAGCCGGGCGCCGCACCAGTGGCTGCTGCGGGCGGGCGTCAAGCTCTCCACCCTCGACCTGTACGAGCAGGCGATGGTGCTGCTGACCGGCCCCGAGGGCACGGCCTGGCACCAGGGCGCCCGCCGGGCGGCCGACCGGCTGGCCGTGCCGCTGGACACCTACCGGATCGGTACCGGGGCGGAGGACGACCTGGCGCCCGAGCCCGGTGCGGACTTCGCCGAGCTGCACGGCCTCCGGCCGGGCGGCGCGGTGCTGGTCCGCCCGGACGGCTTCGTCGCCTGGCGGAGCGAGGACGCGGTGGCGGACCCGGAGGCGGCGGTGGAGGCGGCGCTGCGTACGGCGCTCAAGCTGTAGCCGCGAGCGGGCGGCGAACGCGGGGCGGGCCCGCCGGTGTGTACCGGCGGGCCCGCCCCGTGGTGTCCGACGAAGGGTCAGTGACCGCCGGCGTCGACCACCTCGATGTCCTCGATGTTCTGCTCGATGGCCTCGGCCGGCAGCGCGACCCGGATCGCCCAGAAGTAGACGCCGAGGGCGAAGACGGCGACCACGCCCATGTCCCACCACATCGGGATGTTGCCGCGGCCCTCGCCGAAGCCGCCCTGCCAGGAGATCAGGCCGAGGCCCACCAGGTAGACCGGCAACCACTGGGCGGCCCGCCAGTCCAGGCGCGGGGCGTTCGGCAGGCCCTTGCGGATCGCGTAGGCGGCGTAGCTGCCGAGCAGCACGTAGCCGAGGACGATCGCGATGCCCAGGCGGGACAGGGTGTGCCAGCCGGCCCAGTAGATGATCAGGCTGGCGACCACGAAGGCCAGCGGCGAGATCACGCCGCCGAGCGGCAGCCGGTACGAGCGCTCACGGGCGGGCAGGCGGCGGCGCAGCGCGCCGAAGGCCAGCGGGGCGCCGGCGTACATCAGCACGCTGGCGGAGGTGATGAAGCCGACCAGCTCCTGCCAGCTCGGGAAGGGCAGGAAGCAGACGACGCCGGTGACGAAGGAGAGGATCAGGCCGAACCACGGCACGCCCCGGCTGTCCAGCTGCTCGAACTTCTGCGGCGCGTAGCCGTTCTTGCTCAGGCCGTAGGAGATGCGGGAGGTGGAGGTGGTGTAGATCAGGCCGGTGCCGCCGGGGGAGACGATGGCGTCGAAGTAGAGCACCCAGGCCAGCCAGCCGAGGCCGACCAGGGTGGCGAGGCCGGCGAACGGGCCCTCGATGCCGGGGAAGTCGAGCTTGTCCCAGCCGTTGGCGAAGGAGCTGAGCGGCAGCGCGCCGATGAAGACGACCTGGAGCAGGACGTAGATCAGGGTGCCGATGGCGACCGAGCCGAGCACCGCGCGGGGGATGTCGCGCTTGGGGTTGCGGCTCTCGCCGGAGATCTGGATCGCCTGCTCGAAGCCCAGCAGCGCGAAGATGATGCCGCTGGAGCTGATCGCGGCCAGCACGCCCTTGATGCCGAACGGGGCGAAGCCGTGCGAGGTGAAGTTCGAACCGTGGAAGTTGGTCAGCGCGAGCACGAAGATCGTCAGCAGCGGGACGAAGATCTTCAGCCAGGTGGCGATCGAGTTGGTGTGGGCCAGCACCCGCACACCGAGGAAGTTGACCGCGACGAAAACGCCCATCAGCAGGACGGCGACGATGAAGCCGCTGGTGGTGAGGGTGCCGTTGTCGTTCAGGAAGCTCTTGGCGAACTCCCAGTGCCCCGCGTACCCGATCATGGCCTCGACCTCGATCGGTGCCACGGTCGCGGCCTGCAGCCAGGAGAACCAGCCGAAGGACATGCCCGCCAGACCGCCGAAGGCGTAGTGCGGGTAGCGGGCCGTGCCGCCGGCGACCGGGAAGAGCCCGCCCAGCTCGGCGTGCACCAGGGCGAGCAGGACGATCGCGACGGCGCCGATGCCCCAGGAGACGAGCGCGGCCGGCCCGGCGACCATGACGGCGTTCTTGGCGCCGAACAGCCAGCCGGAGCCGATGATCGAACCCACCGAGGCCCACAGCAGGCCGATCAGGCCGACCTCGCGGCGGAGCGACCGATGGGTGGGTGTCCCGGAGTCGGGAGAGGTGCCGGTGCTCGGCGGGGACAGCTGGTTGAGGGATGCCATGCGAAATCTCTCTGTGGTGTGGGAACCCGGCGGACGGAGCGCGGAGAGTTGCCACACAGTAGGCGTATTCATAGGCCTATGCACAGATTTCATTACTGAATGTTTACCTACTTCCCCAGACATTCCCGCTGGTAGGGGGTCCTCTGTTCATGTGTGTGTTACGTGACTCGCCGGTAGGTCCAGCATTTGAGCCGGAATTGAGGTTCCGCACAAGATCCGGCAATGTGGACGGCAAATAGGGTTATAGAAATAGTGGCGGCCGCATAGGGATACCGGGCGGAATCGGTGAGGTGCCCTGTGGTCGGGGTCGTTCGTTCGCTACGGTATGCGCCACCACCGCGGCACAGCGTTGTGTCCGTGCGCTCGAACCCCTCCCGAGGTGCGCGCAGATGAGACTCACCCCCCACGAGCAGGAACGCCTGCTCATCCACGTGGCCGCCGATGTGGCCCGCGCCCGCCGGGCGCGGGGGCTGCGGCTCAACCACCCCGAGACGGTCGCGCTGATCACCTCGCACGTCCTGGAGGGCGCCCGGGACGGCCGGACCGTCGCCGAGCTGATGGACTCCGGCCGCGAGGTGCTCACCCGGGACGACGTCATGGAGGGGATCGCGGAGATGATCCCGGACGTCCAGGTCGAGGCGACCTTCCCGGACGGGACCAAGCTGGTCACCGTGCACGGGCCGATCCAGTGAGCGGCGAGCGGGCGTTCCCGGGGCAGATCCTCCACGGGGACGGCGCGATCGGCCTCAACCCCGGTTTGCCGGTCACCCGGCTGACCGTCGTCAACGCCGCCGACCGGCCCGTCCAGGTGGGCTCGCACTACCACTTCGGGGAGGCCAACCCCGGCCTGGACTTCGACCGGTCCACCGCGCGCGGCCTACGGCTGAACATCCCGGCCGGCACCGCCGTCCGCTTCGAACCGGGCATCCCGGTGGAGGTCGAACTCGTCCCGATCGCCGGCCGGCGCGAGGTCCTCGGCCTGCGCGGCGCGGTCGGAGGTGCGCTCGATGACTGACCGCCCCGCCCTCTGGCTGACCCGCGAGCGCTACGCCGACCTGTACGGCCCGACCACCGGGGACCGGATCCGGCTCGGTGACACGAATCTGCTGATCGAGGTCGAGGAGGACCGCGGCCGCGGCGGCGACGAGGCCGTCTTCGGTGGCGGCAAGGTGATCCGGGAGTCGATGGGCCAGGCCCGGACCAGCCGCGCCGAGGGCGCCCCGGACACCGTCATCACCGGCGCGGTGGTGCTCGACCACTGGGGCGTCGTCAAGGCCGACATCGGCATCCGGGACGGCCGGATCACCGCCCTCGGCAAGGCCGGCAACCCCGAGACCATGGACGGTGTCCACCCGGACCTGGTGATCGGACCGGAGACCGAGGTGATCTCCGGCAACGGCCGGATCGTCACCGCCGGCGCCGTGGACGCCCATGTGCACTTCATCTGCCCGCAGTTGGTGGACGAGGCGCTGGCCTCCGGGGTCACCACCCTGGTCGGCGGCGGCACCGGACCGGCCGAGGGCAGCAAGGCGACCACGATCACCCCGGGGGCGTGGCACCTCGGCCGGGTCTTCGCGGCGCTGGACGGCCTGCCGGTCAACATCGGCCTGCTCGGCAAGGGCAACACCGTCAACCGGGCCTCGATGCACGACCAGCTGCGGGCCGGCGCGCTCGGGTTCAAGATCCACGAGGACTGGGGCGCCACGCCGGCCGCGATCGACGCCTGCCTCCGGGTCTGCGACGAGACCGGTGCCCAACTGGCCATTCACACCGACACCCTGAACGAGGCCGGCTTCGTCGGCGACACCCTCGCGGCGATCGCCGGCCGGGGCGTCCACGCCTACCACACCGAGGGTGCGGGCGGCGGCCACGCGCCGGACATCATCACCGTGGTCGGCGCCGCGAACGTGCTGCCCAGCTCCACCAACCCGACCAGGCCGCACACCGTCAACACCGTCTCCGAGCACCTCGACATGCTGATGGTCTGTCACCACCTCAGCCCGTACGTGCCGGAGGACCTCGCCTTCGCCGAGTCCCGGATCCGGCCGTCGACCATCGCCGCCGAGGACATCCTGCACGACCTCGGCGCCATCTCCATCATCAGCTCCGACTCCCAGGCCATGGGCCGGATCGGGGAGGTGGTCCTGCGCACCTGGCAGACCGCCCACGTGATGAAGGCCCGGCGCGGCCCGCTCGCCGGCGACGGCCGGGCCGACAACCACCGGGCCCGGCGCTACGTCGCCAAGTACACCATCAACCCGGCCGTCGCCCAGGGCCTGGACGGCGAGATCGGCTCGGTCGAACCGGGCAAGCTCGCCGACCTGGTGCTCTGGTCACCCGCCTTCTTCGGGGTCAAGCCGGACCTCGTGGTCAAGGGCGGCCAGATCGCCTGGGCGCAGATGGGCGACGCCAACGCGTCCATCCCGACGCCCCAGCCGATGCTGCCCCGGCCGATGTTCGGCGCCATCGGGCGCTCGGCGGCGGCCAACTCGCTCAACTTCACCGCGGCGGCGGCGATCGAGGACGGCCTGCCCGAGCGGCTGGCCGAACAGCTGGGGGTCGCCAAGGCGTTCAGCGCGATCCGGAACACCCGGGGGGTCACCAAGGAGCGGATGGTCAACAACAGCGCGCGGCCGGACGTCCGGGTCGAACCCGACACCTTCACCGTCACCATCGACGGGGAACTCGTCACCCCCGAACCGGCCGCCGAACTGCCGCTCGCCCAGCGGTACTTCCTCTTCTGATGGGCCTCGCCGCGCTCCTGCTGCTCGCCGACGGCCGGTTCCCCGCCGGCGGGCACGCCCACTCCGGCGGGGCCGAGGCGGCGGTCCGGTCCGGGCGGGTGCGGGACACCGAGAGCATGACGGCCTTCCTCACCGGGCGGCTGCACACCACCGGTCTGGTGTCGGCCGCCCTGGCCGCGGCGGCCGCAGCCGGCCAGGACACCGGCCGGCTCGACGCGGCCGCCGAGGCCCGCACCGCCTCACCCGCCCTGCGCGCCACCAGCCGCCGGCTCGGCCGACAACTGCTCCGCGCCGCCCGCGCGGCCTGGCCGCACCCCGGACTCGACCGGCTGGCCGCCGAGTTCCCGCGCGGCGCGCACCAGAGCGTCGTCCTCGGCACCGCCGCGCTGGCCGCCGGCCTCACCCCCGCCCAGGCCGCGACCGCCGCCGCCCACGAGAGCGTCAACGGCCCGGCCACCGCCTGCGTGCGGCTGCTGGGCCTGGACCCGTACGAGGTCGCGGCCGCGCTGGCCCGGCTCGCCCCCGAACTCGACACCGTGGCCGAGGCCGCCGTCACCGCCGCCCTGTGCGGGGACCCGGACGCGCTGCCCGCCGCCTCTGCGCCGCTGCTCGACGTCTACGCCGAGCAGCACCACTCCTGGAAGGTCCGCCTCTTTGCATCGTGACCACGCCGACCCCGTCGACGCCCCCGCCCGCCACACCTACACCTCCACCGCCGCCGGCGGCACCCGCCGGCGCGCCCTGCGGATCGGCCTCGGCGGGCCGGTCGGCTCCGGCAAGACCGCCACCGTCGCCGCGCTCTGCCGCCTGCTGCGCGAGGAGCTGTCGCTGGCCGTCGTCACCAACGACATCTACACCACCGAGGACGCGGAGTTCCTGCTGCGCAACGCCGTCCTGCCGCCCGAGCGGATCACCGCCGTGGAGACCGGCTGCTGCCCGCACACCGCCATCCGCGACGACATCTCCGCCAACCTGGAGGCCGTCGAGGAACTGGAGGAGGCGGTCGGGCCGCTCGACCTCGTCCTGGTCGAGTCCGGCGGCGACAACCTCACCGCCACCTTCAGCCGGGGCCTGGTCGACCACCAGATCTTCGTCATCGACGTCTCCGGCGGGGACAAGATCCCGCGCAAGGGCGGCCCGGGGATCTCCACCTCGGACCTGCTGGTGATCAACAAGACCGACCTCGCCCCGCTGGTCGGCGCCGACCTCGACGTGATGGCCCGTGACGCCGCCGCACAACGCGGCCCCCTGCCCACCGTGTTCTCCGCGCTCACCTCGCCCGACGGCGTGGCACCGGTCGCCGCCTGGGTCCGGGAGCGGCTGGCCGACTGGCGCACCCGGCCGTGACGGCTCCCATGGTGACGGCTCCGGTGACGACGGCCGCGGCCGGTCCCGTCCCGGCCGACGCGCCCCGGGTCGCACTGGTGGCCCGGGCCCGGATCCGGGCCGAACCCGACGGGCGGGGCGCGACCGCCCTGCCCGTCCTCTCCGGCGCCGGACCACTCGCCCCACGGCGCACCCGGGACGCCGACGGCGGAGCCCGGGTGGTGCTCGTCGGCTCGATGGCCGCGCCGCTCGGCGGCGACCGGCTGGCACTCGCGGTCGAGGTGGCCGACGGCGCGGCCCTCACCGTGACCAGCGCGGCCGCCACCATCAGCCTGCCCGGCCCCGGCCCCGCCCACTACGACGTCGAACTGACGGTGGGGGAGGGCGCCCGGCTCGACTGGTGCCCCGAGCCGGTGGTCGCCGCCGCCGGCAGCCACCTCCTGCTGCACACCCGGATCACCCTCGCCGCCGGTGCCCGGCTGCGCTACCGCGAGGAGCAGATCCTCGGCCGCCACCACGACTGGGCCCGGGCCGCCGGCCCCGGCCGGCTCACCTCCCGGCTGACCGTGCGCCGAGCCGGCCGGCTCCTGCTGGACCAGCGGACCGACCTCGGCCCCGGCGCCCCCGGCTGGGACGGTCCCGCCGTCCTCGGCGGCCACCGGGCCACCGGCCAGCTGCTCACCGTCGGCCACCCGCCGCCCGCGCCGCCGCGGTGGCCCGAGGCCGGGGACGCCGCTCTGCTCACCCTGCCCGACCCGGACGCCCGGCTGCTCGTCGCCGCGGCCCCCGACGCGCTCGCCCTACGGCGGGTGCTCGACGGGGACTGAGCGCCGGGGCCGCCGCCGCGGGGCGGCCCCGCGCGCGGCCGGCCGGGCGCTGATCCGATGCGAATGGTCGGACAAGCCCTAGCCTGGGGCGATGACCGATCGCCGGCCCGGCCGCTACCGCCCGCTCTCCCCGCTGCGCGAGCACCTGCGGGAGGCGTTCTGGTTCGCCCCGCTGGTCACCTGCGTCGCCGCGGTACTGCTCTCCGGGGTGACGGCCTGGCTGGACGAGGCCGTGGTCACCGCCAGCGTCGCCGAGACCGGCTCGGCGGACGAGCTGATGCGGTTCACCGGTGCGGCCAAGAGCGTGGTCTCCACGGTGAGTTCGGCGATGCTCACGTTCATCGGCGTGGTGTTCTCGATCTCGCTGGTCGCCCTGCAGATGGGCGCCAGCCAGTTCTCCCCGCGCGTCCTGCGGCTGTACGTCCGCAGCCGGCTCACCAAGGCCACCTTCTCGGTCTGCCTGGCCACCTTCCTGTTCGCCCTGCTCGTCCAGCTCAGCTACGACGACTCCACCGACCCGGCGAAGGTCACCTCGGTGCCGGTCTTCTCCGGCCTCGGCTCCCTCCTGCTGGTACTGCTCAGCCTGGCGCTGTTCGTGCTCTACGTGCAGTCCACCATGCGGCTGCTGCGGGTGCCGCACGTCATCGACCGGGTCGCCAACGAGTCGGTGGCGGTGATCCTCCAGTACCGACGGATGCCGCCCGAGCCGCAGCCGCCGGCCGTCCCGGAGGGGGCGCCCACCCTGCTCCACGAGGGGCGCTCCGGGGTGCTGCGCGACGTCAACATCGGCCGCCTGGTCCGGATCGCCCGCAAGCACGACGTGGTGCTCCATCTGGTGCCCAGGATCGGCGACTTCATCACTCCCGGCACCCCGATCGTCCGGGTGGCCGGGGCCGCCGACCGGCCGCCGCGCCCGCGGGGGATCGCCCTGGCGCTCAACGTCGGCGTCGACCGCACCATGCACCAGGACCTCAGCTTCGGGTTCCGGCAGCTGGTCGACATCGCGATCCGCGCGCTCTCGCCCGCCGTCAACGACCCGACGACCGCCGTGCAGGCGATCGACCGGATCCACCAACTGCTCGGGATGCTGGTGCACGAGAGCTTCGGGGACCTCTGCTTCCGCGACCGGGCCGGCGCCGTCCGGCTGGTCGAACCGGTGCCGGACTGGCAGTCCGTGGTCGACCTCGCGTTCACCGAGATCCGGCTCTGCGGGGCTGGCCACCCGCAGGTGACCCGCCGACTGGCGGCCGCCCTGGACGACCTGCTGCTGATCAGCCCCGACCGGCGGCGCTCGCAACTCCTGGAGCAGCGGCGCCTGTTGGACCGTGCCGTGGTCGAACAGCTGCCCGATCCGGAGGTCCGCGCCTTCGCCCTGCTGCCGGACCGGCAGGGCATCGGCTGAGGAGCCCCGGGGCCGGGCCGCCGCCCGACTACCCGGCCGCCACCAGGTCGGAGGGGTCGGTGTTGGCGCCGCAGAGCAGCACCGCGATCCGCTCGCCGGCCACGTCGTCCAGCTCCGTCACCGCGGCGAGCGCGGTGGCCGCCGCGTGCTCGACGGCGATCCGCCGCTCGTCCCAGAGCGCCTGCCGGGCCCGGACGATGGCGTCGTCCGGTACCAGCACGGTGCGGACGCCGTCCTGCCGGGCGGCGTGCACGGCCAGCACGGTGGCCCGGCGGGCCCCCAGGGAGTCCGCGGCCACCGAGTCCACCGGGACGTCCACCGGGTGGCCGGCCGCGAGGGCCGCACCCAGTGCCCGGCTCCCCGTCGGCTCCACCGCCACCACCCGGACGCCGTGCTCCCGCGCCGCGGCGGCCACCCCGGCGAACAGTCCGCCGCCGCCCACCGAGACCACCACCGTGTCCAGACCGGGCAGCCGGGCCACGATCTCGTCCAGCACCGTCCCGGCCCCGGCCGCGATCAGCGGGTGGTCGTACGCGTGCGAGGCGAGCGCGCCGCCGTCCGCCGCGAACTCCTCGCAGGCCGCCAGCGCCTCGGCGTACTCGCGGCCCGCCAGCCGCACCTCGGCCCCGTAGGAGCGCAGCCGGGCCACCTTGACCGCGGGCGCGGTCTCCGGCAGGAACACGGTGGCCCGCACGCCGAGTTCGCGGGCCGCCCAGGCACAGGCGAGGCCGGCGTTCCCGCCGGAGGCGATGGTCACCCCGGCGGCCGGGAGGGTGCCCGCCTCGGTGTGCGCGAGCAGGAAGTTCTGCGCCCCGCGGGCCTTGAAGCTGCCGGTGTGCTGGAGGTACTCCAGGGCCAGCCAGACCCGCCCGCCGTCGTCCCCGGGTGCCACCACCACCGGCCGCACCCGCCCCGCGATCCGCCGTCCGGCCGCCTCGACCTCGCCGTACGTCAGGTGCTCCACGCTGCTGCTCCTCCCGGTCCGGGGGCGGAAGCCGACTTCCACCGCGTCGCCGCCGACGGTACGTCGCGGCGGCCCACCAACAGAAGATCACGACCGCCCGGCGGGGGCCGCACAGGGGTCGGGTCCGGGCGGCCGCGTAGGCTGACCGCCATGCGTTCCGTGATTCTTCCGCCGCCCGCCCGCTAGCGGGCGCGCTCCACGATTCCCCGCCCGGCGGCGCTGTCGCCACCGGGCCGCTGGATGCCGCCCGCGCCGACCGCGGACGTCACCGGCCCACCATCGTGGAGAACCAACGCATGACCACTCGATCCGCCGTGCCGCTCCGGCACGGCCTGCTGTCCATCTCGGCCGCCGCCGTCGCCTGGGGCCTGGGCGGCGCCGCCGCCGCGCTGCTGCTGCGGACCACCGGGCTCGGCCCGGTGGCCGTCTGCTTCTGGCGGTTCGCCGTCGCGGCCGGCTGCCTGGCCCTCCTCCCCGCCCGCCAGGGGCGCGCCGGTGCGCGCGGCGCGGCCCTGCTCACCGGCCTCGGGCTGGCGGTGAGTCAGTGCGCCTACTTCGGCTCGGTGCAGTACGCCGGTCTCGGCCTCGGCACCCTGGTCACCATCGGTGCGGGGCCCGTCCTGACCAGTCTCGGCGCCCATCTGCTGCTCGGTGAGCGGCTCACCGTGCGGGCCTCGGCCGCGATCGCGGTCGCGCTGGGCGGGCTGTTCCTGCTGGTCGCCGCCCCGGCGGCCGGCCCGCGGCCGGTGCTCGGCGTCGCGCTCGCCGTCCTGGCGGGCGCCGGGCAGAGCGGTCTCACCCTCTGGGCCCGCGGCGGCGGTTCGGCCCGGGCGGACGTCGGCGCCTTCACCACCGGCATGCTCTGCCTGCTGCCCCTGGCCGCGGCCGACGGGGTGCTGCCGACCGCGGGCGGTCCGGCGCTGACGGCGGGCGCGCTGCTCTTCCTGGGGACCGTCCCCACGCTGCTCGCCTACCGCTGGTACTTCACCGGTCTGACGGCCGTCCCCGGGGCGACGGCCGCCGTGCTGGTGCTGCTGGAGCCGGCGACCGCCGCGCTGCTCGCCACCGTCTGCTTCGGCGAGCCGGTGACCCCGGCCCTGCTGGCGGGCTCCGTTCTGCTGCTGGCCGCGATCGCGCTGCTCACCCGCGAGAGCGGCTGACCGCTAGGGCCGCCCGCGCCCCGCCCGGTCGACGGTGGGGCGCGGGCGGCCTTACGGCACCGGCCGCAGCGTCGGTGGAGCAGGTGTCAGGGCGCGCAGCACGAGGTCGACCTGGACCCGCACCGCGCCGGCCCGGAGCAGCGCGGTGGAGATCGCGCGCAACTCCTGGGGGCCGCCGCAGACGAGCCGCAGTTCGAGGTCGGCGCCGCCGGCCAGCGCGAACCCGCTCCGGATGGCCGGGAACTCGGCGGCGAGCCGGTCGAAGTCGAGCGGTACGGGGCCGAAGCCGACCCGGACCAGGGCGTGCAGGGGCCGCCCGCCGCCGGGGTGCGGGGCTCCCCCGGGCCGGGCCGCCGGCCCGGGGGAGCGCTGTCCCGGGCCGGCGGCCCGCCGGTCCGGTTCGGGCGACCGGGCGCCGGGGACGAGCCGGAGCGTCGTCACCGGTGCTGGAGCTCGGTCCGGACAGCCGCCGCGGTGGGGCCGGTGGGCCCGGCGGGCGTGCTGGCAGCGCCCTCCCGGGCGGGCCTGGCGACGGGCGGTGCCACCAGCCGTGGATCCAGGACCAGGGCGTCCACGCCGAGTGGCGCGGCGAGCGCCCGCAGCGCAGGCTCGGCGAGTTCGGTGCACGCCTGGTCCGGTCCGAGGAGCGCGGTCAGCGCCTCGGTGGTGGCGAAGCCCACCGCGCAGCGACGGCCGTCGCGCAGGCGGAAGAGCCGGAGGGCGGTGGTGGATCCGGTGACGGTGACCGGGACGTGCCAGACGACGGGGGCCATGCGGTGCTCCCAAGGAGTGGTGGGGCCTGCGGGAACTGCTTACTCCGACGCTAGGGCGGCGGCGGGCCGTCGGTCGCTCCCCTGACGCGGCGTTGACCGAATGCGGTGCTGTGTTGACGGAGTCCTGACGGTCCCCGGACCTCCCCCCGAACACGCCTACCCTTTCCTTCCCTATACGCCCGATCGTCGTGGTAGTTTGCGTAATGATAAGGAAAGATCGAAGGAAGCGAGGCCTGGTGGCGCCGTACTACTCGGTGGAACAGGTGGCCGAACTGCTGGACCTGCACGTGCGCACGGTGCGCGGCTACGTCCGCGACGGCCGCCTCCGGGCGACCAGGATCGGCAAGCAGTACCGGATCACCGCCCAGGACCTCGCGGAGTTCACCGGTGCCCCCGCGCCCGCGCCGGCCGAGGAGCGGCGCCACGCCGAGGCCTCGACCATCGTGCAGATCGACGCGATCGGGACGGTGGAGGCCGCTCGGCTGGCCAACACCCTGATGGCGGCCGTCGCGGGCCCGCGCGAGGACGGACCGCTGCGGGTCCAGACCCTGCACGACGAGCAGCGCTCGACGCTCAAGGTGGTCATCCTCGGGGGTCTGGCCGACACGGCCGAGCTGCTCGTCATCGTCCACGCACTGACCGGGGAGAACGCCGATGTCTGAGTCCGCCGTCACCGTCCTGCGCCTGCCCGCCGACGGCCCGCCGGTGCGCGACGAACGGGATGCCACCGATCTGATCGGTGACGCGTTCGCGGCCGGCGCGGCCTGGGTCGTGGTGCCCGCCGAGCGCTTCGAGGAGGACTTCTTCCGCCTCAGCACCCGGATCGCGGGCGGGATCGTGCAGAAGTTCGCCACCTACCGGCTCGGCCTGGCCGTCGTCGGTGACATCTCCCGCCACACCGACGGCAGCGGCCCGCTGCGGGACTTCGTCCGGGAGAGCAACCGGGGCGGCCAGCTCTGGTTCCTCGCCGACGAGGCCGAGTTCGACGCCCGGCTCGCCGCGCACCGGTGAGGCCGCCGGCGGGGGGTTCCGCGGGCCCGCGCCCCGCTGCTCCGCTTGCCCGGCGCCCGCCCCGGGACGACGGTGGAGCTGACCGCCGCCGGCCCGCCCGGGCGCGGGAGCGCACTCCGGTACGGGGGGAGGTGGAGCGAAGGGGCGAACACGAGATATCTTGACATCAAGACGTTGGAGACGTGAAGCGGAGTACCGATGACTGACTCGACCATCATCTATACGCACACCGACGAGGCGCCGGCCCTGGCAACGTACTCGTTCCTGCCTGTGGTGCAGGCTTACGCCTCGACGGCGGGTGTGCGGGTGGAGACCCGCGACATCTCCCTCGCCGGGCGGATCATCGCGAGCTTCCCGGAGCGTCTGGAGGAGGGCCAGCGGATCGAGGACGCCCTCGCCGAGCTGGGCGAACTCGCCAAGACCCCGAGCGCCAACATCATCAAGCTGCCGAACATCTCGGCCTCCATCCCGCAGCTGAAGGCGGCGGTCGCCGAGCTCCAGGCGCAGGGCTACGCGCTGCCGGACTACCCGGACGACCCGCAGACGGACGAGGACAAGGACGTCCGGGCCCGCTACGACAAGGTCAAGGGAAGCGCGGTCAACCCCGTCCTGCGCGAGGGCAACTCCGACCGCCGCGCCCCCGCGTCGGTCAAGAACTACGCCAAGACGCACCCGCACCGCATGGGCGCCTGGTCGGCCGACTCCAAGACCAACGTCGCGACCATGGGCGCGAACGACTTCCGGTCCACCGAGAAGTCCGCGGTGGTCTCCTCGGCCGGCTCGCTGCGCATCGAGCTGGTCGCCGAGGACGGCACCACCACCGTGCTGCGTCCGTCCGTCCCGGTCCTGGCCGGCGAGGTCGTCGACGCCTCGGTGCTGCACGTCGCCGCGCTGCACGAGTTCCTGGCGGCCCAGGTCGCCCGCGCCAAGAGCGAGGGCGTGCTGTTCTCGGTGCACCTCAAGGCCACCATGATGAAGGTCTCCGACCCGATCATCTTCGGCCACGTGGTCCGCGCCTTCTTCCCGAACACCTTCGCCAAGTACGGCGAGGCGCTGGCCGCGGCCGGTCTGAACCCGAACAACGGCCTCGGCGGCATCCTGGGCGGCCTCGAGAAGCTGGAGAACGGCGCCGAGATCAAGGCCTCCTTCGAGGCCGAGCTGGCCGAGGGCCCGGCCCTGGCCATGGTCGACTCCGACAAGGGCATCACCAACCTGCACGTGCCGAGCGACGTCATCGTCGACGCCTCGATGCCGGCCATGATCCGCACCTCCGGCCACATGTGGGGCCCGGACGGCAACGAGGCCGACACCCTGGCCGTGCTGCCGGACAGCAGCTACTCCGGCGTGTACCAGGCCGTCATCGACGACTGCCGCGCCCACGGCGCCCTCGACCCGGCCACCATCGGCTCGGTGCCGAACGTCGGCCTGATGGCCCAGGCGGCCGAGGAGTACGGCAGCCACGACAAGACCTTCGAGATCGCCGCCGCCGGCACCGTCCGGCTCGTCGACGACGAGGGCAACGTCGTGCTGGAGCAGGCCGTCGAGGCCGGCGACATCTTCCGCGCCTGCCAGACCAAGGACCTGCCGATCCAGGACTGGGTCAAGCTGGCCGTCACCCGCGCCCGCGCCACCGGCGACCCGGCCGTCTTCTGGCTGGACGAGAACCGCGCGCACGACGCCGTGCTGATCGAGAAGGTCAAGACCTACCTGCCGGAGCACGACACGGCCGGTCTGCAGATCGAGATCAAGACCCCGGTCGAGGCCACCAAGTTCTCGCTGGAGCGCATCCGCCGCGGCGAGAACACCATCTCGGTCACCGGCAACGTGCTGCGCGACTACCTCACCGACCTCTTCCCGATCCTGGAGCTGGGCACCAGCGCCAAGATGCTGTCGGTCGTCCCGCTGATGAACGGCGGCGGCCTCTTCGAGACCGGCGCCGGCGGCTCCGCCCCGAAGCACGTCCAGCAGCTGGTCAAGGAGGACTACCTGCGCTGGGACAGCCTGGGCGAGTTCTTCGCGCTGGCCGCCAGCTTCGAGCACCTGGCCCAGACCACCGACAACGCCCGCGCCCAGGTGCTGGCCGACACGCTGGACCGCGCCACCGGCACCTTCCTCAACGAGGACAAGTCGCCGAGCCGTCGCCTCGGCGGCATCGACAACCGCGGCAGCCACTTCTACCTGGCCCTGTACTGGGCCCAGGAGCTGGCCGGGCAGACCGCCGACGCCGAGCTGGCCCAGGCGTTCGCCGGCCTGGCCGAGGCGCTGGCCGGGCAGGAGCAGGTCATCGTCGAGGAGCTCATCGCCGTGCAGGGCTCGCCGGTCGACATCGGCGGCTACTACCAGCCCGACCCGGCCAAGGCCGCGGCCGTGATGCGTCCCTCGAAGACCTTCAACGAGGCGCTCGCCAACCTCGGCTGATCCCAGCCGGGCGGAGTCGGCACCAGGCCGGCACCAAGCCGGCACCGAGCCGTACCGGGAGGCCCCCGGGTCCGTTCGCGGACCCGGGGGCCTCTCCGCGTCCGGCGGGGCGGGCGGCCGTCCGGCGGGGCGGGCGGCCGGGCGGCTCACCACCGCCAGCCCACCACCGCCCCCGCCGTCGCGAGCAGCAGCACGGCGACGGCGTTCGCCCGGGGGTACATCAGGCCCGTCGCGACTACCTCGCGCAGGACGGCGCTGGGCCAGTAGTACCCGGCCGTCGGCGCGCCGACGACCTGCCCCGGCACCCCGGCCCGGCGGGTGGTCACGGCGGAGCGCAGCACGTGGAAGCTGCTGGTCACCACGGTGCAGTGGTAGCCGGGCCGTTCGCGCTCCATCAGCTCGCGGCTGAAGGCGAGGTTCTCGGTGGTGCTGGTGGCCTTCTCCTCCAGCCGGATCCGCTCCCGCGGGCAGCCGGCGGCGACCAGGTGGTCCGCCATCGCCGAGGCCTCGGTGCAGCTCTCGTCCGGGCCCTTGCCGCCGGTCACCAGCATCAGCGGTGCGTGTCCGGCGGCCTCCTCGGCGCGGTAGAGCGCCATCGCCCGGTCCAGCCGGGCGGCCAGCAGCGGCGGCACCTCGCAGCCGTTCAGCCCGGCGCCCAGCACCACCAGGTAGTCGGCGCCGGGCCGGGGGGCGAGGCGCCGGTACAGCAGGGTGTACCCGAGGAAGCAGAGCAGCAGGAAGGCGCCGTAGCCGCCGAGCAGGACGGCGGCGCCGGCCGCCGCGCGCAGCGCCCGGACGCTGAGGTAGGTGGCCGAGAGCAGCAGCCCGAGCAGGGCGAGCAGGGCGGCGCCGGCGAGCAGGGACAGCAGGCTGGCCGGCCGGGTGCCCTCCCGCCGGACCATGGTGACCCCGTTGGCCACCAGCAGGGCGGCCGCGACCAGCCCGCTCAGCCAGACCGCGCCGGCCACCCCGGCGGTGACGGCGCTCGCGGCCGACGAGGAGAAGTGGCCGACCGCGCTCACCGTGCCGAGCGCCGCGCAGACGCCGATCAGGCCGATCAGCACCCCGTTGCCCAACCGTCTCGGTTCCTGGATCCGGGAGAGCAGGACCACGGCGAGCAGGGCGGCCATCAGAAGCGCTTGCATGCCCGGATCCTAGGCGGTGTCGGCAAGGTCGCGGCGTCGCGGACCCGGCGGGACTCTGCCAACACCCCCCCAGGCGCACACGCGCGGGCGCCGCCGCCTGCCGGGCTGGTCCCGGCGGGCGACGGCGCAGGTGGTGGCGGGAAGGGGCCGGAGGCGGGCTCACCCCTCCTCGTGCGGGCGGGCGTGGCGGGGCAGCAGGTAGGCCACCAGGAAGGCCAGCGCGAGCAGGCCCGCGCTGAGGCCGAAGGTCCAGCCGGCCGCGTGCCGGAAGCCCTCCGGACCGGCCCAGCCGAAGAACGCGGTGCCGAGCAGGGCGACCCCGATCGAGCCGCCGAGCTGCTGCTGCGCGTTGAGCACGCCGGAGGCCGAGCCGGTCTCGGCGTCCTCCACACCGGCCAGGGCGATGTCGAAGAACGGCGCCATGATCAGGCCGAGTCCGAATCCGGTGACCAGCAGCGCGGGGATCAGCGCCCAGCTGGTCAGGCCGCCGGCCCAGTGCTCCACCGAGGCCCAGAGCCCGAGCGCGCCGGTGGCGGCGACCGCCATCCCGGCGTGCAGCACCCGGCGGCCGTAGCGGGGGCCGAGGACGCCGCCGGAGAGCACGGCGCCGGCCACGATGCCGAGCGAGAGCGGGATCATGCTGAGGCCGGAGTGCAGCGATGTCCAGCCGAGGCCGAGCTGGAGGTAGAGGGTGAAGGTCAGCAGCAGGCCGGAGAGCGCGGCGAAGAAGACCAGGCCGGTGGCGAGCGCCGAGGTGAAGGCCCGCTTGGCGAACAGCGAGGGCTCGATCAGCGGGGTGCCCCCGCGCCGCAGCACGCTGCGCTGGTGGAGGGCGAAGAGCCGGAGCACCGGAGGCGAGGCGGCCATGGCCAGGTACGTCCAGAGCGGCCAGCCCAGCTCGCGGCCCTGGACCAGCGGGTAGACCAGCAGCAGGACGGCGGTGCTGAGCAGCAGCACGCCCACCGGGTCGAGCCGGCCGGCGCCCTCCGCCCGGGTGGTCCGGTTGGCGGGCAGGATCCTGACGGCGGCCACCACGGCGAGCAGCCCGAGCGGCAGGTTGATCAGGAAGACCATCCGCCAGCCGGTGCCGAACCAGTCGGCGTCGGTGAGGTAGCCGCCGAGGGTGGGGCCGAGGACGGAGGAGAGCCCGAGGATCGGCCCGAACAGCCCGAAGGCGGCGCCGATCTCCTTGGGCGGGAACATCGCCTTGATCAGGCCGAGCCCCTGCGGGATCAATAGTGCGGCGAACAGGCCCTGGACGGTCCGGGCGGCGATCAGGGTGCCCGCGCCGGTGGCGGCCGCGCAGAGCACGGAGGCGAGCGTGAAGCCGGCCGCGCCGAGGACGAACAGGCGCTTGCGGCCGAAGAGGTCGCCGAGTCGGCCGCCGGTGATCAGCAGCACGGCGAAGGCGAGCGTGTAGGAGGCGGAGATCCACTGGATCTGCGCGTCGCCCCCGCCGAAGTCGCGCTGGATGGCGGGGGAGGCCACGCCGACGATCGTGGTGTCGAGGAGGTCCATCACCTCGGCGGCCAGGATCACGGCGAGGGCGGCCCAGCGCAGCCGGTATCCGGCCGGTTCGGGCTCGGCCGCGGTGGCGGCCGGGGGTGGGGCGGTCTGACTGGTCATGAGGGGGCTCTCCGGGATCCGGGGCTGGGAAGGGGACTGGAACTGGAACTGGGGGCGAACTCTGTTCGCCTGTACGAACACTGTTTTCTTCGACGAACAGTGTTTTCCCATGGAACGGCGTTCGTGCCAAGTACGCTGGAACTCGTCGCCGACCACGAAGGAGCCCCGATGACCAGTGCCGCCCCGCGTCCGAGCTGGCCAGCGCACTGGCAGGAGAAGGAGAAGGCGCCGGCCAAGCGGCAGCCGCTGAGTCGCGAGCGGATCGTCGAGGCGGCGCTGCGGATCGTCGACGCCGAGGGCATGGACGCGCTGAGCATGCGACGGGTCGGCCAGGAGCTCGACACCGGGGCCGCGAGCCTCTACGCCCACATCGGCGGCAAGGAGGAGCTGGTCGAGCAGGTCCTCGACCTGGCCTACTCCGAGATCGAACTCGAGGAGCCCGACGCGGCCGACTGGCAGGAGCAGATCAAGCGGCTGATGCGCCGCTCCCGGGACGCCCTGCTGGCGCACCGGGACCTCGCCCGGGCGGCGGTGGTGGCCAATGTGCCCACCACGCCGCACGCCATGGACATCGCCGAGTCCATGCTCGGCATCCTGCGCGCGGGCGGCCTCGACGAGCAGACCGCCGCGTACGGGGTCGACGTGCTCGGGCTCTACACCACGGCGACCACCTTCGAGGCGTCCACGCGTGGGGGCGGGAACTCCCAGGACTACACCGACCAGGTGCGGGAGTACTTCGGCACCATCCCCGCCGACCGCTATCCGATGATCACCTCGATGGCGGCGGCGCTCACCCGCAACGTCGGTGACGAGCGGTTCGAGTTCGGTCTGGACATCCTGGTGGCCGGCCTCGCCCGCCAGAACGGCTGGAAGGCCTGAGCCGCCAGGTCCCGAGCCGCCGGGGTCCTGAACCCCAGAGGAGCCTGCGGCCGGGGACGACGAAGCCCCCGCAGGTGGGGCGGGGGCTTCGTCACGGTGTCGGGGGCGGTGCCGGCGCGGCCGGTCAGCCCGCGTCGGCCGCCGGTGCCGGGGCGGCCCGCTGGCCGCGCTTGTCCAGCGAGGCCAGGTAGGCGTTGTACGCGGCCAGCTCGGCGTCGCCGCTGCGGTCCTCGGCGCGGTCGCGGCGGCGGGACACCCGCTGCTCGGACCGCATCCACTGGTAGACCAGCGCGATCAGCACGATCGCGGTCGGGATCTCGCCGAACGCCCAGGTGATACCACCGGCCAGCTTCTGGTCGTCCAGCAGCTTCGTCCCCGGAGGCGCTCCCTCCTCGGTGAAGGTGGTCACCAGCGGGTGGCTGGCCATCATCACCGCGACGCCGAAGAAGGCGTGGAAGGGCATCCCCATGAACAGCTCGATGATCCGCATCACGTGGCCAGGCCGGTGCGGGCCCGGGTCCACGCCCATGATCGGCCAGAAGAACGCCAGTCCGGCGGCGAGGAAGTGCACCATCATGAAGATGTGCCCGAGCCGGTACTGCATGAGGAAGTCGAACAGCGGGGTGAAGTAGACCCCGTAGAGGCTCGCGATGAACAGCGGGATGGTGAAGCCCGGGTGCGAGACGACCTTGACGTAGGTGCTGTGCAGCAGGGCCACCAGCAGCTCGCGCGGCCCGCGCGGCCGGCCCTTGCCGGCCGGGCGCAGCGCCCGCAGCGCCAGCGTGATGGGCGCGCCGAGCAGCAGCAGGATCGGCGACAGCATCGAGAGCACCATGTGCTGCATCATGTGCGCGCTGAAGAGCACCATGCCGTAGTCGTTCAGCCCGGTGCAGGTGACCAGGATCACCGAGCCGATGCCCGCCGCCCAGCCGACCGACCGGCCGATCGGCCAGCGGTCGCCGCGCCGGTACAGCCGGACGACGCCGGCGCCGTACAGCGCCAGGCCGGCCAGGCTGCCGATCAGGAAGACCCAGTCGGGGGACCAGGTCATGACGTTGGAGAGGGAGAAGGGGCCCAGCTCGGTCATTCCGCCGTGGTGGTGCATCCCTGACATTCCGTCGCCCATCGGCGGGTCCCGCTTTCCCTCGTCACGACCCTGGGTGGGTCCGGTTCGCCCGTTTTGCTTGCCTCCACAGCCTAGGCGGGCCTTACTCCGCCGCTTCCCCCGCCCCCCGTCCGCGGGGCGGCGGCGCGGGAAGGGGCGGCGCGCCGGTCGCCGTCCGCGCGCCGCCCCTTCCGTCCGTCCGGGCGGGTGTCAGGACCCGTTGTTCCCCTTCAGGCAGTAGCTCTTGTCCGTGTGCTCCTTCAGGTAGCCCGCCGTGATCAGGCCGCTCACGTCGAAGGTCGTCAGGGTGGGGTCGTTCGGCTTGAGGTCCGGGTCGAGCCACTGCTGGAGGCCGTTGCCGGGCTGCGAGAAGGCGCCCGCGATGTGGCCCTGCTGGACTTTGAACGCCTTCCGCACCTCGAAGCAGTGGTAGTTGGCCTCGCCCCCGTTGAGGGAGTCCGGCGGGAGGGCGCGCTCGGCGAAACGCGTGCCGCCGGGGGCCAGGAACCTGCCGCGGTCGTTGCTGCCGAAGCGGTCGAGCTTCTTGCCCGTCGGCAGGGTCACCTCGGTCATGTCGAGGTTGCCGCCGTTGGCGGTGAAGCCGTTGTGGTCCGGGTACTTCCAGCCCCGCCAGTCCCGGTACCAGTCCAGGAACCGGGCCGGTGTCACCCCGCCCAGCCGGTCGTAGTCCTTCAGCAGCGCCTTCAGTACCGGGCTCGTCGGCAGGGTGACCGGGCCGAGCTCCCGCCGGGTGCAGAGGTACTGGTCCGCGCCGGTGTCGTAGACCTTCGGGACGCCTTCGCACTCGTTGATCGGCACCCGCTGGGAGGGGGACGACTGCGCGACGGCGGTGCCGGTGGCGGCCAGGCCGGTCAGGGGGAGCGCGACCGCCATGGTGAAGGCGGCGAGAGCGGGACTGCGCATGCGTGGTTCCGTTCGGGAGGGGGAGTCGGGGCGCCTCGGTCACGCCGCCCGCTCGGCGGGCCCGGTAGCCGAGGACACGCGCACAGTTACCCACGGCGACACTGTTGGTGCACGGATGACCCACGCGCACAGCCTGCCGCTCACCCGTTCGGCCCAGGGCCCGTGCGGTGGAGGCCCGTTCGGGGGCTCGGCGGGCCGCTCGCCCCGGATCGCCGGACGGTCCCGCCGACGCACCGCGCCGTGTCGGGTGCGGCGGCGCGGGGGAACGCCGAGGACCCGTCACCGCGGGTGGTGACGGGTCCTCGGCGGCGGGGCTCCGGTTCCACCGGGTGGCCCCGGCCTCGTGTCAGAGGCCCTGCCAGGCGGGCTTGGCGGCGTAGGTGTCGCGGAAGTAGTCGGCGAGCTTGAGGCCGGAGGCGGCCGCCTCGTCGACGACGACGGTGGCGTGCGGGTGCAGCTGCAGGGCCGAGGCGGGCACCATCGCGGACAGCGGGCCCTCCACCGCGAGGGCGACGGCCTCGGCCTTGGCCTCACCGGTGGCGAGCAGCACCAGGTGGCGGGCCTCCAGGATGGTGCCGATGCCCTGGGTGAGCACGTGGTGCGGGACTTCGTCGAGGCTGTCGAAGAACCGGGCGTTGTCCTCGCGGGTCTGCCGGGTCAGCGTCTTGATGCGGGTGCGCGAGGCGAGCGAGGAGCACGGCTCGTTGAAGCCGATGTGGCCGTCGGTGCCGATGCCGAGCAGCTGGAGGTCGACCCCGCCGGCCTCGGCGAGCGCGCGGTCGTACGCCGCCGCGGCCGCGGCGATGTCCGGCGCGTTGCCGTCCGGCCCGAGGAAGGACGCCTCGGTCAGGCCGAGCGGCCCGACGACCTCGCGCAGGACCACCGAGCGGTACGACTCGGGGTGGCCGGCCGGGAGGCCGACGTACTCGTCCAGCTGGCAGACGCGTGCGCGGGAGGCGTCCAGGGTCCCGGCCTGCACGCGGGCGGCCAGTGCCTGGTAGATCGGCGTCGGGGTGGAGCCGGTTGCCACCCCGAGCAGGGCGTCGGGCTTGTCGGTCAGCAGATCGGCGATCGCCGCGGCGATGAGGCTGCCTCCGGCGGCAGCGTCGGGCACGATCACGATTTCCATACGGATAGCCATTTCTGGAGAGCGACGTAGAGGTCTAGACCACATTCTGCCGCGAATTCCTCCCCCAGGTCCATTCCGTTCCCCCGGGCGTCCCGGAGGGTGGTCGGCCCCGCCCGGGCGGGGCGGGGCCCGGGCGGTCGGCGGGCTCCTCGGGGGGTGGCCCCCGGAGCACGCCGTCGACGTCGCCCCGTACGTGCGCCAGGGTCATGTCGTCGGCTGCGACGCGTTCAGTCCAGGCCGACGCGCAGGCCGTCCTGCGGGCGGACACGCTCGACCCGAACGCACTCGCGGGACGGCGACGGCATCGCGTGCCCGGACCTCCCCGGGCCGAAGGACCGCAAGCCGGGTCCCCGCCGGGCACCCCGGGGTCAGTTCCGCGGTACCAGGGTGTTCTCGCTGCGCCGGCCGGCTTCGAAGTCGTCGACGTTGCGGACCGTCGCCTCGATGATCTGGCCGACGGCGGTGTGCGTGAAGTAGGCCTGGTGGGAGGTGATCAGGACCTGCGGGAAGGTGACCAGCCGGGCGAGCGTGTCGTCGCTGACGCCCTCGACCGAGCGGTCGTAGAAGAAGACGCCGGTCTCCTCCTCGTAGACGTCCAGACCGACCCCGGACAGCCGGCCGGCGCGCAGCGTCTCGACCAGGGCGGTGGTGTCGACGAGGCCGCCGCGGCTGGAGTTGATCAGGATCGCGTCGTCCTTCATCAGGGCGAGCGCCGCGCCGTCGATCACGTGGTGGGTGCTCGGGACCAGCGGGACGTGCAGGCTGATCAGGTCGCTGCGGGCGAGCAGTTCGGCGCGGTCCACGTAGGTCATGCCGAGCGCGGTGCACGCGGGGTTCTCCGCGATGTCCCAGCCGAGCAGCTCGGTGCCGAAGCCGTGGGCGATCCGGGCGAAGCACTCGCCGATCTTGCCGGTGCCGAGGACGCCGACCGTCATCCCGTGGATGTCGCGGCCCAGCAGCCCGTCCAGCCGGAAGTCGAACTCGCGGGAGCGGTTGGTGGCCCGGGTGAGCCGCCGGTTCACCGCGAGCGCCAGCGCCCAGGCGTGTTCGGCGACGGCGTACGGGCTGTAGTACGAGACCCGGGCGACGGTGAGGCCGAGCTCGGCGGCGGCGTCCAGGTCGATGTTGTTGAAGCCGGTGGAGCGCTGCGCGATCAGCTCGGTGCCGCCGGATGCGAGCAGGCCGAGCGTCCGGGCGTCCAGGACGTCGTTGACGCTGCTGCTGACCGCGCGGTGCCCGGCCGCCAGCGGGGCGGTGTCGCGGTCGAGGAAGACCGCCAGGCTGCGCAGCGCGTGGCGCTCGGCGAAGGCCTTCTCCAGCAGGGGCCGCTCATCTTGTTGGACGCCGTAGGCGAGGATCTCCATCCCGTCACGCTACCGAGCCGTCCCGCTCCGACGCCCCCGACGCGTCGGGGCGTCGCGCCCACCGGACGAATCGACAGTTGTGGCCGGTGGCACCGGGGTTCGGCCACCGACGGCCGGAGGGAGGCCGTCCCATCGCGCCATTCCGGCCGGGTGGTGCGGGTCACCGAGGAAGGGTCGGGGGCGAAGGATCTTCGGTGCGGGATCTGCACAGCGTGAAGATCGATCCGGGTCTGACGATCATTCAGTGGAGAAACGGGAGATCTTCCTGGGGCGTCCGAGGCGTGGGCAGTCGGGGGATGGCTGAATCCGCGCCAACCGTACGTACCCCCGCCGATCGGCAGTTCACTAGGTCGAGTTGCCCTGCGAGCATCGAAACAGCGAGCACGATCATGAAATCGCCTCGCATTAACGTTTCTGCAAGCTTTTCTGAACGGCGCCCCAACACCAGACGGGGTGCCCAAGGGGGGTACCACCATGTCCGAAGACACCCATGCCTCGGAGCTGACCCGGCGGCGGATGCTGCAGGGGGCCGCCGTGGCCCTGACCGCGGCCGCCGGCACCGTCGTGCTCGGCGTCGCCGGTCCGACCAGCAAGTCGGCGACGGCGGCCGACCCGGGTGCGTCCGACACCTTCGACGAGGTCTTCCAGGGCCGTCGCATCCAGGGCCGCCCGGTCACCGACGGCAGCAGCCACCACCACGGCGGCGCCGGCTACTCGGTGCGGATCGACGGCGACGAGCTGCACATGATGCGCAACGCGGACGGCACCTGGATCAGCGTCGTCAACCACTACCAGACCTTCGCCACGCCGCGCGCGCTCGCCCGCGCGGCCGTCAGCGAGCTGCAGGGCGCCACGCTCGTGCCGATCGCGACGGTCTGAGCACCGAGTCCGAACACCCGGACCAGGAACTCCACTTCACACCCAAGGGGGGACTCATGGCAGTCCGCAAGAACCAGGCGACCCTGACGGCCCAGGAGAAGCGCGCCTTCGTCAACGCCGTGCTCGAACTCAAGCGCAACGGCGGTTACGACTCCTTCGTCACGACCCACAACAACTTCATCATCAGCGACACCGACAACGGCGAGCGGGTCGGCCACCGTTCGCCGTCCTTCCTGCCCTGGCACCGGCGCTTCCTGCTCCAGTTCGAGGAGGCCCTGCAGGCGATCGACCCGACCGTCACCCTCCCGTACTGGGACTGGACGGCGGACCGCACCACCACCGCCTCGATCTGGGGCGCCGACTTCATGGGCGGCAACGGCCGCAGCAGCGACGGCCAGGTGACCACCGGGCCGTTCGCCTTCTCCGGCGGCAACTGGGCGCTGAACGTGCGGCCGGACAGCCGCACCTTCCTGCGGCGCCAGTTCGGCGCCTCGGTCGCCCAGCTGCCGACCCGCGCCGAGGCCACCGGTGTGCTGGCGATCGCCGCGTACGACGCCGCGCCGTGGAACAGCGCCTCGGACGGCTTCCGCAACAACCTGGAGGGCTGGCGCGGGGTCAACCTGCACAACCGGGTGCACGTCTGGGTCGGCGGTCACATGACCACCGGCATGTCGCCCAACGACCCGGTGTTCTGGCTGCACCACTGTTTCATCGACAAGCTCTGGTCGGAGTGGCAGAAGCTCCACCCGTCGTCCACCTACCTGCCGGCGGCCGGCACGGCGAACGTGGTCGACCTCAACGAGACCATGAAGCCGTGGAACGACGTGACCCCGGCGGACATGCTCGACCACACCGCCCGCTACACCTACGACACCGGCTTCTGACCGGCCGCGCGCCGACCTGACGCCCGCACGAGACGGCGCCGGCCCCCGAGCGGTTGCTCGGGGGCCGGCGGCCGTGGTCGGGTCTGGTCAGATGACCGTCTCCGCCTCCAGGTAACGCTCCTGCGGCACGGTCTTGAGCTCGGCGACGGCCTCGCCGATCGGCACCAGGTTGATGTTGGTGCCCTGCAGTGCGGTGATGTGGCCGAAGGCGCCCTTGTGGACGGCCTCCACGGCGTGCCAGCCGAACCGGGTGGCCAGCACCCGGTCGTACGCGGTCGGGGTGCCGCCGCGCTGGGTGTGGCCGAGGATCACCGGGCGGGCCTCCTTGCCGAGCCGGTGCTCCAGCTCCCGGGAGAGCTGGGTGGCGATGCCGGTGAACCGCTCGTGGCCGTAGATGTCCTTGCTGCCCTCTTCCCAGTGCATGGTGCCGGGCTCGGGCTTGGCGCCCTCGGCGCAGACCACGATCGCGAACTTCTTCTGCCGGTCGAAGCGCTCGCGGACGACGGCCGTGAGCTTGTCGATGTGGAACGGGCGCTCCGGGACGACGATCGCGTGGGCGCCGGCGGCCATGCCCGCGTTGAGCGCGATCCAGCCGGTGTGCCGGCCCATGACCTCGACGACCATGACCCGCTGGTGCGACTCGGCCGTGGTCTTCAGCCGGTCCAGCGCGTCGGTGGCGACCGAGACCGCGGTGTCGAAGCCGAAGGTGACATCGGTGCACGCGATGTCGTTGTCGATGGTCTTCGGCACGCCGACGATCGGCAGACCGGCGTCGCTCATCAGCTTGGCGGCCTTGAGGGTGCCCTCGCCGCCGATCGGGATGACCGCGTCCAGACCGAGGTCGGCGCAGTACCGCTTGGCGCGCTCGACGCCGTCCCGCAGATGGCTCGGCTGCACTCGCGAGGAGCCGAGGATGGTGCCGCCCTGGGCGAGGATGCCGCTCACCGAGTCCAGGGTCAGGGGGCGGTGGACGCCCTCCAGGAAACCTCGCCAGCCGTCCTCGAACCCGATGATCTCGTCGCCGTGGTCGACCACCCCCCGGTGGACCACGGAGCGGATCACCGCATTCAGGCCGGGGCAGTCACCGCCGCTGGTCAGCACTCCAATACGCATTGCTTTGCAACTCCCGAGCAGAACCGAGGAACGGCCGGACTACAGGCTGGGACGACGAACCGTCACCGTAGCGGTCGGTTCCCACACCGTGATGGCGGGGAGATGACCGAGGGGTGAAGGACCGGTCGATCCGGACAGAACGCCCGAAAACGACCGTGCAGTCGAGCATACGACCCCTGCGTCCGGCCGGGCAGGAGCCGACGCGGGAGCGGCGCCGTCGGCGCCCCCGCGCGGAAGTGCAGCCTGCTGCCGAGGAGGGTGTGCAGCCGGCATCCCCATTGTCGTACGTCCGGGCCCGCCCGTGGACCGGATGACCGCATCGCGGGCACCCGGTCGGAGCGGGCCGGCGTACTACGCGGGGCGCGAAGTGGCCGCGATGCGCTCGGCGCGCAGCGCGTCGTACCAGGTGGTGTCGGCCGGCGGCAGGGCGTTCACGTCCAGCGCCAGCTTGATCAGCATGTCCGCGACCGCGGGATTGCGGGCCATCACGGGGCCGTGCAGGTACGTCCCGAAGACGGTGTCCCGCCAGGCGCCCTCGGTGCCGTCACCGGTGCCGTTGCCCCGGCCCGCGGTGACGGTGGCCAGCGGCTGGACGCCCTGGCCGAGGTGCGTGATGCCCTGGTGGTTCTCGAAACCGGTCAGCTGCGGCAGGGCCAGGCGCGGGTCGACGTCGGCGAGCACGTCGCCGACGCAGCGGGCGCCCTCGCCGCGGGTGGTCCAGACGTCGAGCAGGCCGAGGCCCGGTTCGCGCTCGCCGAGGTCGTTGACGAACTCGTGGCCGAGGATCTGGTAGCCGGCGCAGACGGCGAAGATGATCGCGCCGTTCTCGGCGGCCCGGACCAGCCCGCTGTCGCCCCGCAGGCGCTCGGCGGCCAGCCGCTGCGGCCGGTCCTCACCGCCGCCGATCAGGTAGATGTCACCGCTGGTGGGCACCGCCTGGTCGGAGCGGACGTCGATCCTGGTCACGTTGAGGTGGCGCTGGCGGGCCCGGCGCTCCACGACCAGGGCGTTGCCCCGGTCGCCGTAGGTGCTGAGCAGGTCGGGGTAGACCCAGACCACGCGCAGGCTGCTCTCACTCATCCTCGAAGGCCTTCCGTCGTGAAGTGGGCTGCTGGGCCGGGCATCAGCCGGCCACGACCTTCCGCAGCTGCTGGAAGGCGGTGTAGTTGGCGATCGCCTCGATCCGGCCGGGCGGGGCCATCCGGACGGCCTGCTCCAGCGAGTCCACCACGTGGAACTGCAGCCCGGCGACCTCCAGGCGGACGGCGAGGTCCAGCTTGCGCTGGCCCATCACGAAGACCGGGTGCCCGGCGAGGCGCTCGTAGTCGACGTCCCAGAGCCACGAGGTGTCGGTTCCGTCGGCGTCGAGCGCGTTGACGGAGAGGATCACCGGCGCCGGCGGGCCGTCGATCAGCGAGAAGGTCTCCAGCCAGCCGGCCGGGTTCTTGGCGAGCAGCAGCCTGATGTCCCGGCCCTGGTACTGGACCACGTCGTAGCGGCCGGCCACGGCCGTCACCGACTGCATCCGCTCCAGCGCGACCTGCGGCGGGACGCCGAAGACGGCGGCCACGGCGGCGGAGCTGGTGGCGTTGGCCAGGTTGGCGCGGCCGGGCAGCTGGAGCTGGATCGGCCAGGCGCCGCGCTGCGGGTCGATCACGTGGGTGCCCTGGAGCGCCCAGTGCGGGTTGGGGCGCCGGAAGCCGCAGTCCTGGCAGAACCAGTCGTCGCCGGGGCGCTGCATCACGCCGCCGCAGGCGGGGCAGGACCAGGCGTCCTCCTTCCAGGCCTGTCCGGCGGCCACCCAGACCACCTTCTTGCAGGAGGAGGCGGCCCAGGTCACCAGCGGGTCGTCGGCGTTGGCGATGACCACGGCCTCGGTGTCCTGGAGGCCCTCGCGCCACTTCTCGGCCATCATCCGGGTCTCGGCGGCGCGGTCCAGCTGGTCGCGCGAGAGGTTGAGCAGGGCGATCGCCTTGGGGTGGGTGTCACGGGCCACTCCGGCCAGGTACTTCTCGTCCACCTCGATGACGCCGAAGCGGGCGTCCGTGCCGCCGGCCAGGGCGGAGGTGATGCCGGCCGGCATGTTGGCGCCCAGGGCGTTGGAGACCACCGGGCCGGCGGCGCGCAGCGCCTCGGCGATCAGCCGGGTGGTCGTGGTCTTGCCGTTGGTGGCACTGACCAGCACGACGTCCAGGTGGTCGGCGAGGGTGGCGAGCAGGTCGGGGTCGAGCCTCAGGGCGATCTTGCCGCCGATCACCGAGCCGCTGCCTCGGCCCGCCTTCTGGGACAGGGCGGCGGCCACCTTGCCGGCCGTGACCGCGATCTTGGCGCGGGCGGGCAGCGAGGCGTCGCGTGCGCCTGTGGGCTCCGATTCGGTGCCTGCCATGCTCAGTGGTTCCTCCTTGCTGCGGCACCGCCCGGGGCCGGATAACGGGCCGTCGGGCGGCGGGGACGGGGCCAGCCTACCGACTCCGCCGCCCGGCTCGACGCTCCGGACCCCGCGCCGCCTGCTGCGACGGCGCCGGCTGCCTCGTCGGCGCCGCTCTGACGTGGCGTCAGAACGGGCGGTGTACGGAGGGGCCTTGCCCTGCGGGGGACGCCTCGGCCGGGCCGGTCGGTTCCCCCGGTGCGCGCCTGCGAAGGGCCCGCCGAGCCGCCCGGCGGCGCGGGTCCGGGCCGGGCGCGCGACGGTCCGGGCGGCGTGATCGCCGCCCGGACCGGTGTGCGTGCCGAGGCCCGCGGTGAGGATCCGGTGAAGACCGGACTACCTGCCCGGCCGGGTGGGCCAGGGCACGGGCAGCTCCTCGGCGGCCTCCGCCAGGTGCGCGGTGATCACCAGGGTGCCCTCCTCGACCTGGTAGTCCAGTGGCGCGGCCAGCTTGCGCATGGTGGCGATCAGCCCGGTGTTGGAGGAGTGGGTGACGGCGTAGACCGTCTGCACCCCGGCCTCCAGCGCCAGCGCGGCCATCCGCCGCATCAGGTCGAGCCCCAGCCCGCGCCGCTGCCAGTCGTCCTCGACCAGCACCGCGACCTCGGCGCTGCCGTCGTCCCACATCAGGTGCCCGAGGGCGACGATCCGCCCGTCGGGGGCCTCGACCGTGAGGGTCTGGCCGTGCCGGGCGTCCAGTAGGTGGTCCAGATAGCGGTCGGCGTCCCGGACCGGGCCGTGGTAGCGCCGGCGCAGGGTCTCCGGGGAGCAGCGCCCGTGCATCGCCAGCGCCGCTTCCCGGTCGCCCTCGTCCGCGCGCCGCACGGTCAGGTCCGCCCCGGCGGGCAGCCGCAGCCGGGCCCGGACGTCCGGCACCCGGGGGCCGAGCAGGGTGTCCAGCTCGACCAGGGCCTGGGCCCGGGCGAACTCGGTCGGGGTGAACGGCAGGTGCGGGCGGCTGAGCTCGATGAGGTCGCCGGAGGGCACCGGCAGCCGCATCAGGTGCCCGTCCACCCCGGCGCCGCCGCGCCGGGCCGCGCCCGGGTACTGCCGGATGGCGCACTGCCCGAACAGCCGACGCAGCGCGATCGGCAGCTCGGCGGCGTCCAGCGCGGTGCGGGTCGCCAGTGCCAGGACGTGGGTGGGCACGTCCACCAGGTCGTGCGCGTCGGCCGGGTCGGTCCAGATGTCGTGCCCGCCGGCCGACGCCACCAGCGCGGCCAGGTCGGTCCGGGTGAGGGCGTGCGGGGCCCGGACGAAGAACTCGTCCACGGTGCCGTTCGGCAGCGGGTGGGACTGCATCGAGATGATGTTGACCTGCCGCTCGGCGAAGGCCGTGCAGACCCGGGCCAGACTGCCGGGGGAGTCCTGCACCGTGGTGCGGACCCGCCAGAGCGCGGTCTGCTCGAAGTCGGCCAGCGGCCCCTTCAGCCCCTCCGCCGCGTCCGGCGCGGGCGGACCCGGGGGCGCCGGCGCGTCCGGGGCCGGCGGGCCGTGCAGATGGTGCCGGTGTGACCACCAGGTGTGGAACAGCGCCGTGGCGAGCAGGGCCACCGCCGAGGCGGCGAGCACCACCGGGCCCTCCGGGCCGTGCACGACGAGCTTGGCCACCAGGTCGGCGGCGGTCACCGAGAGGAAGACCGCGGCCAGCTCTACGGTGTCGCGGCGCCAGCGGTGGGTTCTGGCGCCGCGCCGTTGGGCACGGGAGGGGGTCGGCGAGTGGTCGGTGGATTCGGTCGTCGTCAGAGGCTCCGTGTGCTCCATGCCATCAATCTGCCGCTCCGGTGTTTCGCGATCACGAATCCCCCGTGACCTGTCGGTAAATGTCTCCGGGCCTCGGTTACCGCTGCTCGCCGGCGAGCAGTTCGGCCGCGGCCGACTTCACCTCGGTGAGCAGCAGGGCGAGGTCCGCCTCGGTGGTCGCGGCGTTCAACAGGCAGGCGCGCAGCATCTCGTGGCCGTCGAGCCGGGCGCCGGTGACGAAGACCCGGCCGCGCCGCTGCACCGCGGTCGGCAGCTCCCGGTTGAGCGCGTCCAGCGCGGCGCCGTCCAGGCCGGCGGCGCGGTGACGGAACGCCACGATCGAGGTCTGCACCTCGGCCAGCAGCTCCAACTCGTCGTCCGCCTCGACGAGTTCCCCGAGGTGGCGGGCCAGCGCGGTGCACCGGGCGATGTCCCGGGCGATGCCGTCGCGGCCCCGGTGGGCGATGGTGGCCCAGACCTTGAGGGCGCGGAAGGGGCGGGTCTGCTCGGTGCCGTACTCGGAGAACCAGCCGAGCGCCCCGGCGGCCTCGTCGCGCAGGTAGGGCGGCACCAGGCTGAAGGTGGCGCGCAGCTCCTCGGTGTCGCGCACCAGCGCGCAGCCGCAGTCCACCGGGACGCCGAGCCACTTGTGCGGGTCGAGGGCGAGTGAGTCGGCCCGCGCCAGCCCGGCGTAGCGGTGGGCGATCAGCGGGTCCAGCACGCCGAAGGCCCCGTACGCGCCGTCCACGTGCAGCCAGAGGCGCTGCTCGGCGCAGACGTCGGCGATCGGCCCGAAGGCGTCCACGGCGCCGGTGCCGACCGTGCCGGCGGAGGCCACCACCAGGAACGGCAGCAGTCCGGCGGCCCGGTCCCGCTCGATCGCGGCCCGCAGGACGGCCGGGTCGAGCCGGCCGTCGGGGCCGGTGGCGACGGTGCGCAGGTGCCTGCTGCCCAGGCCGAGCAGCTCGGCGGCCTTGCGCACGCACGAGTGCGTCTCGCCGGTGACGTAGCCGACCAGCGGCGGCAGCCCGGCGAGGCCGTCCTCGCGGACGTCCCACCCGGCCGCGCGGGCGGCCCGGTCGCGGGCGGCGGCGAGGCAGACGATGGTCGCCATCGAGGTGCCCGAGGTGAGCAGCCCACCGCCGGCCGGGTGGGGGAAGCCGACCAGCTCGGCGATCCAGCGGACCACGGCCCGCTCCAGGTGGACGTCGGCGTGGTCGCCGCCGGCCGAGCTGGGGTTCATGGCGGACGCGGCGAGGGTGGCGAGCACGCCGGCCGGCGCGGGGGCGGAGTTCACCCAGCCGAAGAACCGCGGGTTGCCGTTGCCCATCGGGTACGGCAGCACCTCCGCGTCGATGGCGGTGAGCAGCTCGGTGAGCGGCCGGCCGGCCGCGGGTAGCGGCGCGTCCAGCAGGGCCTGCCGGGAGCTGTCGTCCATCGGCTGCCAGACCGGGCGCGCGGGCAGGTCGGCGAGGTAGTCGCTGACCAGGTCGGCGGCGGCGTGCGCGGCGGCGCGGAAGTCCTCGGAGGTCACGGCGGGCTCCAGGTGGTACGGGGCCTGGTGGCGCGGCGTCCTCGGCGCACCCGGATCAGCCCGATCCTACGAAAGCGGGCCCGCGCCGTGCGGCGCGGGCCCGGTCCTGGGGGGAGGGGGTCAGTCCAGGGAGGCGGAGAGCCCGCTCGCCGAGCGGCAGTAGCCCTGCATCTCCTTGTTCGTGATCTTGGCGCAGAGCCGGCCGGCCGCGCCGCCGTCGGTGTAGTTGACCGTGTAGTAGCTGACCAGGCCCTCGGCGCAGGCCTTGCGCTGCCAGCCGTCGGCGGCGGTCGCGCACTGCTCGGCGGCCCAGTCCTCGCGGTCCAGGTTGTACTTCATGGTCCGCGAGCCGACGCCCCGGCTGCAGTCCACCGCGCCGCCGCTCGCCTTGCCGTTGAGGCACCACTTCAGCGCCTCGCCGTAGACCTCGGGGTGGTTCGGGTAGTCGTGCGAGGAGAGGAAGAAGGTCGGCGCGTAGAAGTAGCAGGCGGACTGGTAGAGGGCCGGCTGGTCCTTGCACGGGTAGAGCGGGTCCTGCGCGAGCTTGTCGGCGGGCAGGTTCGCCTTCGCCTTCTCGTCCTCCTCGTCCGGGCCGAAGAGCTGCATGAACAGGCCCTCCGAGCAGCGGATCCGGTTCTGGTCGGTGGTGAACTTGTTGCAGAGGTCGCGGGCCTTGGCCACGTCCTGCTTGGCGACGAACATCGTGCCGTGCCCGACGCCGTGGATGCAGGGGCCGGTGTTCTTGGGCGCGCAGAGCTTGAGCAGGTCCACCTCGGGCTGGGCGGAGGCGTTCAGCATCTCCTCGACCGCGCCGTGCAGGTAGCCGGCCGCGCAGGTCTCGTGGGGGAAGGAGATGACCTTCTGGAAGTCGGCGTTGTACCGCTTGACCGCCTCGTGCCCGAGCTCGTGCGCGATCGGGTGGCAGAACCGGACGGTGTACGGCAGCTGCTTGGTGATCCGGTCGAGGTCCGCCAGCGCCACCCCCGGGTCGCTCGCCTGCATCTCGGCCATCATCTTGTTGCGCAGCGTCGAGCGGGTCCAGACCGCCGGGTCACCGGTCGGGGTGGCCGTCGCGGCGCCGCCGACGGGGGGTGCGTTGGAGCCGGCCGCGGTGGCGGCGCCGGGGGCGGTCGCCGAGGTGCTCGTCGCGGGGGTCCAGTCGGTGACGGCCACCGACCCGAGGCCCAGCACTCCCAGCAGGAGGGCGGTGAGAATCGCGAAGACTCGCGGCTGCATGGCGGAGATCCCCCGGCGGATCGAGACGGACGGTTCGCTCCCCATCCTGACGCCACGGGGGCGGGAATCCGCGTTTTGGGCAGCCATTCGGGAGGTGTCGGCGACGCTATCGCACGTCGCACCCGGTCAACGAAGCGGGATGCCCGGCGGTCACCACCCGGACGGCGGGCACCCGGCACGCCGCCGTCCGGAGGTGACGGCCGCTCACAGTTCCAGGGAGACCTGGTACTCCGTCAGCCAGGCGTTGAGGTCCAGCGCCAGGTCGACGCCGAGCCGGACGGACTGCGGGTCGGTGTCCGGCGCGAGCGCGTCGGTGAGCGCCCGGCGGTCCAGCAGGCCGAGCACGGGGGCGCCCGGGTCGGCGGCGAGTTCGGCGAGTTCGGCGCGCAGCAGCGCCGGGTAGTGCGGGTCCTGGACGACGGGGTACGGGCTCTTCACCCGGTCGGCGATCTCGGCCGGCAGCAGGTCGCGGACGGCGGCCCGCAGCAGGCTCTTCTCCCGGCCGTCGAAGCTCTTCATCGCCCAGGGGGTGTTGAAGACGTACTGGACCAGCCGGTGGTCGCAGAACGGCACCCGGACCTCCAGGCCGTTGGCCATGCTCATCCGGTCCTTGCGGTCCAGCAGGATGCAGACGAAGCGGGTGAGGTTGAGGTAGGAGATCTCGCGCATCCGGCGTTCCACCGGGTCGGCGCCGGGCAGGTGGGGGACTTCGGTCAGCGCCTCGCGGTAGCGGGCCCGCCGGTACTCGGCCACGTCGAGCTTCTCGGCCAGCCCCCGGTCCAGCAGCTGGTCGCGGGGGCCGGCGCCGGTTCCGCCGAGCTGGGTGACCGCGTCCACCCACGGGAAGTCGTCGGCGGCGACCAGCTTCGGGTCGTGGTACCAGCGGTAGCCGCCGAACAGCTCGTCGGCGGACTCGCCGGACAGCGCCACGGTGGACTTCTCGCGCACGCCCCGGAAGAGCAGCAGCAGCGAGACGTCCATGTCGCCGAAGCCGCCGGGGGTGTCCCGGGCCCGCAGTACGGCGGAGCGCTGCGCCGGGTCGGTGAGCGCGGCGCTGTCCAGCTCGATGACGTGGTGGTCGGCGCCGACGTGCCCGGCCAGCATCCGCGCGTACGGGCCGTCCGGGGTGGACCGGACGGCGTCGGCCCGGAAGCTCTCGCTCTGGCCGGTGAAGTCGACCGCGAAGGAGCGCACCGGGCCGGCTCCGGCCGTCCGCAGCGCCCGGGCGGCGATGGCGGTGACGGCGCTGGAGTCGAGCCCGCCGGAGAGCAGCGAGCAGAGCGGGACGTCCGCCTCCAGCTGGCGGTGGACGATGTCCTCCAGCAGGGCGCGGACGGTGGCGACGGTGGTCTCCAGGTTGTGGGTGTGCTCGCGGGCCTCCAGCGCCCAGTACCGCCGGGTCGTGACGCCCTGGCTGCGCACCCGGACGACGTGGCCGGGCCGCACCTCGGCGATCCCCCGGTAGACGGTGCGGCCGGGGGTCCGGCTGACGGCGAGCATCTCGCGCAGCCCGTCCAGGTCGACCACCGCCCGGACGTCCGGGTGCGCCAGCACGGCCTTGGCCTCGGAGCCGAAGACCACGCCGTGCGGCGTCCGGAAGTAGTGCAGCGGCTTGACGCCCATCCGGTCGCGGACCAGCAGCAGCTCCTGGCGGCGGGAGTCCCAGACGGCGAAGGCGAACATGCCGTTCAGCCGCTCGGCCAGGCCCTCGCCCCACTCCAGGTAGGCGTGCAGCACCACCTCGGTGTCGCTGCGGGTGCGGAACCGGTGGCCGGCCGCCTCCAGCTCGGCGCGCAGCTCGCGGTGGTTGTAGACCTCGCCGCTGTAGGTGAGGGCGGCCAGTACGCGGCCGTCGTGCTCGACGGTCATGGGCTGGGTGCCGCCCTCGATGTCGATCACGGCGAGGCGGCGGTGGCCGAGCGCGGCGTGCCGCTCCAGGTGGGCGCCGCCGGCGTCCGGGCCACGGCAGAGCTGGGTCCGCGTCATCGTGTCCAGCACTGGACGCTGGGCGGTGAGGTCGCGCTCGAAGTCGACCCATCCGGTGATCCCGCACATCAGCAAGCCTCCGGTCTTCCGCTACGCATCTCCGATGCGTATGCGGAGTATCACGCTACGGGGCGTAGTGGTGTCGCTACAAGGGTGTGTCGGCCGGGTGGCGAGCCGGCGCCGGTCGGGGTGGCGCGCCGCCACCCGAGGGGCGGAAGGGGCTTCGGGCGCCCCGCCTGGTCCGAATGTCGTAAGGTCTGCCCGAAATCGGGCAGGATCTTTGATCTCGCGGCTCGGTCCGGCCTAGGCTCCCCGTTCGTGTCCAGCTCTCCCGGCTCCTCGCACCCTCACGAAGACCTGCTCGCCCACCTCACCCGGACCAGCCCGCTCGGGCCCCGCGAGGCGGCGCGGGTGGTGGCGGAGGTGCTGGCGTACTTCTCCGAGACGACCGAGGAGTACGTCCGCCGCCGCCACGGCGAGCTGCAGGCACGCGGCCTGACCAACGAGAAGATCTTCGCCCGGCTGGCCGAGGAGCTGCCCGCCCGGCGCGTCGCGGCGCCCGGGCTCTCGGCCCGCCAGCTGCGCCGGATCGTCTACGGCTGACCGCCGTCGCCCCTCGCCCTCCCCGTTCAAGGAGTCCACCCAGATGTGCGGAATCGTGGCCTACATCGGCCCCAAGGACGCGACCCCCTTCCTCCTGGAGGGCCTGGCCCGGCTGGAGTACCGCGGCTACGACTCGGCCGGCGTGGCCGTGACCGGCCGCACCGGCGGCCTCAAGCTCCGCAAGGTCAAGGGCCGGGTCGCCGACCTCGCCGCCGCCGTACCGGCCCGGTTCAAGGGCACCACCGGCATCGGGCACACCCGCTGGGCGACCCACGGCGTGCCCAGCGACGCCAACGCCCACCCGCACCTGGACAACGCCGAGCGCATCGCCGTCGTCCACAACGGCATCATCGAGAACGCCGACGAGCTGCGGGCCAAGCTGACCGCCGACGGCGCGGTGTTCCGCTCCGAGACCGACACCGAGGTGCTCGCCCACCTGATCGCCGCGCACGCCGCCGAGGGCGCGGAGCTGGAGGACGCGGTGCGCGCCGCGCTCGCCAAGGTGGTCGGCACCTACGGCATCGCCGTGCTCGACGCGGAGCAGCCCGACCGGATCGTCGTCGCCCGCAACGGCAGCCCGATCGTGCTCGGCATCGGCGAGAAGGAGATGTTCGCCGCCTCCGACGTCTCCGCCCTCGTCCGCTACACCCGCCAGGTCGTCCACCTGGAGGACGGCGAGCTGGCCACCGTCCGCGCCGACGGCTTCCGCACCTTCACCGAGGACGCCCGCACCACCCACCGCCAGCCGTCCACCGTCGACTGGGAGATCGACTCCTACGACACCGGCGGCTACGAGCACTTCCTGCTCAAGGAGATCCACGAGCAGCCCGGCTCGGTGGAGCGCACCCTCAGCGGCCGGCTCGACGAGCGCTTCGCCACCGCCCACCTCGGCGGTCTCAACCTGGACGCCCGCGAGCTGCGCGAGATCCGCCGGGTCAAGATCCTCGGCTGCGGCTCCGCCTACTACGCCGGCGAGATGGGCGCCCAGCTGATCGAGGAGCTGTCCCGGATCCCCGCCCACAGCGAGCCGGCCTCGGAGTTCCGCTACCGCAACCCGGTGATCGAGGCGGACACCCTGTACGTGGCGGTCAGCCAGTCCGGCGAGACCTACGACACGCTCGCCGCCGTCCAGGAGATCAAGCGCAAGGGCGGGCGGGTGCTCGGCGTGGTCAACACCGTCGGCAGCGCCATCGCGCGCGAGTGCGACGGCGGCATCTACCTGCACGCCGGACCGGAGATCTCGGTCGCCTCCACCAAGGCCTTCACCTCGACGGTGGTCGCCTTCGCGCTGCTCGCCCTGCACTTCGGCCGCATCCACGACCTCTCGCCCGCCGACGGCCGCCGGATCGTGGCCGGGCTGAAGGCGCTGCCGGACCAGATCCGGGAGATCCTCGCGCAGGGCGAGGAGATCGCCGAGCTCGCGGCCGCGTACGCCGAGTCCGAAGGCATGATGTTCATCGGCCGGGTCCGCGGCTTCCCGGTGGCCCGCGAGGGTGCGCAGAAGCTCAAGGAGATCTCCTACGTCCACGCCGAGGCCTACCCCGCCAGCGAGCTGAAGCACGGCCCGCTCGCGCTGATCAGCCCCGAGCTGCCGACCGTCGCGCTGGTTCCGGACGACGAGCTGCTCGACAAGAACCTCACCACCCTCGGTGAGATCAAGGCCCGCTCCGGCCGCGTGCTGGCCGTCGCCCACCGCCGGCCCGAGGCCAAGCTCGCGGACCACTGCGTCCTGGTGCCCAAGAGCGAGCCGGAGCTGGACCCGCTGCTCCTCAACATCCCGCTCCAGCTGCTGGCCTACTACGCCGCGGTGGCCCTGAAGCGCGACGTCGACAAGCCGCGCAACCTGGCGAAGAGCGTGACGGTCGAGTAGCGGCCGCCCGGCCGCACGGAACCGGCCGCCCGGGTGCGTCGCGCGCCCGGGCGGCCGCGTCGGTCCCGGAGATGATTGACTTTGCCAACCATCTCGGCCTACTGTCGACAGAAGCTTGATGTTGTCAACTATCAAGCGCTTCAAAATTTCCTGTCGGGAGTACTCTCATGAAGGCCATCACCGAATCCGATCCCGCCACCGTCGTCGCCGGGCTGCGCGCCGCCTTCGCGAGCGGCCGGACCCGCCCGGTCGCCTGGCGCCGGGAGCAGCTGGGCGCCCTGCGCGCGCTGCTCACCGAGCGGAGCGAGGATTTCCTCACGGCGCTCCACGACGACCTCGGCAAGGGACCCGCCGAGGCGTACCGCACGGAGATCGCCTTCACCCTCAACGAGCTCGACCACACCGTCCGGCACCTGGACGAGTGGCTGAGCCCGCGGCCGGCCGACGTCCCCGAGGCGTTCCGCCCGGCCACCGCCCGGGTGGTCCGGGAGCCGCTCGGCGTGGTGCTGGTGATCGCGCCCTGGAACTACCCGCTCCAGCTCGCCCTGGCCCCGGTGGTGGGCGCGCTGGCGGCCGGCAACGCCGTCCTCGTGAAGCCCAGCGAGCTGGCCCCCGCCACCTCCGCCGCGCTGGCCCGGCTGCTCCCGCGCTACCTCGACCCGGAGGCCGTCGCCGTCGTCGAGGGCGCCGTCCCGGAGACCACCGCCCTGCTGGAGCAGCGGTTCGACCACATCTTCTACACCGGCAACGGCGCGGTCGGCCGGATCGTGATGACCGCCGCCGCCCGCCACCTGACCCCGGTGACCCTGGAACTCGGCGGCAAGAGCCCGGTGGTGGTCGACCCGGACACCGACCTGGAGGTCACCGCCCGGCGGCTGGCCGCCGGCAAGTTCCTCAACGCCGGCCAGACCTGCGTGGCCCCCGACTACGTCCTCGCCGTGGGCGGCACCGGCCCCGCGCTGGCCGGGCACCTGGCCGAGGCCGTCCGCGCGCTCTACGGCGAGGACCCGGCGGCTGATCCCGAGTACGGCCGGATCGTCAACACCCGCCACTTCGACCGCCTGGCCGCGCTGCTCGGCGACGGCCGCGTGGTCACCGGCGGCGGCCACGACCGGGCCACCCGCTTCATCGAGCCCACCGTGCTGGCCGACGTGGATCCGGACGCCCCGGTGATGCGCGAGGAGATCTTCGGCCCGGTGCTGCCGGTGCTGGAGGTGGCCGATCTCGACGCGGCGATCGCCTTCATCACCGCGCGGGAGAAGCCGCTCGCGCTCTACGCCTTCACGGAGTCGGACACGACCAAGCGCCGGCTCGCCGAGGAGACCTCCTCCGGTGCCCTGGTCTTCGGCCTTCCGGTGTCCCATCTGGCCGTGCCCGAACTGCCCTTCGGCGGCGTCGGGGAGAGCGGCATGGGCAACTACCACGGCGAGTACTCGCTGGCGACGTTCAGCCACACCAAGGCGGTGCTCGACAAGCCGCTGGGCTGAGCCCGGGGGCCCGTCCAGGGGTGCCGCCCGCCTCCCGGGGCGGGCGGCGCCCGCGTTCGGAACCGGCCGCGCGCGGCCGGGCCGGACGGTGCCGGATGCCACACCGCGGACGCGCCCGGAAAAGGACCCCGTTTCGCGCCCGCACCTGCTACAGTCGACGTCAGTTGCAGTTTTGGTTCCCATGAACTCTGTGTGCGCCTGCCGGTTGTAACCGCTGGCGCATTTTTGTTTTCCCCGGATTTTCCTCGGGTGGGCCTCATCGCGGCGACGCGGGACTTCGCGAGGTGCGAAGCTCCGGATTTGCCCTTTCAAGGAGAATTTTTATGGCTAATGGCACTGTGAAGTGGTTCAACGCGGAGAAGGGCTTCGGCTTCATCGAGCAGGAGGGTGGCGGCCCGGACGTCTTCGCCCACTACTCGAACATCAACGCCCAGGGCTTCCGTGAGCTGCTCGAGGGCCAGAAGGTCGAGTTCGACGTCACGCAGGGCCAGAAGGGCCCGCAGGCGGAGAACATTCGCCCCCTGTAGTACGCACCGCTGAGCGGCCCCGGCCGAACAGCACGGGCCTGCACTGCGCTTCGCGCACGGTGCAGGCCCTTCGGCATTCCCGGGGGCGGGCCGGGCGGCCGTGGGCGTTCGCGGCCGACAGGCGGCGCCGGGACCGGCCGGAGCGAAGCCGACGGGCCCGGGACCCTGACTCCGCCGGGTCCGGTCCGTTAGCCTGGCGGTATGCCGAACCCGGATCCGTTGCTCATCAGTATCACCGCGATGGTGGAGTCGACGGGCAGTAATCAGATGCCGATCACCGTGGTCGTCCCCGGCGCAGTCATCACCGGGCGGCTCGCCGCCGAGACTGTCTGGCGGGAACGAGTCGCCGAAGTCCTGGAAGCGTCCGACCACCTCAAACCCTTCGCGCCGCTGTTCGCCGATGCGGTGACGGACGCCGACGCCCCGGTGACCCACCTGCACCTGCACCTCGCCAAGATCCTGCAGGGCAGCTTCGGCCTCCCGCACACCGGCGGGATGTACCGCATCGCGATCGACGACGTCAGCAGCTGGACCCTGGGGGACCTCAGCTACTCGGACCAGTGACGGCGGCGGGTGCCCGGCCGGTCGCGCAGGCCGACCGGGCACCCGTCCTCAGCGCACCGCCGCGGCGGCGCGGAGGACGGCCGCGGCCAGCGCGTGGTTCTCCGGCGCACCACCGCCTTCGGTGCCGAACCTGCGGCGGGCGTAGCCGTACGCCACTCCGCTGCGAGGATCGGCGAACGACTGGGCGCCCACCGCGCCGCTGTGTCCGAAGGCGTGATCCCGGCCTTGCCCTCCGCCGCGAACTCCGGCCAGTGACGGGCCACTTCCTCGTCCAGGCCGAGCACGCCCCGCTGCACCAGCAGTGCCACCACCACATGGGCGGCGCCCTTCGCCGAGGAGTAGAGGGAGAGCAGCGAGTCACCCGCCATGCCCTCGCCCGTCCAGAGGCACCACCCGGCGGCCGTCCAGAAGGGCGGCCAGCTGGGCGCCGCCGTGGCCCGGATCGGTGGCCACGACGGCGGCGAACTCCGCGCGCACCCCCTCGAATCCCGGCGCCACGCTGCCATGGACGGTGGTAGTGCTCGACATTGGTCCCCCCCGGGGTCGCACACCTGGTCAGGCCTTGATCATCGGCCTGTCGAAGCGTCAACCACCGGTGGGCCGGGCGCATTCCTGCCGGGCACGCGGTTCCTTCGGGGCCGGGCCGGGCGTGGTCACCCGTCGGCCCGCTGCGCCGCGAGGGTGTTGAGCAGGGCGGCGCCGCGCTCGGCGTCGTCGACGCTGACCGCGAACTCCGCGCCGGTGCGCGGGTGGACGACCAGGCACTCGCCGCGCCGGAGCATCACGGTGGTGCCCAGCCCGCTCAGCCGATAGCCCCAGCCGCCGACCTGGGCGGGCGTCCGCTGTTCGACGCGGGCCGACTCGATGTCCTGGACCGGCCAGCGCCGGACCGGCCAGCCCGCCGGGCCGAAGGCCACCTCCAGGCCCTCGGGCGTCACCCGGGCCTGGACGGAGGAGCAGCCGAGCACCGCCGCGGCGACGAGGGCCAGCGGGGCGATCGCCGCCCAGGGGGCGTCGATGAGCCCGCCGGCCGCGGCGATCGCCCCGGCCGCCGCGGCCAGACCGAACACGGCAGCGGTCAGCTGGAGCCAGGGGTTGGTCGTCCAGGAGAGCCAGACGAACCGCTCTCCCACGGGGACGTCGAGCACCGGTCCGCCGGCCGGGGCCGCGGCGGCCGTCGTACCGCGCCGGCCGACGAGCAGGCCCAGCAGGCCGGCGAGCAGGGCCGCGCCCAGGGTCAGGGCGACCGCGGCGCCGACCCCGTCGGCCTCGGCCCAGTCGGCGCGGTCCAGGTTGGCGTGCACGATGGCGGCCTGGGCGCCGGTCAGCAGGACGCCGGTGAAGAGCAGCGTCGCGCCGAACCAGGGGCGCGCCGGCGGGGTCGTGCGCCGGGTCAGCAGGGCGAGGACCAGTACCAGGACCGCCCAGATCAGGGCGGGGAAGAGCGGGACGGCCCAGCGGGGCAGCGAGCCGTCCGGGTGCCCGCCGTCGCCCCAGTGGGTGGCCACCCGCTGGGGCAGCCGCCCGGCGGCACTCAGCGGCAGGGCGACCAGCGCCGCCAGGACGCCGGTCACCCAGGCCGCCGCGCTCCAGCGCGCTCCACGATTCCGGTTCCCCCCACTGCTCACGGCAGCCTCCTGATCAGTTCGACGAGATCGGCCCGGCTGTACCCCAGGCGGGCCGCTTCGGCGACCAGTTCGGCCGCCTGCCGGGCCAGTTCGGCGCGCTGGCCGGCGCCCCCGGCGACGGTCACGCCGCGCCCCCGGCGGAACTCCAGCACTCCCTCGTCCCGGAGGGCCCGCAGGCCCCGCAGGACGGTGTTGGCGTTGACGCCGAGCGCGCGGGAGAGCTCCCGGGCGGGCGGCAGTCGGTCGCCCGGCGCGCACTCGCCCTCGGCGATCGCGCGCCGGATCGCACCCGCGACCTGCTCGTGCAGGGGGCGGTTGTCGGTGAGGTCCAGCTTGAGCAACATGGTGATATCGACAGTAGCACCATGTGGCGATAGTGCCATCGCCGAGGGAGCGGCCGGACCGCCGCGTCCGCGCCGGCCGAGGCCGTTCGCGGGGCGGGGGCCCGCCGGATTCCGGGCGCCGGGGGCTCGGCGCTCCGGGTGGCCTCAGTAGTCCGCGCTGGGCGCCGCCGCCGTGGTGAAGAGCAGGCAGTCCAGGCCCCGGCCGAGCAGGCCGTCGCGCAGGTGGGCCAGGTACTCGGCGTCGTCGCCGTAGCTGCCGTACTCGTTCTCGACCTGGACCGCGACCACCGGGCCGCCGCGGCTCGCCAGCAGCGGCAGGATCTCGGGCACCACGGCGTCGAACCAGCCGTTCACCTCGGCCAGGAAGGCCGGGTCGGCGCAGCGCAGCCGCACGCCGTCGGCGGCGAGCAGGCGGGCCGGGAGGCCGCCGAACTCCCACTCCGCGCAGATGTACGGGCCGGGGCGCAGGATCACGTCCAGGCCGTTCGCCCGCGCCAGCCCGGCGAACCGGGCGATGTCCCGCCAGCCGGTGAAGTCGACCTCGCCGGAGGACAGTTCGTGGAAGTTCCAGGGGACGTAGGTGTCGACGGTGTTGGCGCCCATCGCGCGCAGCCGGCGCAGGCGGTCGTCCCAGAGGTCGGGGTGGACGCGGAAGTAGTGCAGGGCGCCGGAGATGATCCGGTGCGGGGCGCCGGCGCGGCGGAACCCGGTGTCGTCGTAGTCGAGTAAGGGGGCCTGCCTTCGGTGGGAACACGGTGGGATCGCGGAGTGATCGTGGTGTGCCGGGCGAGGGTCGAGGGGCCGACGGTCGGTGTACGGGTGATCTTCGGAGCCTACCCGGGGCGGCCGACGGGATGCCGGAGCACGGGCCACCGGTGCGGGGCGTCGGGCTACGAGTCGGCCCGGTCCCGGAGGTCGGCGTGCCAGGGCGGGTTGGGGCCGGCGACCGAGCAGGTCAGGGCGGCCACCCGGGCGGCGAATCGGCAGGCGTCGTGCACATCCTCCGGGGTCAGCGCGTCGAGGCGGCCGCCGAGCCGGCCGATCCCGCCGAGGTGGTGCAGCAGGCCGCCGGTGAAGGCGTCGCCGGCGCCGATGGTGTCGACCACGTCGGTCCGCGGGGCGTCGACGGTCAGCCGCTCGCCGTCCAACGAGGCCAGCGCGCCCCGGCCGCCCAGGGTGATCACGACCAGTCGAACGCCGGCCAGGTGCCAGTCGTCGCAGGCGCGTTCGGGACTGACGCCGGGCAGCAGCAGGTCGAGGTCGTCCGCGCTGAGCCGCAGGATGTCGGCGGCCGCGCACCAGTGCGGAAGCCGGGACCGGTAGCGTGCCGGATCGACCAGCAGCGGACGCACGTTGGGGTCGATCGACACGGTCGGGCGGCCCGGGGCCCGGGTCAGCAACTCCTCGACGCGGGGGCCGCCGGGCTCGCGGACCAGGGCGAGCGAGCCGGTGTGCAGACAGCCCACGCCGGCCAGCGGGAGGGCGCTGAGCTCGGCCGGCGTCCAGGCCCAGTCGGCGGTGCCCTCGGCGTGGAACGAGTAGCGGGCCTGGCCCAGTTCGTCCACGGTGGCGATGGCCAGGGTGCTGGGTTCGGCCGCCGCGACACTGCCGCCGAGGTCGACGCCGGAGGAGTCGAGGTGCTGTCGGAACAGCGCCCCGAAGGGGTCGGCGGAGATCCGGCCGAGGAAGCGGGTCGGGGTGCCCAGCCGGGCCAGCGCGACGGCGGTGTTGGCGGGGCCGCCGCCGGGCAGGACGCGCAGCGCGAGTTCGCCGGGGCGCCGCTCGGCGGAGGAGTCGGTGAACGCGTCGGCGACGCACTCGCCGAGTACGGCGACCGGGAGTCGGGTCATGGCGGACCGCCTTCGGGAGAGGGCTCGTTGGGTGCTGCCGGGCGTCCCGGGCGACACCGCAGGGGTGTTCCCGGGGCACCTCAGCGTACGGGGGGATGCCGCCGGGGCGGGAGCACCGAAGGCCCGCACGGCGCCGGGCGGGCGTTGCTCACGGCGTTGCTCACGGCGCGTCGGATCAGGTGGCCCGGTCGCCCGGCCCGTCCGCCCGGCCGTCCGGTGGGGTGTCCGGGCGGGCGGAGCACGCCTAGACTGCGGAACTCGCGCGGTATTACCGACCGGTAGGGATGGGGAGTTCGGATGGCCGAGGAGCGGGTCCACGCGTTCGGGGACGACGCGTTGGGGGAGCACGACGCGGTCGCGCTGGCGGCGCTGGTACGGTCCGGCGAGGTCGCTCCCGGTGAGCTGGCCGCCGCCGCGGCGGCGCGCGCCGAGCGGGTCGACGCGGCGCTGGCACCCGTCGCGTTCGCGTCGTACGGGCAGCCGCGCAGCGCCCCGGCCGGTCGTGGGGCCCCGCTGTTCGGGGTCCCGAGCTACCTCAAGGACAACGTTGACCTGCGGGGGATGCCCACCGGGCAGGGCAGTTCGGCGTTCCGCGCCAAGCCGGCACGGCGCGACGCCGGCTTCGCCGAGCAGTTCCTCAGCACCGGCCTGGCGGTGCTGGGCAAGACCAGGATGCCGGAGTTCGGCCTCAACGCCTCGACCGAGTTCGCCGAGGCCCGGCCGGTCCGCAACCCGTGGCGGACCTCGCACTCGCCGGGGGCCTCCTCCGGCGGCGCGGCCGCGCTGGTCGCGGCGGGCGTCGTGCCGATCGCGCACGCCAACGACGGCGGCGGGTCGATCCGCATACCGGCCGCCTGCTGCGGCCTGGTCGGCCTGAAGCCGACCCGCGGCCGGCTGGTCGCCAACGACCAGGGCCGCCGGCTGCCGATCGACCTGGTGACGGACGGTGTGGTGACGCGCTCCGTCCGGGATACCGCCGCCTTCTTCGCCGCCGCCGAACTCCACCACCGCAATCCGGCGCTGCCGCCGCTCGGACTGGTGGAGGGCCCGGGGGACCGGCCGCTGCGGGTCGGCCTGGTGGTGGACTCCCCGATCGCCGTCACCGACGGGCCGACCCGGCAGGCGGTCGAGCGGACGGCGGCGCGGCTGGAGGCGATGGGGCACAAGGTCACGCCCGCGACGCTGCCGTTCGGCGAGGACTTCTCCCGCGACTTCACGCTCTACTGGGGCTGCATCGCCTTCATGATCGCCACCACCGGCCGGCTGCTGCTGGACCCGGGCTTCCAGGCGCGGAAGCTGGACGGTCTGACCACGGGGCTGCGGCGGCGCTTCCACCGGGAGTTCCTGCGCACGCCCGGCGTGCTGCGCCGGCTCCGGCAGGCGGAGGCTGCGTACGGCGGACTGTTCCGCGAGCACGACGTGATCCTCTCGCCGGTGTTGGCCCATGTCGCGCCGCCGATAGGGCACTTGAGCCCGAACGTGGCGTTCGACGAGCTGCTGGACCGGCTGGGCCGGTACGTGGCCTTCACCCCGGTGAACAACGTGACGGGCGGTCCGGGGATCTCGCTGCCCGCCGAGTCGGCCGGGAACGGGCTGCCGATCGGGGTGCACCTGTCGGCCGCGCACGGCCGGGAGCGGCTGCTGCTGGAGCTGGCGTTCGCGCTGGAGGCGGACCGGCCCTGGCAGCGGATCCAGGACTGAGCGCGGGGTCGGCAGGCGTCCCGCGTGGTGCGTGCTCAAGCCGGGCCGGGGGAGGCGTCCCGCGTGAGGGGGTGCCGGTGCTCAGCCCGGGCCCGGGGAGGCGATCGCCCGGGCGGCCCGCACCTCCTGGCGCAGCGGCGCCAGCACGCCGTCCTCGGCGGACTCTCCGCCGGACTCCTCGCCGGTCTCCGGCCCGGTCTCTCCGCCGGTCCGCCCGGTGCCGGCGGCCGGGTCGGACGGCGGAGGGGTCGCGGGTCGCGGAGCGTCGGCGCGCAGGGCCGCCGCGAGCTCGTCGAGCTCACGGGTGATGGCGGCGACCTCGGCCGCCGGCGGCGGGGGCACCCCGTGGTCGATCCGGACCCGGGTGGCGGTGGTGGCCTCCACGATCCGCTCGACGGCGATGACCAGCGGCCACCACGCGGCGGCCCGCGCCCCGGTGGGCGGGGGTTCGGTGAGCGCCCGCTGGAACTCCGACCGCACGGCGGACAGGTCGCGGTAGAGCCTGCGCCGGTGGCGCAGCCGGGCCGACTGGTCCCGGCCGGGGTCCGCGTCGAACGCCAGCCTGACGTAGGCCGCGGTGTCCGCCGCGGCGTCCGCGAGCCGGTCGCCGATCCGGGTGTGCCAGGACTCCAGCCAGAGCAGGTAGCCGGCGATCAGCGAGACCCCGCAGCCGATCAGCGAGTCGTAGAGCCGGGGTGCCACCAGCCCGAACCCCTGGTGGTTGAGCAGGTCGGAGAGGAGCAGGATGACCGGGGTGATCGCTGCGGTCTGGAAGGCGTAGCCCTTCGCGGAGAACGCCGGGATCAGCATCGCGAGCAGGGCGATGGTCGGCACGTCCCACCATCCGCGCGGCACCTCGGCGAGGACCGGGACGGCGATCAGCAGGCCGACCGCCGTGCCGAACGCCCGCAGCACGGCGCGCGAGAAGACCGAGCCGAAGTCGGGCTTCATCACGAAGGTGACGGTCAGCGCCACCCAGTACGAGCGGGGGACGGCGATCACCGAGACCAGCGTCTGGGCGACGCCGATGCACAGGGCCAGCCGCAGGCCGTAGCGCCAGGACGCCCCGGACAGCAGGGCCGCGCGGGCCGTGCGGCGGGCCCGGACGTGCAGCACGGCGGGGCGGCCGAGCCGGTCGGCCCCGCCGAACGGGTCCGGCGCGGGCTCCCCGGCGACGGCGGCCGCGTACCGCAGCGCCTGGTCGACGGCCCGCTCCGAGGGACCGGTCGGCGGTGGCAGGTCCAGCGTGTGCGGCTCGCCGGGCCGCCCCCGCTCGACGGTGTCGGCCAGGGCCCGGGCCGCCGCCTGGTAGGCGTCCGGCAGCGGGCCGAGCGAGGCCGGGCGCAGCTTCGCCGCCGAGGCGGCCTCCACGACCGGGATCACGGCGTTGAGCTGGGCGAGCAGCCGGGTGAGGCCGGGGGAGCGGCCGTGCCGGCGGGTGCGGTGGGCGAGCAGCAGGTCGTAGGACCGGTTGAGCGAGTGGGTGACGGCCAGGCGCCGTTCGTCGTGCGCGGGTGTGCCCGCCGCCCGGAGGAAGTCGGCGACGGTCCGGTACGTCTGCGCGACCGCCGTCCGCTCCGGGACGCCACCGCGCAGCGGCCAGGCGAACAGGGTGAGCGCGAGCACCACCAGGCCGCCGAGGAGGAGCAGCAGCGGCGGCTTCCACCAGGGCGCCGGCATCGGCAGGCCGGCCCCGACGACGGCGTTGAGCAGGAGCAGCAGCCCCGACACCGAGGCGACCGAACCGATCGAGGAGATCATGCCGGAGACCAGCGCGATCAGGGTGAGCACGACGACGGCGAGCCAGCCCTCCCCGTACACCAGGGTGCCGAGGGTGACGCCGACGGCGCCGAAGAGCTGGGGGACGGCGATGTTGTAGACCCGCATCCGGTAGGCGTCGGCGGTGTCGCCGATGACTCCGGAGAGCGCCCCCATGGAGGCCAGCGCGCCGTACTGGGGCTGCCCGGCCGCGAGACCGACGGCGAGCGGCGCGGAGAGGGCGACGGCGGCGCGGGCGACGGCCGCCCAGGGGATCGGTGCGGGCTGCGGGCGCAGGCCCGCGGTGATCCAGCTGGGGGGTGCGAGCCGGCCGGCTCGTGCGCTCCGTGCCATACGAGAAACGTACGGCTCCGGGCCGGGGCGGGCCCGGTGTCGGCGCGCCGGACGGCTCGGTGTCGCGGTGCCGGGGGCGGGGTGCCGGGGGCGGGGTGCCGCCCCGTCAGGGTCGGCCGACCGGGGTGGGGGAGGCGGCCGGGGTGGCCGGCGCGGCGGAGCCGTCCGGGAGGTCGCGCAGGCGGGGCAGCGGGGACAGCCAGAGGACGGCGGCGGCGAGCGGGACGGCGGCGGTGGCCAGCCACATCGCGGGCACCACCCCGACGGCGGAGGCGGTCGCGCCGCTGGCCAGGGCGCCGAGGGGGATGGCGCCGTAGTTGAGGAAGGAACCGCTCGCGCTGATCCGGCCGAGCACCCGGGCGGGGACGCGGCGCTGCTGGAAGGTGGCCCGGAGGACGTTACCGGCGACGATGCCCGCCGAGACGGCGAAACCGCCGAGGACGTAGCAGGCGACACCGGCGCCCGGCCCGGTCAGCGGGATCAGCAGGGCCAGCATCGGCACCCAGAACAGGAAGAGCATCAGGGCGCGGGCGGTGCCGATCGCGGCTCCGACCCGGCGGGCGACGGCCGCGCCGAGGACGCCGCCGGCACCGGCGGCGCCGACCACCGCGCCGATCGCGCCGTCGGAGAGACGGGCCTGCTCGACCAGGAAGACGACCTGGATCGACTGGTAGGCCATCAGGGCCATGTTGGCCAGCGCCCCGTGGAGGGCGAAGGTGCGCAGCCAGACGTCGCCGGTGATCAGGCGTAGGCCCTCGGAGACCTCGCGCCGCAGGTTCGGGCGGGGGCTCGGGGCGGTGCCCGGGTGGTCGCCGCGTCGTGCCGCCGGGGCGGGCTCGCGGGTGCGGATGGCGGCGGTGGAGAGGAGCGAGAGGAGGAACGTGGCGGTGTTCGCGAGCAGGCTGTTGACCGGGCCGAAGGTCTGGGCGGCGGCGCCGCCGGCGCCGAGCCCGACGATCTGGGCGGCCGAGGCGCTGCCGTGCAGGGCGGCGTTCCCCTCGGCGCGGTCCGGTTCGGCGACGAGGGTGGGGAGGTAGGCGGTGTACGCGGTCTGGAAGAAGACCTCGGCGGCGCCGGTCGCCGCGGCGACCGCGAGGAGCTGGCCGGTGGTGAGGACGCCGAGCACGGCGGCGGCGGGGACGGTGAGGTGGAGCACCAGGGAGACGGCGGTGGAGACGAGCATGACCGTCCGTCGGCGCATCCGGTCGACCCAGGCGCCGGCCGGCAGGCCGATCAGCAGCCAGGGCACCCACTTCGCGGCGACCAGCAGGGCGGCCTCGAAGGCGCCGGCGTGCAGGACGCCGACGGCGATCAGCGGTAACGACAGATTGGTGAGGGCGCCGCCGAACCTGCCGGCGACCTCGCCGGTGAAGAGAAGCCGGAAGTCCCGGTTGCGGCGGAGCAGCGAGCCGCGGGCGCCGGCGCTCATTCGGCACCGCGCGACGTACGGGGGAAGGACTGCAGTTGCACCACGACCGGCAGCGCGTCCGGCGCCGGGTCGGCGTCCGGGGCGGGGGTGTGGCGGCCGATCACCTCGAACAACTCCTCGTTGAGGGCCTTGAGTTGAGACGGCGTCAGGCGCAGGTTGGTCCAGTCCGCGATGGTGCCGGAGTTGCGCCAGTCGCCCGCCCAGTCCTCGCTGAGGTAGGAGGTGACGCGGTTGAAGTACTGCTGCACCAGCTCGTGTGTGTAGAGCGCCACCGCGCCCCGGCTGTCCGGGTCGTCCCGGAACTCGGCGGTGTTCAGCTCGTTGCGGACGGGGATCCGCCGCCACCAGCGCTCGCGCTTGGTGCCGCGTCCGGTGTCCTCCTCGATGAAGCCGTGCTCGGCGAGGTGGCGCAGGTGCCAGCTGACGGTGCCGGTGTTCTCGCCGAGCCGTTCGGCGAGTCGGGTGGCGGTGGCGGGACCGTCCAGCTTCAGCAGCTCGAAGATCCGCATCCGCAGCGGATGGGCCAGCCCGCGCAGGCTGCGGGCGTCCAGCCGTCGGAGCGGCCGGTCGGCCGGCGGCTGCGGCTCGGTCGGGTCCGGCGGCTCGGTGGGGGCGGGGTGTTCGGTCATGGCGCCATCGTAGGGTGCAGAGTGTTCTCTGCATAGGTGTCTCTGCAGAGAACACTCTGCAAGTTGCCCCGGAGTGATGCCCGGAGGAGTGTGGGGAGCGTGCGGAGCGGGCGGGCGGAGAACCGGAGTGATGTCCTCCGGGTACGTCGGCCTGCCCGGGGCGGTGGCCGACGGTCGATCGACTCGGTGATCTTCTAGAGTCGCCAGCGGTACGACTGTATGACCACCGTGCGGTCCCGGAGACTGTGCGGAGCGCGACACCGAGAGGCGGCACCACCATGAACGACCAGCAGGCACCCGAGCCGTTCGAGCCCGTCGACGAGGACTGGCAGACCGCGCTGGCGGTCGTCGCCCACCCCGACGACATGGAGTACGGCGGTGCCGCCGCCGTCGCCCGCTGGACGGCCCAGGGCAAGAAGGTGGTCTATGTGATGGTCACCAGCGGCGAGGCCGGCATCGACTCGATGAGCCCCGAGGACTGCGGCCCGCTCCGCGAGGCCGAGCAGATCGCCTCCGCCGCCGTGGTCGGCGTCGACACCGTCGAGTTCCTCGGCCACCCGGACGGGGTGCTGGAGTACGGGCTGCCGCTGCGCCGGGACATCGCCCGGGCCGTCCGCCGCCACCGCCCGGACATCGTCATCACCAGCAACTTCCGTGAGACGTACGGCGGGGTCTTCCTCAACCAGGCCGACCACATCGCGGTCGGCCGGGCCACCCTGGACGCGGTCCGGGACGCCGCCAACCGCTGGGTGTTCCGCGAGCTGGTGGCCGAGGGGTACGAGCCGTGGAACGGGGTGCGGGCGGTCTGGGCGGCCGGCTCGCCCGAGTCGCGGCACGCCGTGGACACCACCGAGCACTTCGACAAGGGCGTCGCCTCGCTCGCCGAGCACAAGGCGTACCTGGCCGGGCTGGGCGGTGCGATGGCCGATCCGCAGGAGTTCCTGGAGGGCTTCGGCCGGGGCGCCGGCAGCCGGCTCGGCACCCGGTTCGCCGTCCCCTTCGAGGTGTTCCCGCTGCGCTGAGGCGTACCGCGCGGGATCAGGAGCCGTGGTCGGCGTGCTCGCGGCGGCGCCGCCGGTGGCGCAGCAGCTGCCGGGCGGCGAGCGCCGCGCAGAGCACGCCGACGGCGACCAGCAGCCACAGCTGGTACCGGACCGCCGTCCGGTACACGGCCCCGATGTTGGCCCCGGCCAGGTAGCCGAAGGCGGACCAGACCCCCACCCAGAGCGCCGCGCCGAGCACGTTGAACGGCTGGAACCGCCGCCAGGGCATCTCGGTGGTGCCGGCGATGATGCCGTTGGTCTGGCGCAGCCCGTCCACGAAGCGCGCCACGGTGACGACCTTGCCGCCGTGCCGGGCGAAGAAGCCGTCGGCGCGCTCCATCCGGGCGGGGGTGAGCAGCACGTAGCGGCCCCACCGGTGGACGAAGGCGCGGCCGCCGGTGCTGCCGATCAGGTAGCCGAGGCTGTTCCCGAGGACGGCGGCCGCGAAGGCGATCCCGACCACGGCGGCCAGGGCGAGGTGCCCGGCGCCGGCGTAGACGGCGGCCAGCACCAGGATGGTCTGGCCGGGCGCGGGGATGCCGCAGTTGTCCAGCAGGACGAGGAGCGCCACGGCCGCGTAGCCGTACTCGTCGAGCAGCGGGGCGAGCCCGGCGAGCGGGCCGGGCAGTGCGGGCTCGGACACGTGGCTCACCACCCCGCGCCGGTCGGGCCCGGGGTGGCGGCCGGATGGGTCAGCGGAGCGCCTGGCGGGGCTCGATGTTGCAGTCGGGGCCGGGGTAGATCAGCCCCGTGTGGCCGTCCTCGAAGCGGACCATGTACGGCGGCTCGCCCTCCGCGCCGCGCACCTCGATGATCTCGCCCTTCTGGTCGACCATGCCCACCGCCCTGCTGTGGATGTGGAGCTGGTCACCTACCGCTGCGTGCATGGTCTGCTCCTCGGGTCGCGATGGCCGCGCGGGCGGCCGTTCTGCTTCCACTCTGCTGCGGCGGGGGCGGGCCCGCAACGGCTTGGCCGTGCGGCCGGTGCGGGGGGCGGGTGTCGTCGTGGGCCGGTCGACGTCGCCGGGCGGGGCACGGGGCGGGCCCGGTCAGTGGGGGCCGAACTGCTCGGCGAGGTAGCAGCGGACCAGTCGCTTGCACTCGCCGATCAGCGCCGGATCCCCGTCCGGAGCGCTCCGGAAGGCGAGCTTGAGCACGGCGTCCGCCGCCTCCAGGGCCACCCGCAGTGCGAGCGTGAGCGCCGCCGGGTCGGCCGTCGCGAACAGGTCGCCGCCGAGGGCCTGGAGGCGCAGCGCGACGGCGGTGTTGTTGTCGAGGTCGGTGTCGAGCAGGTGCAGGTCGTCCCGGACCCCGGCGGGCACGGCCGCGCCGGCCAGCCCGAAGTCCACCTGGCCGAAGCCGGGGACGGCCCGCTTCATCGCCACGAACTCGTCCACCGCGAGGTCGGTGAACCCCGCCGTACCGGTCGGCGCCTCGTCGAGCAGCCGGCGGTCGAGGCGCTCCAGGTAGTGGTCGAGGTTGCGGCCGGCGAGCGCCGCCAGCAGGTCCTCCTTGCCGGCGAAGAACTGGTACAGCGTGCCGATCGGCACCTGGGCGCGGTGCGCGACCTCCTTGGTGGTGAGCGCGGCCGCGCCGACCTCGTCGAGCAGCCCCGCGCAGGCGTCCAGGAGCCGCTCGTAGCGCTCCTGACTGCGCTGCTGCACCGGCCGCCGCCGGCCCGGTCCGCCCTGCCCGGCCACCCGGTGACTCCTCGTGTCCGCGCTCATGGGGCCACTGTGCCGCATCGGGTGTTCCACGGGCCAATCATCGCTGTGAGCCGTGCTCATATTCTTCGCCGCAGCGCCCCGGCCGAGCTGTCCGTCGCCCGGTCGCCTGCGGGTCGTCGCCGTCCGGCCGCCGGGACCGCGACGCCCGCTGCCGGGGCCGGGCACGGGCAGCGGTGGTTCCTGCGGCCGCGTGTGCCTGCGGCCGGGGGAGAGTGTTCCGCCATTGCGGCGACATCGCCCCGGCGCTGCCCGGTTCGATGATCCGAGCCGCATACCCTGTCGCCTTGCCGTCGCCCGACGGTGAGGCGGCGTGGGTCGGTGGACAGGGGTGCGGCTTGGTTTCGTCGGGTTCGGCCGATCCGGGGGCCGCGGCGTCGGGGCGGCAGCGCTTGCGTGCGTGGTTGCTGGACGGGCTGGCCGACATGGCCAAGCAGTACCCCGGGCCGCACGCGCAGGCGCCCGTCGAGCACCAGGGCGCCCGCTGGTGGCGGGTGATGTGCCTGACCGGCCTGGACTACTTCTCGACGCTCGGCTACCAGCCGGGCATCGCCGCGCTGGCGGCCGGCCTGCTGTCCCCGGTGGCGACCATCGTGCTGGTGCTGGTGACGCTGTTCGGCGCCCTGCCGGTGTACCGGCGGGTCGCGAAGGAGTCCCCGCACGGCGAGGGCTCGATCGCGATGCTGGAGCGGCTGCTCTCGTTCTGGAAGGGCAAGCTCTTCGTCCTCGCGCTGCTGGGCTTCGCCGCCACCGACTTCATGATCACCATCACCCTGTCGGCCGCCGACGCCACCGCGCACCTGGTGGAGAACCCGCACCTGCAGAGCGCGCTGAGCGGCCGGCAGGTGCTGATCACGCTCGTCCTGGTCGCGCTGCTGGGCGGCGTCTTCCTGAAGGGCTTCAGCGAGGCGATCGGCCTGGCCGTGGTGCTGGTCGCGATCTACCTGTCGCTGAACGTGGTGGTGGTGGCCACCGGGCTCTGGGAGGTCGCGCGCTCCCCGCACCTGGTCACCGACTGGTCGGACGCGCTGACCACCGAGCACGGCAACGTGGTCGCGATGATCGGCGTCGCACTGGTCACCTTCCCCAAGCTCGCGCTCGGCCTGTCCGGTTTCGAGACCGGCGTCGCGGTGATGCCGCACATCGAGGGCGATCCGGAGGACACCGAGGAACGGCCGACCGGCCGGATCCGGGGCACCCGGAAGCTGCTGACCACGGCCGCGCTGATCATGAGCGTCTTCCTGATCACCACCAGCTTCATCACCACCCTGCTGATCCCGAAGGCGGCGTTCGAGCCCGGCGGCGAGGCCAACGGCCGGGCCCTGGCCTACCTGGCGCACGAGTACCTGGGCAGCGCCTTCGGCAGCGTCTACGACCTGGCCACGATCCTGATCCTCTGGTTCGCCGGCGCGTCGGCGATGGCGGGCATGCTCAACCTGATGCCCCGCTACCTGCCGCGCTACGGCATGGCGCCGGCCTGGGCGCGGGCGGTGCGGCCGATGGTCATCGTGCTCACCCTGATCGCCTTCCTGGTGACCTGGCTCTTCGACGCGAGCGTCGACGCGCAGGGCGGCGCGTACGCCACCGGCGTGCTGGTGCTGATCACCTCGGCCGCGATCGCCGTCACCATCGCCGCGCACAAGGCCCGCCAGCGCAACTGGACCGTCGGCTTCGCGGTGATCGCGGCGGTCTTCGTCTACACCACGGCGCTGAACATCGCCGAGCGGCCGGACGGCGTCAAGATCGGTGCCTGCTTCATCGCCGGCATCATCCTGCTGTCGCTGCTCTCCCGGCTCAAGCGGGCCTTCGAGCTGCGGGTGACGGACGTCGCGTTCGACGAGGCCGCCGAGCGGTTCGTCCGCGACTACACGCACCGCCCGCTGCGCCTGATCGCCAACGAGCCGAACAGCCGGGACCTCGCGGAGTACCAGGAGAAGAAGCGCCAGATCCGGGCGGACAACGACATCCCCGCCGAGGACGACCTGGTCTTCGTCGAGGTCACCGTGCTCGACCCGTCGGAGTTCGAGACCGTCCTGAAGGTCCACGGGGAGGTCCTGCACGACCGCTACCGGGTGCTCACCCTGGAGAGCTCCAGCGTGCCGAACGCCCTGGCGGCCCTCCTGATGGAAGTCCGGGACCGGACGGGGCAGCAGCCGCACATCTACTTCGAGTGGACCGAGGGCAACCCGTTCGCCCAGTTCCTGCGGTTCTTCCTGTTCGGCCACGGCGAGGTCGCGCCGGTCACCCGCGAGGTGCTGCGGGAGGCCGAGCCGGACCGCGGCCGCCGCCCCCGCGTCCACGTCGGGTGAGCGGGACTCCGGGGGCTGCGGGCGTCGAGGCGGGCCGGGCGCTCAGACCGGAACGACCGCGACCGGGCAGCCGGCGTGCCGGACGACCGCCTGGCTGGTCGAGCCCAGCCTGCCGAGCGGTCCGCGCTGCTCACCGTGGCGTCCGACGACGACCAGTCGCTGGGTCTGCGACCCGGCGACCAGCTCGCGGGCCGGGTTGGACCGCACCGCGGTCGCGGTGACGGTGACGTCCGGGAACTGTTCGCGCGGGCCGGCCAGCACCTCGGCCAGCAGCCGGTCGTGCTCGGCGGCGATGTCCGCCTCCTCGTAGACCAGCGGGAGGTCGTGCGCGGGCCCGGCGACCAGCGGATAGGCCCAGGCGTGGACGGCGAACAGGGGGAGGTTCCGGCGCCGCGCGGAGTCGAAGGCGTAGGCGAGGACCTCGTCGTCGTGTCCCTTGCCCTGGACGCCCACCAGCACGCCGCCGCCGCCGTCGGCGCCGGCCCCGGTGTCGTGCACGACGACGACCGGGCAGGCGGCGTGGCCGGCGGCCCGGAGACTGGTCGAGCCGAGCAGCAGGCGGGGGAAGCCCCCCGTACCCCGGGCGCCCAGGACCAGGAGCAGGGCCTCCTCGGCCGCTGCCGCCAGCGCCTGCCGCGGATGGTCGTCCACCAGCTCCGTGACGACGGCGAGGCCGGGGTGCCTCAGCAGGGCGCGTTCGCGGGCCGCGTCGAGCAGGCCGGCGCCCGCGTCCTTGCTGAGCCGGGTCTCCTGACCCGCGGGAGCGTGTGCCGCCTCACCGAACCAGGCGTGGACCACGCGGAGCGGCGCGTTGCGCAGCCAGGCCTCGTCCGACGCCCAGTCCACGGCCTCCAGGCTCGACTGGGAGGCGGCGACGCCCACGACGACGGGGTTTCTCATGGCCGGCTCCTCCTGACTGCGGGGCGGCGTCGCGGGGCAGCCCGGTGCTCGCACGGGCACCGCGTCCGGTCCTGCGTCCAGGCTATGCCGCGACCCGCGCGGTGGCAGGGCGGGCGGGTCGCGGGCCGGGGGTCGCGGGTCGGGGGCCGGGTGCTCGTCCGGGGCCGGGGGCCGGGGCCGGGGCGGATGTCGGGCGGGCCGGTGGGGTGCCTGCGGGTGGCGTCGTGGCATCGCCTGGCGCGTGGGTGGTGCCATCTGGTGTCATCCGGTGTCATGAGACGTCATGAGGCGCCACGGGTGCTGTCTCCAGGGGCTGCGGGGCGCGGGGTGCCCGGTCGTTGGGGGGTGCTTGCTCCAGGGCCGGGCAGCTGGGAGGCCCGGGAATGCCTGGCACGAGGCCGATGTCAGCGTGGGTGCCATAAAGGCTTGCGCATGGCGCCATTATGGTGCCACCATAGCGTCATCGGCCTCGCGACGTCAGTGATCCCGGAGACGATCGACGACGTCGTGGTCCGAAGAACCACGCCCGGCAGAGCGCCATCGACCTCCTCCGCGCCGCGGGCTGAGCCCCGGCGCCGCCACCTCGCACACGCCCCAGTCACTTCAGTTCTCGAACGGGAGGGCTCATGCCTTCATCCGCCATGCCCACACCCAGGCGGGCCGACGGTCACCTGCCACCGGCCGCCGTCTCCGTCGTCGGTCTGCGCAAGTCCTACGGGGACAAGACCGTCCTCGACGGCATCGATCTGCGGATCCCGGCCGGGTCCGTGTTCGCGCTGCTCGGCCCGAACGGGGCCGGCAAGACCACCGTCGTCAAGATCCTCTCCACCCTGATCGGCGCCGACGGCGGACAGGCCCGGGTGGCGGGCCACGACATCGCCACCGCGCCGCAGGCGGTGCGCGCCGCGATCGGTGTCACCGGGCAGTTCTCCGCCGTCGACGGCCTGATCACCGGCGAGGAGAACATGCTCCTGATGGCCGACCTGCACCACCTCTCCAAGCGCGAGGGCCGCCGGGTCGCCGCCGAACTCCTTGAACGCTTCGACCTGGTGGAGGCGGCCGGGAAGCCCGCCTCCACCTACTCCGGCGGCATGAAGCGCCGGCTGGACATCGCCATGACGCTGGTCGGCGGCCCGCGGGTCATCTTCCTCGACGAGCCGACCACCGGCCTCGACCCGCGCTCGCGCCACACCATGTGGCAGATCATCCGCGAACTCGTCACCGGCGGCGTGACCGTCCTCCTCACCACCCAGTACCTGGAGGAGGCCGACCAACTCGCCGACCGCATCGCGGTCCTGAACGACGGCCGGATCGCCGCCGAAGGCACCGCCGACGAGCTGAAGCGACTCATCCCCGGCGGCCACGTGCGGCTGCGCTTCGCCGACCCGGCCGCCTACCGGTCCGCCGCCCTCGCCCTGCACGACGTCACCCGCGACGACGAGGCCCTGGCCCTGCGGATCCCCAGCGACGGCAGCCAGCGCGACCTGCGCGCCGTCCTCGACCGACTGGACGCCACCGGCATCGCGGCCGACGAACTCACCGTCCACACCCCCGACCTCGACGACGTGTTCTTCGCCCTGACCGGCGGCACCGACCAGTCCAAGGAGACCGTCCGATGAGCTCCCTCTCCCTCGCCGTGCGCGACTCCTCCACGATGCTGCGCCGCAATCTCCTGCACGCCCGGCGCTACCCGTCACTCACCCTGAACCTGCTGCTCACCCCGATCGTCCTGCTGCTGCTCTTCGTCTACGTGTTCGGGGACGTGATGAGCGCGGGGATGGGTGGCGGCGCCGACCGCTCCGCGTACATCGCCTACGTCGTGCCGGGCATCCTGCTGATGACCATCGGTGGCACGGTGGTCGGGACGGCGGTGTCCGTCTCCAACGACATGACCGAGGGCATCATCGCCCGCTTCCGCACCATGGCGATCCACCGCGGGTCGATCCTCGTCGGACACGTCATCGGCAGCGTCCTGCAGTCGGTCGCCAGTGTCCTCCTCGTGGGCGCCGTCGCCGTGGCCATCGGCTTCCGCTCCACGGATGCCACCGCCCTGGAGTGGCTGGCGGCCTTCGGTCTGCTCGCGCTCGTCGCCCTGGCGCTCACCTGGATCGCGGTGGGGATGGGCATGGTCAGCCCGAACGCCGAGGCCGCCAGCAACAACGCGCTGCCGCTGATCGTCCTGCCGCTGATCTCCAGTGCCTTCGTCCCGGTCGACGCGATGCCGGGCTGGTTCCAGCCGATCGCCGAGTACCAGCCGTTCACGCCGGCCATCGAGACCCTGCGCGGCCTGCTGCTCGGCAGCGGGATCGGCTACAACGGCTGGCTCGCCGTCGCCTGGTGCGTGGCGCTCACCGTCCTCGGCTACCTCTGGTCGAAGTCGGTCTTCAACCGTGATCCGAGGTAGCGCCGGGCGGCCGGGGTGGGGTGGGGTGGGGTACGCGGACACCGCGTCGGCGCACCCCGCCCCGGCGGCGGTGGCCCGCGACCCGCGGCCGGAGGCCCGCGCGGCGCCCCCTCGGCCGCGCCGCCTGGGCCGCACCCGGCTGACGCGTCGTCCGGGTCGCGTCACCGGGCTGCGGCGAGGTCCTCGACCAGGCTGGCGGACGGCTGGGGGATCTCGCCGAAGTCCTCGTCCTCGCCGTCCACGACGAGTTGGTTGAGGACGGCCTGCAGCCGGGGCGGGAGGCGGGGGGCGAGACCGTCGTGGCAGCGGGCGAGGATGTCGTGCCGCACCTGCTCGGGGAGCAGCGCGGTGGCGGGGCGGTGGGGTCCGGGGCGGTGCCGCGAGTTCTCGGCCAGGTTCTCCGCCTGGGCGCGCCAGTAGGCAGCGTCCCGCGTCTCGCCCGCCTGCTGGTGGTGCAGGTGGAGGAGGTATGCGGCGGTGGTGCTGCCGGAGCCGGCCGCGAACTGCCACCAGAACTGCGCGGCGTCCACCCGGCCGGTGAGGGCCAGCAGACAGGCGAGGACGAGCGCGCCCTCCGGGTGGATCCGGGACCCGTTGACCAGCTGTTTCAGGGACGCGCCGGCCTGCGGTGCGTTGAGGACCAGGGCGATGGCGAGAGAGAGTTCGTGGGCGGCCTGCTCGTGGGTGGAGGGGAAGGGTGCCGGTGCGACGGTGATCCGCGGCGGCTGCACGGGCGGTGCGGCCGCGGTGCCGGTGAAGACCTCCGTCCGGCCTCCCGCTTCCGTGTCGGTCGGCCAGCCGTTGCAGGCCGGGCCGCCGTCGAGCCAGGAGGTGAGGCCGGGGTGGTCGAGATTGCGGTTCACCGGGACTCCCTGTCCGAGAGGTCGGGTCGGCCGATGGCCTTGGCTA
>NZ_JBVHHE010000017.1:0-221953 GCF_055561235.1 Kitasatospora sp. NPDC022856 | reverse complement strand
CCCTCGACCCCGACGGCGCCGTCCTCCTCGTCGCCACCACCCACCAGAACGGCCTCACCCTCCCCGGCGGCAGCGCCGAACGCAACGAACTCCCCCACCTCGCCGCCCGCCGTCACACCGAGACCGAAACCGGCCTCGTCCTCCCCCTGCGCAGCATCCTCGCCACCGACTACACCGACGCCCGACTCCTCCCCGAAGCCATCGACTTCGTCTACTGGGGCGGCCGCCTCACCCGCGCCCAACAAGCCACCACCACCCACCACCGACCCCCGCACCACATCACCGGCCTCCACTTCATCCACCCCGACCACCTCGCCGACACCATGGACCCCGACCAGCACCACCGCGTCACCCAAGCCCTCGACGCCCTCGCCCGCGGCGCCCACCTCCCCTTCCTCCTCCGCGGCATCCCCGCCGAATAGCGCCCACCGACGTACGCTCCGCCGGCCGGCGACCGGAGCACGGGTCCCGGTAGGCGACTTCGGGCACGTCCGGCCCGGGCGAACCGTCCGGGCCGCGCGACCCGGCCGACCCGTCCCACCTGGGCGACCCGGGCGGTCCGGGCCCCGCCGGTGACCTGGGCAGCAGCGGCAGGTCCACGAAGACCCGGGGCCCGACACCCGCCTCCACGCCCTGACCGGCGAGCGCCGCCGAGGCCACGTGCGCACAGGTGAGCGCCGGCTCGGGGGTGACCAGGGAGCCCACACCCCGACCGGTCGGGCCAGCGCGTCGCGCACCCGCAGCGTCCAGCGCCTTCGCCCCGATCCCCGTCCCCGTCTCCCCGACGGGCCCGGTGCCCGGCCCGGTCACGGCGCGGGCTCCGCCGCCGGCTCGACACCCCCGCCTCGGCGGAGAGCGACAGTCCGAACTCGATGCCGATCTCGCCCGGCGCGTGGGCCATGCGCCGGAACCCGTCGACGAAGTCCTGCGCCACCGGCCGCACCCGGCCAGCAGCTCGCCCGGGGACCGGGTGGCACGAGCCATCACCTGTCCCGGCCGGGCGACCTGCACCAGGCCCGCCGCAGCCCGCTCGATCTCGACCTTCGATGTCCGACCGGCCGTCCGCCGCACCGACCGGCAGCTCGATCGAGATGCGCCATGTCTCCCCCTCGGGACCTCGGCGGCCCCCACCCGGCCTGCCCCGCCCCGCCCCGCCCCAGGTGACCCGGCAGCCACCGAATCCGCCCGAACCGAACCGGCCCGGGGGTCCGGGCACGGGCAGGCGGTTCTCCCTCGCCGCGCCTCCCCCGCGACCAGGGCGGCCGCCGCCTACGGGGCCGCCGCGGGCTCCTCGTCCCGGCCAGCACGGGCTCCTCGCGCACACACCGGCGGGCGGGGGGATGATGTGCTTCAGGAAGCGCGAGGAGGTTCCGGCCCATGGACATCTCGCTGACCACCGACCGGCTGATCATCCGGGACTGGTCCCCGGACGACGCCGAGGCCGCTCTGGCGATCTACGGCTCGCCGGACGTCGCCCACTGGCTGACTCCGGCGATGGACCGCGTCGCCGATGTGGCGGCGATGCGGTCGGTACTGCAGGCCTGGCAGGAGGCGCAGCCGAACCTGCCGCCCCCTCGGGGCCGGTGGGCCGTGCAGCGCAAGGAGGACGGGGCCGTCGTCGGCGGTCTCGGCATCCGGCTGCTGCCGCCGTTCGAGGACGACCTGGAGATGAACTGGCAGCTCGCCCCCGACGCCTGGGGCAAGGGCTACGCCACCGAGGCCGGCCGCGCCCTGATCGCCTGGGCGTTCACGCAGGAGGCCGAGGAACTGTTCGCCGTCGCCCGGCCGAACAACACCCGCGCCATCGCGATGGCGAAGCGGCTCGGCATGGAGTGGGTCGGCGAGACCGGTAAGTACTACGGGCTGAACCTCCAGGTCTACCGCGTCCGCCCGAGCGACTTCAGCGACTGACGGGGCGCACCCGACGCCCGGAGGATCGCCCGCCTGCCCGTCCGCCCCTCGGCCGCCTACCCGCCCGTCGTAGCCGGGCCGGTCGTAGCCGGGCCGGTCGTCGTCGGGCCCGCCGGGGCCGGGCCGGCCGTCGTCGGGATCGGCGGCGCGGCCGGGGCCGGGCCGAGGGTCGTGGTGCCCGGGGCGGCGCGGTGGCCGAGGCCGGTCCGGTAGACGTCCAGGGCGCGCTCCACCCGGCCGGTGCGGCGCAGCAGGTCGCCCAGGAGGCGGCAGAGGTCGGCGAGGTCGCCCGCCGCGCCCGCTCGTTCGAGCAGGGCGAGGGCATCGACGTAGTGCCGCTCGGCGGTGCCCGGGTCGTCCCGGTCCTCGGCGATGAGTCCGAGCAGCCGGTGCGCCCCGGCGGCGTGGACGGTGCCACGGTCCGGGCCGATCCGGTCGAGGAGGCTGCGCAGCAGGTCGTCGGCCTGCTCGTGCCGGCCGCGGCGGCGCAGGACGTCGGCGAGTTCGACGTCCACCTGGTGCGTGAACAGCTCCGCCTGCCGGGAGGCCAGCATGGCGCGGGCGGTGCGCAGTTCGTCCTCCGCGCGGGCCAGGTCGCCGGCCTGGGCGTGCACGTAGCCGCGCATCCAGTGGCACTTGGCCAGGTCGGAGGTGAGGCGCAGGCGCTGGTAGAGCGCCTGCGCCTTGGCGAGGGAGGCGTCGGCCTCGGCCGCCCGGCCGTCGGCGATCAGGGTGCGGGCCACGCTGCGGTGCAGCCCGGCGACCAGTGCGGGGTCGGTGGCGTCGGGGGCCAGCGCGAGGGCGAGCTCGGCGGCCTGGGCGGCGCGGGCGTGGGCGCCCATGTCCATGTAGGGGCCGATGGCGGCCGAGTACAGCAGGAGCAGCGCGTCGGGGTCGTGCAGGCCGCCGGCGTTGAGCCCGTCGATGGCGGTCTCCAGCAGGTAGCAGGCGTACCGCAGTTCGCCGGCCAGCAGGTGGGCGACGGCCCGGCCGCGGATCGCGGCGGCGCGGCGCGGCAGCGGCTCGTCGGCCAGGAGGCGCTCGGCCTGCTCGAAGTGCTCCCTGGCGTCGTCGAGGCGGCCGGCCTCCAGTGCGCAGTCGCCGAGGCCGAGCAGGGCGGCGGGGCGGACGGACTCGACGCCGTAGTGGTCGGCGCGGTCCCGGACGGCGGTGAAGCGGCGGGCCGCCTCGGCGGTGTCGCCGTCGGCCAGGGCGCTCTGGGCGTCCGCCAGGGCGATGCCCAGCTCGGTGGCCAGGTGGGCCGGCCGGCCGGTGGCGAGTTCGTCGAAGGTGACGCCGAGGCGCTCGGCCAGGTGGCGCAGCGCCGCCTCCGAGGGGTGTACCCGGCCGGCCTCGACGGTGGAGACGTAGGCGGCGGTGTAGGCGGGTTCGGCGAGCATGCGCTGCGTCAAGTGCCGTTCCCTGCGCAGTTGTCGGACGCGTCGGCCGATGTCGGCCGGGTCCTGTTCCGAGGTCATGTGCGCCCTTTCCGTCGGGTGTCGGCCCGTTCTCGTCCCGCCCTATTGTCGTGGACGTGACAGTGTCTTAGATTAACTCCCTGTTTCAGTCCGATTATCTCGACACTTAAGCACCCCCGCCGGCGTTCCGCCGCACCGTGCCCCAGCACCGCCCCCGCCCCGCCCACCCCCGCCCCTCCCGGAGGTCCCCGTGCGTCACCGCAGGCTCGCCACCACCGCCCTGGCCGGCGTCACGGCCCTGGCAGCCCTCTGCTCCTGGGCCGTCCCGGCCACCGCCGCCCCGGCCACCCCGCCGGCGACCGGCGCGCCCGTGACCGGCGCGCGAACCGGCGCCCACCAGGTCGAGGCGTTCGCCGAGGACGGCAGCATCAGCCGCGCCCAGGTGCCCGCCGCCTCGCCGTTCGTCGCCCCGCCGTCGCTGGCCGGGCCCCCGGCGGGCGACGGCACCGTCACCCCGCTGGTCAGCAACGGCAGCACCGACAGCAAGCTCGACGTGGTGGTGATCGGTGACGGCTACACGGCCGCCGAACAGCAGAAGTTCCTCGCCGACGCCGCCACCAAGTGGCAGGAGATCACCGGCGTCGAGCCCTACACGACCTACCGCTCACTCTTCAACGTCTGGGCCGTGCAGGCCGTCTCCACCGAGTCCGGCATCACGGGCGACCCGGACCGGGCCACCGTGCGGCAGACCGCCCTCGGCTCCTACTTCTGGTGCGAGGACGTCGAACGCCTGCTCTGCGTCGACACGGCCGCCGTCGACCGCTACGCCGCCAAGGCGCCGAAGGCGGACCTCGTCCTCGTGGTCGCCAACAGCGCCAAGTACGGCGGCGCCGGCTACAACGACGTGGTCTCCCCGCTCGGGTACTCCGGCATCGCCACGGTCTCGGGCGGCAACGACCGCTCCGGGCAGGTGGCCGTGCACGAGACCGGCCACTCCCTGGGCCTCCTCGCCGACGAGTACTCCTACGAGGGCCAGGGCAGCTACGAGGGCGACGAACCCACCGAGGCCAACATCACCACGCTGACCGCCGACCAGCTGCGCCGCACCCGCGCCAAGTGGTACCGCTGGCTCGGCCGGACCTCCCCCGACGGCGGCACCGTCGGCGCGTACGAGGGCGGCGGCTACTACCCGACCGGCCTCTACCGGCCCACCGACAACTCGATCATGCGATCGCTCGGCCGCGAGTTCAACCTCCCCGGCCGCGAGGCCATGATCGCCGGGTTCTACCGCTACGCGACCACCCTCAGCAGCCCCACCCCCACCACCACCCCGCTCACCCCCGCCGACCGGCTCGCCGTCGAGCTGCCCGCCCCCGGCACCCGGCTGCGCTGGTACCTCGACGGCTTCGAGCTGATCACCTGGCGCGACCGCACCGCGGTCACCCTCGCCGACCTGCCCCTCTTCGGCCCGAAGGGCCTGCGCCACCGGCTCTCCGCCGTCGCCACCGACCCGACGACGGCCGTGATCGACCCCAAGCTCCGGGCCACCCTGACCGACACCCTCTCCTGGGGCGTCCACCGCTGACGCGCCGTACGCCGTGGAGTGGGACGTCGGACCGGCCGACTCCCCACTCCGGGGCGGCAGCACGCCGTCGGGCCACCGGCACCGCCGGGACGCACGGGCCCGGGCCGCTGTGTCAGAGTGGCCCGTGCCCCGGGGCGGGGCGGGGGCGTAGGACGGTGGGGTCGGTGGGCGACGGAAAGGAGCGGTGGCGCGCCGCGCAGGCGGTACAACTGCTGGGCTGGGTCGCCTCGTTGCTGCCACCGGAGGCGCACCGCCGGGCGATCGCCGAGCTGGGCGGCGCCGAGCACGTGGCCGCCGAGGCCGCGCGGGTGCGGGGGCCGGGCCACCGTCCGGCCCGTACCGACAGCGGCCCGGTGGCCTCCGGGACGGGCGGTCCGACGGCGGGGCTGCGCGCGGCCCGGTCGGTGCTGGAGTGCGACGCGGTATTGGCCGCCGCCCCCGTGGACTGGCCGGCGCTCGCCGCCGCCCATCGCCGGGAGCCGTTCGAGCGGCGCCAGCGGCGCGCCCTGATCGCGCGCCGGGACTGCCCCGACGCGTTCACCGCCGAGCTGCTCACCCCCTGGGAGCCGGCGGTGGCGAACCGTCTGGTGGCCCGGCAGCAGGAACTGCCGCCCTGGGCCTGGCGACCGGGGCTCGCCCGGATCGGCGAGCTGCGGCCGTCACTGCTGCGCCACGTGCTGACCGGGGAGAACGCGGCCGACCTGCTGCACGCCACCCCGAGGGTCGACCTGCTGGTCGCGGCCGTCGACGGCTATGACCACAACCACCGGCAGGTCCACGGCTTCTGGGAGGCCGTCGGCGTGGCGCTGCGGGCCGGGACCGGCGCCGATCCCCGGGCCTGGCGCACCGCCGCGGAGCGGTTCCCCGGCCACCGCGGCAGCCTGCGCGGCCTGCTCCGGGGCCTCGGCCGCCCGGCAGCCGGTGCCGCCGGGCGGCCCGACCTGCGGGTTCTCGTGCAGGCGCCGCCGGAGGTGCTGGCCGCGCTGGTCGGGCGGCTCGGCGACGACGAACTGGCCGCGATGGCCGAGCACCCGTTGCGCCGGCTCCGGACCAGGGAGTACTTCGCCCGGACCGTCCTCGACCGGTTCCACCGGGCGGGAGTGCCGCCCCGGGCACTCTTCGCCCGCTGGGCCCTGGGCGTGTACGGCAACGGGGACGCGACCGCGATCCGGGCCTGGCTCCACGGCCTGGACGACCGGCTGGACCAGTTCATCGACCATCTCGCCCACACGGACGCCGAGTTGCGCCGCCTCCTGGCCGAGCGCCGGCCGCCGGAGCCACCCGCCGCGGACCTGCCGGCCCGGCTACGGCGGTGCGCCGGGCCGGTCGAGGCACAGGCGGTGCTGGACGGCAGCCGCCACGCCTGCGACGGCCCGCCGTGGGCGGAGCTGGTGCGGGCCCACGCGCGGATCCCGCTGCCCGAGCCGGTGCTGTGCGTGCTAGCCGACCGCGCCGGGTTCCCCGACGAACTGGCCCGTGCCCTGCCCCGCGAGCGGCTGACCCGACTGGCCCCGCACGGGCCCGCGACCGCCCGGGCCGCACTCGCCGACCTGCGGACGACCTCCACCGCGTCGGACCTGATCGAACGCGTCCGCCGGGCGGCGGTGCTCGACGACCGCGAACTGCTCGCCGCGATCCGGCCCGCCCGGGAAGCCCTGCGCCACGGCCACCACCTCCCCCGGCGGGCACCCGGACGCGACGCCTGGGCCACTCGCTGCGCCGAACTGGTCGGGCGGGCCGCCGAAGCGGCGGGCCCCGGTTTCTGGCGGACGGCGGCCGAGCTTCTGCCCGGCCACGACGGCTCGCTCCCCGAGTTCCTCGCCGCTGTGGGATCACTGCCGCGCACCTGACGCGCGCCGCCGGAGAGTCAACTGCTCGACGGTTCAACGTTTGAGACCGCAGTCCTTGCCCGCGGACGGTACCCCCCGGGGGCCACCCCTTCTGTGGCAGAGTGGAAGGGTCGGGAGACCGACCTGGTCGTGGGTGGCCTCCTGGCGGAGCCGGTGACGAGGTCTCCCATGGCTGAGCTGAGCCAGATCCTCTCCATCGCGCCGGCGGCCCTGGCGGCCGCGGGTCTGATGGGTGGGGAGGGTGCGGGCCCGACCGGCGGAGCACTCGCGGCGCTCGACGTGCCGGAGCGGGAGCCGTGGGCGTGGCGGCTGCCGCCTGGGATCCGCATCCGGATCGCCGGGGACACCGGGCTCCAGGACGAGCTGACCCGCGCCTGGGACGAGGCCGTCGCGGGCACCGCCCCCGTCCGACTGGCCCTGCACGACGTACCGCCCAGCCAGCGGCGCCCGCTCGTCGAGCGGTTATCCGCCCTGTGCCCCGCCGTCGGCGCGGTATACGTCGCGGACGTGAGCCTGGCACCGGATCCGCCCTGGCACCGGCCGCTACGGGTCGGCGCCGTAGGGGCCGACCCGGCCGGGGAACTCTTCGACGGCCTGCGCTCCGATCCGAGAATCGCGGACACCTCCACCCCCGGTGAGCCGGACGACCTCCTGGTGGTCTCCGGTGCGACCGGGCTCGCCCTGCTGGAGCAGCACCGCGACGGCGTTGGCGCCACCTGCGTGCTGTGGTGCGCCCCGCAGCCGCCCGGGCGAGCCGACCTGGCCCGGCTCGACGGCACGGCGCGCGGTCTCGGGGCCTCCGGCTGGATCGTCGCCGACCTCGCCGGGACCGGTGCCGCCGACTGGCTCCGCCTGCTGGTCCACGGGCTGCTCGACGACCGCCCGCTGGACGAGGCGGCGGCCCGGGCGGGCTCCTGGCTGACGGTGGCCCGCCCCGGGCTGGTCGAGCGCCGCGCGCTGTCCGACGCACTGCCGTACCCGGCCGGGCCCGGGGGAGCCAGCGAGGCGGTTCACCAGGCAGACAACATCTCACCACCCTCGCTGCCCGCACCGGCGGAGCGGGTGACGATCCGCCCTGTCACGCGGGCCGGCGCCTTCCGACACCTCGGCGGCCGGTTCAAGCGCGCCGTCACCCCCGCCCTGCGGGTGCCCCGCCGGGCCGGGCCCACACCCGGCCGGCCCGATGCCCGCTTCCTCCAGGCGCTCGTCGCCGTCCGAGCGACGGGCGAACCGCGCCGGCAGGCGTTCCTGCCCGGCGCCGTGCACGACATCCACCTCCGTGTCGGGCCCGGCAGCCCCGAATGGCACGCGGCCACCGAGGAGTTCCCCGAGGAGGGGCTCTCGTTCCGAGGAACCGGGGCGCGCCTCGTCGTCGAGTTCTACGAGGAGCGGAGCACTGCGAGCCGCCACACGTCCAAGGCGATCGTCCTGCCGGACCGGGGCGCGTCCAGCGAGGCCGTGTTCCCGGTCGCGGTGGGGCCGGACGAGCGGGAGATCCGCTGCGGCGCCCGCGTCTACCACCGGGACCGGCTGTTGCAGCGGCTGGAGCTGACCGGCCCGGTCGGAGCGGCCGACCGACCCGTCGCCGGTCGGGAGATCACCGTGCACGGCGAGGTGTTCAGCTCCCTCAGCGACAGCACCGACAGCACCGACAGCACCGACACAGCCGGTTCCGCGGGCACCGGCGACCGCCGGGCGGCGGTCATCCGCATCGACAGCGACGACCGGGCCGACATCCGCCTGAACGGGACGAGCACCACCGTCCGGCTCGCCGACCTCGACCGGTTCAGGTCCCTGATACAGCAGCTCCTCACCGACGACCTCGACCGGCAGCTCGGCGCGCCGGCGACGGAACTCCCGCCGCCGGACGCCCTGCTGCGCGGCCTCGCCCAGCAGGGCAGCACCCTGTTCGACCAGTTGGCGACGCTCGGCCTGGGGAGCCTGAAGGACGTCACCTTCCTCCAGGTGGTCTCCGCCGAGGCGGCCGAACTGTGGCCGGTGGAGTTCGTCTACGACTACGGCTACCCGCGGGACGGCGCCACGCTCTGCGCCCACTGGCGCGAGGCCCTGGCGGCCGGCACCTGCTCCTGTCGCCGCGGCGCCGGCAGCGCCGACGGCACCGGCCGCCGGACGATCTGCCCACTCGGGTTCTGGGGCCTGCGCATGGAGATCGAGCGGCGGGTGGAGCGGGACCGGCTCACCGGCACGATCGTCGAGCCGGACGCCACGGAGCGCGGCCGGGCGCTGCGGCCGGTCGACAGCGTGCTCTTCGCGGCGAGCGACAAGGTCCGGGCGCAGGACCGCACGGTCACGGCGGCGATGCTCCGCACCTCGTTCGGCGCCGACGGGCTGCACACGGCGGCGAGTTGGCGAGCCTGGCGGCAGGTGGTCAGGGCCCAGGGCCCGCCCCTGCTGGTGGCCCTGCCGCACAACGCGAGCGACGAGGGCAGCACCGCCGTGCTGGAGATCGGCAAGACGAACCGGCCGAGCAGGCTCGCCGCCGTGCTGATCGACCGCCGGTACATCCTGTCCGACCGGCACGACGGCGGCACCGGCCCGGTCGTGATGCTGCTCGGCTGCACCATGGCGCAGGCCGAGGTGCGCTGGCAGAACGTCGCGGCGAAGTTCCTCCAGGAGAGCGCCCCCGTGGTGGTCGCGACCCTCGTACCGACCCTGGGCCGGCAGGCCGCCGTGATGGCGGGCATCGGGGCCGCGACGCTCGCCGACCGGGCCAGCGACGGGAAGAGCATCGGCGAGCTGGTGCGTGACATCCGCCGGCTGCTGCTCGCCCGGGGGTTCACCCTCGCCATGTCGATCGTGGCCTTCGGCGACGCCCGCTGGCTCGTCGAGAGCCCGGCCGGCAGCACGGCCATCAGCACGACCGCGAACGCGAACGCGGCCGGAACCCCTGTGGGAGGCACGCCGTGATCACCGTGCAACTGCTGCCCGCCGCACACGGCGACGCGCTGTGGATCGAGTGGCCCGGGCCGGGCGGCGAGGTCCACCGGATGCTCGTCGACGGCGGACCGAACACCACCTACCGGGCCGTCTTCGACCGCGTCTCGGCGCTGCCGAAGCCGGACCGGCACCTGGACGTGCTGGTGGTGACGCACGTGGACGCCGACCACATCGAAGGCGTCGTACGCCTCCTCCAGGACCGGACCGCGCTCGGCCTGTCGATCGGCGACGTCTGGTTCAACGGCTGGCCGCAGCTCACCCAGGACGCCGACCTGCTCGGCGCGGACCAGGGCGAGATGCTCCAGGCCCTGATCGGCAGCCAGCACCTCGCCTGGAACGCGGCGTTCCGCACGGCCCGGGTGGAGGCGCCCGCCGTCCGGGTCCCGGCCCGCGGGCCGCTGCCCTCGGCCGTGCTGCCGGGCGGCGCCCGCGTCACCGTGGTGTCCCCCGGCGGGGCGGAGCTGCTCGCGCTGCGCAAGGAATGGACCAAGGTCCTCAAGGGCCTCGGGGTGACCCCCGGACGCCCCGGGGAGGCGCTGGAACGACTGGCCCGCCGCAAGGACCTGCGCGGCCTGGCCGACGACCTCCTCGGCGGCGAGCGGGTGGACGGCTCGGTCCCCAACGGATCGAGCATCGCGTTCCTGCTGGAGGTCGGCGACCACCGCGTCCTGCTCACCGGCGACGGCCACGGCGACGTCCTGGCGCGCGGTCTGACCCGGCTCCTGGCGGAGCGCGGTCCGGAGCGAGGTCCGGGGCGCGGCGCGGACCGGCTGGCGGTGGACGCCCTCAAGGTGCCGCACCACGGCAGCGCCGCCAACACCACGGACGAGCTGCTGGCGCTGCTCGCCACCCGCCGCTTCCTGATCTCGACGAACGGCGACAAGTTCAAGCACCCGGACCGGGCGGCCGTGCTGCGCCTGATCGGCACCCCGGAGCGGACCCCCGGGCCGCCGGAGCTGGTGTTCAACTACCGCAGCCCGACGACGGATCCGTGGGCCGACCCCGACCGGCAGCGGACGCTCGGCTACACCGCCGTCTACCCGCCGGACGCGCCGGGCCCGCCGACCCCGACAGGCCCGGGAGGCCCGACAGGCCCGGCGACCCCGGCAGCTCCGGCGGCGGGCACGACCGTGGAGGTCTGACATGGCGAAGATCGGTGTGGCCCTCTCCGGTGGCGGCTACCGCGCCACCATGTGGGGCATCGGAGCCCTCATCTACCTGGCCGACGTCGGCCGGCACCGCGAGGTGGTGGCGATCTCCTCGGTGTCCGGCGGCTCGGTCGCCAACGGCGTGGTCGCCCACGAGACCGACTACCGCGACGGCCCCGGCACGGAGTTCGCCGACCGCGTCCGCCCGTTGATCCGCCACTGCGCCCACACCGGCCTGTTCTTCTGGGGCCCGTCGACCAACGCGTACGTGCGCTCGCTGTTCGTGCTCGGCGGCGCGGCCGCCGCGGTCACGCTCACCGGGGTGGTCGTCGCGGCGGTCGACGGCGTCCGGCTCCTCTCCGGCCTCCTGCTGGTGGCCGGTCTGCTGCTGTCCGCCGGTGCGCTGCTGTTCTTCGAACGGCGCAGCGCCGTCGTGGACACGGCCCTGGCGCGCGAGCTGTTCAACCGGGACGGCGTCGCCACCGGGCTGCGCGACGTGCGGCGCTCGGTCGACCACGTCTTCTGCGCCACCGAACTGCAGAGCGGCGACCACTTCTACCTCTCGCCCGCCTTCACCTACGGGTACCGCTTCGGCACCGGCGGCCCGGGCGACCTCGCGCTGTCCACCGCGGTGCAGGTCTCGGCCTGCCTGCCGGGCGCCTTCGCCGTCCGGCGTCTCCCCGCCGCCCGGCACTACGCGGCGGCCGGTCCGAACGGGTCCGCCGCCGGTCCGAACGGGTCCGCCGCCGGTCCGAACGGGTCCGCCGCCGGTCCGGACGGCGGCGATCCCGCCGCGACCGCCGCCGAGCTGGTGCTGACGGACGGCGGGGTCTACGACAACATGGCCGACCAGTGGCTCACCGCGCTCGCGGACCGGGCCCGGCGCGCCGACCGGCCGCCCGCGCAGTACGAGGTCGACGAGAACGTCGTGGTCAACGCCTCCGCCGGGATGACCTGGCGCCCGCTCCCCCGGTCACGGCTCCCGCTGGTCGGCGAACTGGCCGCCCTGCTGCGGATCAAGAGCGTGATGTACGACGTCACCACCAGCCATCGGCGCAACACCCTGGTGCGGTGGTCCGAGCGTCCCGCACCCGAGGGCGCCCCGGTGAGCGCGCTGGTCCACATCGCGCAGTCCCCGTACCGGGTGGCCGACGCGTACGCCGCCGCCGGGGACCGCTGGCCGGAGCGCGCCACCCTCGCCAAGGAGGTGCTGGACGCGCTCGGCGACGACCCGCGGAGCCGGGCCGCCTGGCAGGACCTGGCCCGCCGCAGCAGCGGCACCCCGACCGTGCTGCGCAAGCTGGGCGCCGACACCACCACGGACCTGCTCTTCCACGCCTACACCCTCGCCGCGTGCAACCTGCACGTCCTGCTCGGCCACCCGCTGCCCCCGACCCTGCGGGACCGCCAGTACTTCGCCGACCTCGTCGGCCGCCGGGCCGAGCCGTGACCGGACGCCCGGCCGACCGAGCACCCGGCCGAGCGGGGGCGGGCGGGCGGAACCACCCGACCCGGCGGCGGGCCCGCACGAAGGGTGCGGCCCGCCGCCGGGCACGGAGTGCGCGGAGGATCAGCAACCGCCGGCCGGCCGGTCGCGGACCACCAGGTCGCTGCGGCCGGCGGTGGCGTCCACCCAGACCACCCGGGTGCCCTGCTCGGCGGCGGGCCGGTACTGGCCGCCGCGGTTGCAGGAGACCCGCTCCGGCGTGCCGCCGGCGAGCGGCACCTGCCAGAGCTTGGGCAGCGCGGCGTTGCTCCACTCGCCCCGCTGCTCGTCCGTGCCCACCTGGTAGGTGACGGCCCGGTCGGAGGCGGTGAGGGTCCCGTTCGACGGGGCGTTCGGCCCGTCACCGGACACCACGTCGGTCACCCCGGAGCCGTCCACCGCGCCGGAGCGGATCGAGGTGCGCCTGCCGCCGTCGCCGGAGGTCTCCGTCCAGACCAGCCGCCCGCCCGTGAGCAGGGCCGGTCCGACCTTCGCCTTCGAGGCCGGCACCACGTACTGGGCGGTGACCTTGCCGAGCGCGATCGAGTAGACGGTCGGCGCGTAGACGTCGGCTCCCTGGTCGCCCACCCAACGCTCGGTCCAGCCGAGGACGCCGTCCTTGAGCGTCACGCTCAGCACGTCGTGGCCGACGGGCAGCGGCAGCGGCACCGCCGGTCCGCCGTCGTGGGAGAGGAACACCCGGTTCAGGTTGACGCTCGGGTCGCTCGCCCGGAACGCGATGTCGCCGCCGGACACCCGGACGTCGGCGGGGAGCCGCGACGGGGAGGAGTAGAGGGTACGGACCGGGCCGCCGGCCAGCGAGCGGGTCAGCACCTCCATCTTCCAGCTGTCCTGGCCCTGGCCGCCGAGCGAGATCCACGCGGCGGACGTGCCGTCGGTGGCGGGGTAGCCGTGCGCGCGCCCGTCCTCCGGGCTGAGCCGGGTCGGGCCGCCGCCTCCGGTGATCGGGCCCGTGTACAGCGCCTCGGTGGCACCGGGCCGCTCGGCGCTGGCCATCACCCAGCGGCCGGCCGCGACCGCCGGGGCGCCCGTCCCGGTGATGCCGCGCAGCAGCGTGCGGCTGTCCGCGCCGATCCGGCTCTGCCAGCCGGCCCGGATCCCGTGGGCGTCGAACGCCCCGGCCACCGTCCGCAGTTGGGCCCGGCTGAGCCCGAGGTCCTGGCCCGCGGCGAGGACGGCGTTGCGTCCCGCGACGAAGTCGTCCAGCGGGGTGAGGTAGGCGGCGAGCGCCCGGTAGACCACCCGGTCGGCGGTGAGCGGGTCCAGGGTGCGCCGGATGTCCCAGAGCGCGCCGCTGAAGATGGTGGAGTTGAGGTGCACCCCGCCGCTGTCGACGTCGGTCGGCACGCCGAGGTAGTCGTCGACGGTGGTCCGGTGGTTGTCCAGCCGCCGGCTCCCCGCGCAGGCCTCCGGGGTACCGGTCCGGCAGAGGTTCTCGCCGAGCAGGCCCGCCTTCGGGTCGGTCATCGGGATGCCCCGGGCGGTGACCTCGATGGCGTTGCCGAAGTAGTCCGCCAGCGCCTCGTCCATCGCGCCGGTCTGGCCGGCCATCAGCAGCCCGGCGGTGTTCTCGACGACACCGTGGGTCATCTCGTGGCCGACCACGTCGAGTGCGACGGAGAACGGGCGGAACTTGTCGTCGCCACCGCCGTAGACCATCTTGGTGCCGTCCCAGGACGCGTTGGCGAGCGGCTCGCCCCACGCGGTCGCGTTGACCACCGAGACGATCGGGCCGGCCTTGCCGTCCAGCCCGTCCCGGCCGAGCCGGTCGCGGTAGAAGTCGTAGACGATACCGGCGTTGACGTGCGCGTCGGTGGCGCCGACGGTGCCGGTGGCGGCCGGGAAGTCCGGACCGGGCGCGTGGACCACGGCGAGGTCGGTGGGCAGCCCCCGCCCGACCCCCTCGCCGGCCGCGTCGTAGGTGGTGACGGCGGCGGGCCGGGTGAGGTCGCTGAACTGGTAACTCCCGTCCGGGAGGCGGCCGATGTCCACCTTGACCGGGCGGCCGAAGAAGTCCGGCGCGGTGCCGGTGGCGGGCTCGACGCCGACCGCGGCGGCCTTGGCACCCGTGGTGGCCGCCGGGGCCGAGGAGCGGGAGTCGTGGACGAGGGCGACCACCCCGAGGTTCGCGTCCACGTAGACCTCGCGGGCCTGCCCGCCGCCCGCCGGGTCCGCGGCCCGCACGGTGAAGTGCCGGGCCAGCCGGCCGGTGCCACCGGGCACGACCACCGCGCCGTGGTCCTCCACGGTGGCCCCGGCCCGGGCGCCCGGGTCCTTGACCTCGCCGAGCGCCAGGTCGCGCAGCACGGCGGCGGGGACGGTGGCCGTCGTCGGCGCGGTGAGCCCGGTGAAGTACTTGCCGCCGACGGACTCGACCCGCTGACCGGCGCCGTCACCGGTCAGGTGGACCAGGTACTGCGCGCCCAGCACGGGCACACCGCCGTGGTACTGCTGGAACCTGACGGTGCTCCGGCCGTCGGCGCCGCGCTCGGCGGCGACCTCGGTGAGCTGCCCCGGGTCGATCCGGTAGCGCTCCGGGTGCGCCGCGAGGTGGGCCCGGGCGGCGTCGGCCGGGCTGCCCGGCGCCGACTCATGAAGACCGGTGACCAGTTGCGGGGTGGCGGTCTCCTGGCCGTCCACCAGCGTGGGGACGGGATCGGTGTCGGCGGCCGGCGCGGCCGGAACGGCCAGCGCGGCCGGTGCGGCGAGGCCGAGGCTCAGAACGGCGGCCAGGCCGGCGCCGAGCGCCTTGGGCGTGCGAGAGCGTTGGTGCACTGCGGTCCTCCCGTGAACAGCGGAACGGATGTCCGTGACACCTACGCGCGCCACGGCCGATGACGGCTCGTCAGTCACCCACGGACTCTTCGCCGTCGCGGAGTTGACGGCAGGCCGGAGGACGCGCGGGCCACGCGGGCCACGCGGCTGACGATCACCACGAGAACCATAAGTCGCCCGACGCGATATGTCGATAGACGGTATATGCAGTCCTTCGGAATCACCTGCGGCCGAGCGGGCCCTGACACCATGGAGGCATGACCGACTCGGTGCACAACCGCTACGAGGGCTCGGCGCAGCTCGTGGCGCAGGGGAAGAACATCGGGATCTCCGTGATCCACCCCCGCGACCCCGTGAGCGACGCGGCCGACCGGCTAGCCCTGCGGGTCGGCGCCCAGTGGCAGGACGAGGCCAACGTCCGCGGTCTGACAGGCCCCGGCCGCCTGGCGGTGCGGTGGGAGGCCCGGTGGGCGCCGACCGCCGACCACACCGAGGTCCGACCTGACCGCCTCGGCCTCGACGAGCTGATCGCCCGGCTGCCGGGGCCGGCCCGACTGGTCGTCACCGGACCGGGTGGAGCGGGGAAGTCCTCCTTGGCGGTTCTCCTGGTCCTGGGGATGCTGGAGCGGCGCGGGCCCGGGGACGCCGTTCCCGTCGTCCTCTCGCTGTCGGGCTGGGAGCCGGAGAAGCACAGCCTCGACGACTGGATCGTCCAGCGCGTCACAGAGGACTACGGCGACCTCGCCGCCGGCTCCGCCGCAGGCATCGTCGAGGCGCTGGTCCAGTCCCGGAAGATCGTTCCCCTGCTGGACGGCCTCGACGAACTCGTGCCGCCGGCCCGGGCCGACGTGGTGGTGACCGCGCTGAAGCGCTCCCGGGCGAGCACCGGATCGCCTCTGGTGCTGCTCTCCCGACCAGAGGCCTTCAAGGCGGCCGCGGCCGAGGAGTCATTCCTCCGGGCCATGCCCGTGCTCCGGGCCTGCCCGGTCACCCCGCAGGACGGACGGGACTACCTCGCCCGGGAATGCGATCCGGAACGGCTCGCACGGTGGCAGCCGGTCTTCGCGGAACTGCTCGGGAATCCCGGCGGCCCCCTCGCCCGGGCCCTCTCCTCCCCCCTCATGCTCTGGCTCGCTTCGACGGTCTACGCACGCGGTGCGGCCGGTCCGGAGGAGTTGCTCGACCCCGGACGCCTGCCGACCCGGGCACACATCGAGGACCACCTCCTCGAAGGACTCGTACCGGCCGTCTTCTCCCGAGGGCCGACGCCCCGTCACATCCCGGGCGGGGTGCGGCCCTGGGGGGAGAAGCGCGCCCTCGGCTACCTCCGCTTCCTTGCCGGCCTGCTGGACCGCGGACGGACGCAGGACATCGCCTGGTGGCAGATCCTGGCCGCACCGACCCGCCCCGTCGTCTGGGGCGCCGTCGTCCTGGTCGCGGTGGCGCTGGTCGGAACGGGCGCGGCCTACGCGGCCGCCGCCCTGCTCTCCCTCGGCGAGTCCTCGACCGGAGCGCCGTTCACGACCGCCGCCGAGGCGCTCGCCGCTTCGGCGGGACTGTCCACGGTGGCGACGGTCGTCGGAGCGGTCACCGCCAAGCACCTCTTCCCAGGCCAGGGCGAGCGCCCCCGCCGCCCGGTCCGAACCGGTAGCCGGTTCCTCCCGGCCCTTCCCGCCGTGACCGCGGTCCTGGCCGTCGCCGGGTCGGTCACCCCGTCCGGGGCACCGGCGATCCTGGCGGCCTTCTTCCTCCCCGTGCTCGCCGACGTGCTGCTCACCCGACCGGCCGACTCCGACACGGCCCTGCGGCCCCGGCTGCTGCTCGACGACGAACGGCGGATCGCCTCCGCCCGAGCGGTGGTCCTCGCCCCCGTCGTCGCGGGACTCTGCGTGGGGTTCTTCCGCTGGTTCGACGGACGTCCGCTGCCGGCCGTCGCGGCACTCGCCGTCGCCTGGTCCTGCTCCGCCCTGGCGCTGGCCGCCCTGAGCCGGTGGGGACGCTGGACGGCCACCCGGCTCGTCCTGGCGTGCCGACGGCGGCTGCCGACGGACACGATCGGGTTCCTGGAGGACGCGCACCGGCTGGGCGTGCTGCGACAGGTCGGCGGGGTCTACCAGTTCCGCCACGCCGGACTGCGGCGACGGCTCGCCGGAGCGAGTCCCGACCGGGCCGCCGGAACCGCCGCCCGGCCCGGTGCGGTACGCCTGCGGAGCAGCGCCACCAGCCTGCGCGCCCTGCGGCTGCTGGGCTTCGACCTGGTGATGCCGGTCGTCGCCTACCTCGTGGTCGTCGCACCGCTGTCCTCGGCCACCGGCTTCCGCAACGACTGGCACCAGACCTGGGACCTCCTGGTACGGGACCGGCTCGTGCTGGCGGTCCTGGTGGCACTGCTCCTGCTGGCCGCGCTGGGACTGCGCGCCGTGGGAACGGAACTGCGCGTCGACGCGGACGCGGTCGAGCTCAACCGGGGCCGCCGGCTGCGGTTGAGCTGGGAGGACGTGACCGGGGTCCAGGTCCGCAAGGCCCCGGCGCCCACGGGCATGGGAGCCCTCCTTCCGGCCCAGTACCACCTGGCGGTGCTGCCGAGGCCCGGCCTCGTCGGACCGAAGTACCGTACCGACCGGGATGGTTGGATTCGGGTCTGGGACCTGGGACCGACCGGGACGGTCCCGCTGGCGCTGGAGGTCGCCCTGTCGCACTTCGCCGGTGGACGCTGGGGATCCACCCCGTGAGCGCCCCGGCGAATGGGGTGCGCTCCGGCCGGAGCGCACCCACCGTGCGCCGCCGGGCTGACCCGTTCGGGCGACATCGGGGGCACCGGCGGATGGAACGGGGTGCGGTGGTAGTCCCGCTGCGCCGCCCGCCCTCACCGGCTGGGTCGGCGACCGCTTCGACGAGGCCTGGCGCCGGCCGCCCGGGGTCAGCCCCGCCGGAGCACGCCGCGGACGAAGGCCGCCTGGCCGATGTGCTGGAGGTCGTCGGAGATGACGCTGACCAGGCGCACGCCCAGGGTCACGGGCGGGCTCCAGGCCTCGTCCACGACCCGGTCCAGCGCGGGGCCGGTCAGACCGCGGACGAAGGACAGCGTCCGCTCGTGCACCGCGTCGTGGTAGCCGGTGAGCAGCTCCGGGGAGTCCACGCGGACGGCCGCGACATCGCGGGCGCGGTGACCGTAGCCGGTGGCGGCGGCGGGGAAGCCGAGGGCGAAGCGGTCGAACCAGCCGTCGGCGGTCCAGATCTGTTCGGTCCCGGCGGCATCGGCGATGTGGTCGTCCTGGATGCGGGTCAGGTGCCAGACCAGCCAGACGATCGAGTTGGCCTTCGGGTCGACGCGCTCGGCCAACTCCTCGGCGGTGAGGCCGTCCACCACGTCGTGGACGGCCTCGTGGATCCGGCCGAAGGCATCGGCGAGCAGATCGGCGCTCTTCATGGGGCTCCCCCGTCCGGGCGCACCGCCCGTCGGCATCGGTGACTGCCAGCATTGTGGACCAGCGGAGTCCGCCCGGCCCGGACCGACAGGCCCGGGGGCGGGCGCGCACGGCCCCGGACCCGGGGCGGCGCCGGCCCGCCGGCCGTCGCCCCGCGCGACGCACACGGCGGAGCACGGGTGGCGGGTGCACGGCCCGGGCCGGTGCTTACCGAAGCATGACGCGATGCCCTGCGTCGCTCCCCCGGCCGTCACCGGCCGGTAGCGTCGCCGGGCATGAGGATTCTGGTCACCGGCGGCGCCGGGTTCATCGGTTCGGCCGTCGCGCGAGCCCTGGTCACGGCGGGTCACGAGGTCCGCGTGCTGGACGCGTTGCTGCCCGCCGTCCATCCGTCGGGGGCCGCGCCCGAACTGCCGGCCGGCGTGGAGTTCCGCCACGGTGACGTCCGCGACGCGTCGACGGTGGAACGGGCGCTGGCCGGGGTGGACGCGGTCTGCCACCAGGCGGCGATGGTCGGTCTCGGCCTCGACCTCGACGACGCGCCCGAGTACGTCGGCTGCAACGACCTCGGCACTGCCGTCCTGCTCTCCGCGATGGCCCGGGCCGGCCTGCGGAGCCTGGTCCTGGCCGGGTCGATGGTGGTCTACGGCGAGGGCCGGTACACGTGTCCGGCGCACGGCGAGGTGGCACCCGGCCCGCGGCGGCCGGAGGATCTCGACGCCGGCCGGTTCGAACCGCCGTGCCCGGTGTGCGGCGCCGCGCTGCGGCCGGGCCTGGTCACCGAGGACGCGCCGGGCGACCCGCGCAACGTGTACGCCGTCACCAAGCTCGCCCAGGAGCAGCTGGCCGCCGCCTGGGCCCGCGCGAGCGGCGGGTCGGTGCTGGCGCTGCGCTACCACAACGTCTACGGCCCGGGCATGCCGCGGAACACCCCGTACGCCGGGGTGGCCTCGCTGTTCCGTTCCGCGCTCGCCCGGGGCGAGGCTCCCCGGGTCTTCGAGGACGGCGGTCAGCGCCGGGACTTCGTCCATGTCGACGATGTCGCGGCGGCCAATCTGGCGGCCCTGGGGTCCGTCGGCGGCCGCCCGCCGGGCAGTACCCGGGCGTACAACGTCGGCAGCGGCGAGGTGCGCACGGTCGGCGAGACGGCCCGGGCGCTGGCCGACGCCCACGGCGGCCCGGCGCCGGTGGTGACCGGCCAGTACCGGCTCGGGGACGTCCGGCACATCACCGCCGACTCCTCCCGGCTCCGGGCCGAGCTGGGCTGGCGGGCCCGGGTGCCGTTCCGGGCGGGCATGGCCGAGTTCGCGGCGGCGCCCCTGCGGGTCTGACCGGGTCTGACCCGGATCTGCCCCGGACCGGCCCGACCGGGCCGGTCCGGGGCCCCCGAGAACGGCCCGGCCCGGGCGGTCAGCCGCGCGCCGCCGGGAGCGCGATCTCGAAGCAGCAGCCCCCGGCGACGTTGTGCACCCGGGCCCGGCCGGCATGCGCCTCGACGATGCCGCGGACGATGGCCAGCCCCAGCCCGGCGCCGCTGTCCCCGCCCTCGCCGCCCTCACCGCGATCGCGCCGCGGCGTGCGGGCGGCGCTGCCGCGCCAGCCGGTCTCGAAGACCCGCGAGAGGTCCTGCTCCGGGATGCCGCCGCAGCCGTCGGTGACCGAGAGCACCACCTCGTCCACCTCGCGGCGGGCGGAGACGGCGACCACACCGTCCTCGGGCGTCGAGCGGATCGCGTTGACCAGCAGGTTGCCGAGCACCCGGGTGATCTCACCGCTGTCCACCTCGACCGGCTCGGCGGCGACCTGCCGGCCCTCCAGGCGGACACCGCGCTGCCGGGCCAGCGGGTGGGCGCCGGCCAGCGCGTCGTCGACCAGGTCGTAGACCGACACCCGGGCGAGCGACAGGGACAGCGCGCCGGCCTGGATCCGGGAGAGTTCGAAGAGGTCGTCGACCATCCCGGTGAGCCGCTCGACCTCGGAGCGGATCCGCTTGAGGTACTGCTCCGGCCTTTCGGCCACGCCGTCCTCCAGCGCCTCGGCCATGGCGCGCAGCCCGGCCAGCGGGGTGCGCAGGTCGTGGGAGATCCAGGCGATCAGCTCGCGCCGCGAGGCGTCCAGCGCCTGCGCCCGGGCGCGCGACTCGGCGAGCCGGGCGCTGGTGGCGGCGAGTTCCTCGCTGAGCTGGGCCAGTTCGAGCCCGAGCGGGTGCGCCGGCGCGGTGAAGCCGGCGTCGCTCCCGACGGTGCGGGCGGCTTCGGTGAGCGCCCGGCTGCCGGCCACCACCTGGCGGCCGAGCAGCGCGGCCGTGAGCAGTGAGACCACGGAGGCCATCCCGAGGACGGTGATCACCACCCCGAGGTCGTGTCCGGAGAGGAACATCGCCTGGGCGACGGCGAACGTCCCGGAGGTGACCGCGAGGACGGTGACGACGGCGACGCAGAAGAGCGAGAGCGCCATCGAGCGGCGGCGAAGCAGTCGCACCGCCACCCAGCCGAGCAGACCGGCACCGGTGGCGCCGAGCCCCGCGAACAGGGCGATCAGCAGCAGGTCCTTCACTCCGAGCCGTCCTTGCGGTCCGTGCGGTGTTCCGTCGTCGCCCCTGGCGCGTCCGCCGTCACCGGGTCGTAGCGGTAGCCGACGCCCCAGACGGTGGTGATCAGGGTCGGTGCGGCGGGGTCGTCCTCGATCTTCTCGCGCAGCCGGCGGACGTGGACGGTGACGGTGGACAGGTCGCCGAAGTCCCAGCCCCAGACCCGCTGCATCAGCTCCTGCCGGGCGAAAACCGTCCGGGGGTGCCGGAGGAGGAACGCGAGCAGGTCGAACTCCCGGAGTGTGAGGAGGAGTTCACACCCCCTGCGGTGCGCGCGGCGGGCCTGCGGGTCGAGCGTGATGTCCCCGGACACCAGCGGTCCGGGGACCGTGAGGGCGGGCGCGGCGGCCCGGGAGCGGCGCAGCACGGACTGGACCCGCAGCACGAGTTCACGCGGGCTGAACGGCTTGGTGACGTAGTCGTCCGCGCCCAGTTCCAGGCCGAGGATGCGGTCCGCCTCGTCGCCCTTGGCGGTGAGCATGACCACCGGCAGGTCGGCACCGGCCTCGGTGGCGCGCAGCCTGCGCAGCAGTTCGAGGCCGTCGATCCCGGGCAGCATGAGGTCCAGGACCAGCAGGTCGGGGCGGTGCCGGCGCGCCAGGTCGAGGCCCTGGTTCCCGTCGCTCGCCCGGTCGACCCGGTGGCCGGCCCGGGTGAGGTAGCCGGCGACGACCTCGGCCACGGTGAGGTCGTCGTCGATCACCAGGATGCGGGCGGGGTCGGGTGGTCCGCCGAAGGCGGGGCTCTCGTTCACCTCGCCGAGGATACGAGCTGCGGGCGGGGCCGGACGGGTCGCGCCGGCGCACGTTCGGGTTCCGTAAGATCGCTGGCGCGGCCGGGCCGGGGCGGTGCCCGCCGTTGGACTTTCGTAAGGGCGCGGTTCGGCCGCCGCCGGGCCGGCCGCCCTTAGCGTGGCCGACGTGATCTCTCCGACTCCCCCCGTACCGTCCGCCGGACCGCCGTCCGCCGATGTGATCCTGCCCTGTCTCGACGAGGCCGCGGCGCTGCCCTGGGTGCTGGGGCGGATCCCCGCGGGCTGGCGGGCGATCGTCGTCGACAACGGCTCCCGCGACGGCTCCGCCGACCTGGCGCGCTCGCTGGGCGCGACCGTCGTCGAGGAGCCGCGGCGCGGCTTCGGCGCCGCCTGCCACGCCGGACTGCTCGCCGCCACCGCCGAGCTGGTCTGCTTCCTGGACTGTGACGGTTCGCTGGACCCCGCCCAGCTGCCGCGGGTGGCCGCGCCGGTCCTGGCCGGTTCGGCGGACCTCGTCCTGGGCCGGCGCATGCCGGCGGCCGCCGGGGCCTGGCCGCCGCACGCCCGGCTGGCCAACGCCGTGCTGGCCCGCCGGCTGCGGGCGCGGACGGGGGCGCCGCTGCACGACCTCGGGCCGATGCGGGCCGCCCGCCGTGAGCGGCTGCTGGCCCTGGGCCTGGGCGACCGCCGCTCCGGCTACCCGCTGGAGATGGTGCTCGCCGCCTCGGCGGCGGGGATGCGGATCGCCGAGACGCCCGTCGACTACCTGCCGCGCACCGGTCGCTCCAAGGTCACCGGTACCGTGCGCGGCACCCGGCAGGCCGTCCGCGACATGCGGGCCGTGCTGGCCGCGCCGCCGGCCACCCTGCTGGTGATCGCCAAGTCGCCCGCCCCGGGGCGGGTGAAGACCCGGCTCACCCCGCCCTGCACACCCGAGCAGGCCGCGGCGCTGGCCGAGGCCGCGCTCGCCGACACGCTGGCCACCCTCGGCCGGGTACCGGCCGGGCGGCGGCTGCTCGTGCTGGACGGCGAGGCCGGGCGCTGGCTCCCGCCCGGCTGGCAGGTCGTGCCGCAGCGGGGCGGCGGGCTGGACGAACGGCTGGCGGCCGCCTTCACGCACGCCGCCGAGGCCGCCCCGGAGGCGCCGGCGCTGCTGGTCGGCATGGACACCCCGCAGGTGGACGCGGCGCTGCTCGCCGAGCCGCTGTCGCCGGCCCGGCGCGGGGGCGCCGACGCCTGGTACGGGCCGGCCGCCGACGGCGGGTTCTGGGCGCTCGGGCTGGCCCGGCCGACCGGGGAGCTGGCCCGGCGGCTGCTGCTGGGGCTGCCGATGTCCACGCCGGAGACCGGGCGCGCCCTGCTCGACCGTCTGACCGCCGAGCGGCTCGCCGTCCACCACCTCCCGGTGCTCACCGACGTGGACACCGTCGCCGACGCGCGGCTGGTCGCCGCCGAGGCTCCGCACAGCGGCTTCGCGGCCCGCCTGCGCGCGATGAGGCTCGCCGACGCGGTCGAGGCCCACGACGCGACCGAGGCGGCCGACGCGCTCGGGACCGGTGGCCCGGAGCAGGCCGACGACGCGCACGGGACCACCTCGGAGGTGACGCGATGACCGTCGCCGCCGGAGCGTGGGTGGACGACCCGTTCGCCGAGGCCGTCCGCGCCGGGCGGGGCCCGCTCTGGCTGCGCGGCGAGGACGGCCACCGGATCCCGCTCGACGTCGAGCGCTGGTGCGCACCCGCCGCCGGGGCGGACCACGGGCTGCTGGAGCGCTGCCGCCGGTTGGCCGCGCCGGTGGTGGACCTCGGCTGCGGACCCGGCCGGCTGGTCGCGGCCCTGCTGGAGCTGGGCGTGCCGGCGCTCGGCGTCGACATCACCGGAGCGGCGGTGGACCGCACCCGGCGCCTCGGCGGCCCGGCCCTGTGCCGCTCGGTGTTCGACCGGCTGCCCGCCGAGGGCCGCTGGGGCGGGGCGCTCCTCGCCGACGGCAACCTCGGCATCGGCGGCGACCCGGGGCTGCTGCTGCGCCGCGGCGCCGAACTCCTCGCGCCGGGGGGCGTGCTGCTGGTCGAGGTGGATCCGCGGGAGATCGACGAACGGATCACCGTCCGGGTGGAGGGCTACGACGGGCGGCTCGGACCGCCGTTCGCCTGGGCCCGCTGCGGCGCGGCGGCCACCGCCCGCCGGGCCGAGCGGGCCGGGCTGGTCGAGACCGAGCGCTGGTCCGCCCTCGGCCGCCGGTTCCTCGCCTTCAGGAGGGCGGACCGTCCCCGCTGACGGGCACCGCTTCGGCGTCCGCCGCCGGGCGCTCCTGCGTCCACAGCGGGTGCTCGCGCCCGGCCCAGCGCCGGTCGACCAGCCCGGTCCGCATGCCGCGCCGGGCCTCGGGGTCCCGGACGGCCATCCAGACGTGCCCGGCGGTCACCACGGCGATGGCCGCCGCGAGCCAGTCGTGGACGAAGGTCGCGCCGGTCCGCCAGGCCGTCGGCGCCAGGTGGGTGAGCCACATCAGCAGGCCCGTCCCGAGGATCACCAGCATCGCGCCCAGCGTCCACTGGGCGTAGAGCTTCTGCCCGGCGTTGAACTTCCCCGCCGGGCGGTACGAGGCGCGGGCCCAGGTCGCCCGGAGCCAGACCCAGTCCGCCGGGTGGAAGCGGCTCAGCCTCGACACGTCCGCCCGCACCGTCCGGAAGGCGAGCCCGAGCAGCAGCGGTACCGGCAGGGCCAGTCCGCACCAGACGTGGACGGTGACCACCAGGCGTCGGCGGCCGACCAGTTCAGCCAGCGGCGCCAGGTAGAGGCAGGCGGCGGTGGCCAGGCAGACCAGCATCAGGGCCGCGGTGGTGCGGTGCACCCAGCGCTCGGCGCGGGCGAAGCGGAGCAGGAGGTCAGGCGGTCGGGGCATCGTCACGTCCGTTCGAGCGGCCGACCCAGGCGTCGACGTCGTAACCGTTGCGCTCCCAGTACCCGGGCTCCACGGTGTCGGTCACGGTGATGCCCGACAGCCACTTCGCCGACTTGTAGAAGTACATCGGCGCCACGTACAGGCGCACCGGTCCGCCGTGGGAGTGGGAGATCGGGGCGTCCTGGAGCTTGAGCGCGACCACCACGTCGTCCCGCCGGGCCTGCTCCAGGGTGAGGCTCTCGGTGTACTCGCCGTCGAAGCAGCTGAACCGGACCGCCCGGGCGCCCGCCGAGACGCCGGCGGCGTCCAGCAGGTGTGCCAGCGGCACGCCCTCGAACGGGGTGTTCGGCACCCGCCAGCCGGTCACGCACTGCACGTCGCGCACGATCCGGCGCTGCGGCATCGCCTGGAGGTCGGCCAGCCGGTAGCTGCCGGGGCGCTCCACCAGGCCGTCCACCGTGAGGCTGTAGGTGTCGGGGCCCCGGGAGGGCACCGAGGCCACCACGGAGTAGTACCGGAAGCCGCCGCCGCCCGGCAGCAGGCCGGTGAGCCCGGTCGGGTCCTGGCCGGCCAGGGCGTCCTGGGCGCGTTGGAGAAAGGGTCCGGCCGCCACGCCGGCGGCGCCGAGGCCGACCAGGCCGAGCACCACCCGCCGGCCCACCGGGGTGCCCCGGGATCGCTTCGCTCTACTGTCCACGGCTCGATTGGAACAGCCGGCCCGTACCCGCGACCAGCCCCGACGCCGAGCCGTCAGGCTTTCGTCATCTCCGGCGCGCCCGCCGAGGCCCGTTCCCCGGCCGCGCACCGCCGGGCGCGCAGGAGCCCGCGCACCGCCGGCACCCCGAGCACGCAGGCCAGCGCGGCCCCGTACGCGGCCTGCTGCGCCGGCCCGCCGCCGACCAGGTAAAGCACCTGCCCGGCGGCCGGGACGGCCAGCCACTCCCAACCGCCGTCGAGCGCGACCAGGGCCACCACCAGCAGGCCGTACCAGGGGTAGGCCGGCGCGACGAGCAGCAGGGCCGTCCCGGTCACCAGCAGCGCGCCCCGCCACGGGCGGCGGGGGTCGCCGTGCCGCAGCACCCGCCACACCACCGCCGCCAGCACCAGGGCCGCCGCCCACGGCGCCCAGCGGTCGGGCAGCGCCAGCCGCAGCAGCCCGAACCGGTCCAGGTGCCCCTGCTCGTAGCCCTCCTCCCGCAGGTAGCCCGGCAGGTACCCGAGCACCGCCGGGCCCGAGACGGCGACATGGGGCAGGTACGCCAGCCCGAACGCCCCGAGCGCCGCGCCGAGGACGGCGACGTCCCGGCGGGTCGGACGGCGGGCGAGCGCCCCCGACAGTGCACCCGACAGCGCCCCGGGCAGGGCGAGGGCCGGCAGCAGCTTGGTGGCGACCGAGGCGCCGAGCAGCACGCCCCCGGTGCCGGGCCGGCGGCCGGCCACGCAGCCCAGCCCGACGGTCATCAGCAGCGCGCCGAGGGTGTCGACGTGCGCGTCGTTGACCGCCCACACGGTGATGCCGGGGCACCACCCCCAGAGCGCCGCCCGCCGGCCGCCCCGCCCGACCACCAGCAGCGCGCCCGTGGTCGCGACCGCCAGCAGCGCGCCGCCCACCTGCACCCCGCGCACCCCGCCCCCGAAGGGGTGCACGGCGAGGAACCAGGCCTGCGCGACCGGCGGGTAGATGGTGCGCACGGCGGGCCGGTTGATCCGGGTGCAGTCGCCCGCCGCCGTCCGCCGCTCGTCCCACCCCCTGCAGCCGTCCGTCACCGGGAACAGACCCGGGTCGCGCAGCCGGGCCAGCGCCGGGTCGTCCGGGGCGTGCGCGTAGGGGGAGATGCCGGCCGCCTGCACCCGGCCGTCCCAGACGTACCGGTAGGCGTCGTCGCTGGTCCGCGGCGGTGCGAGCAGTCCGACGGCGGCGACCGCCACGCTCCCGGCCAGCACCAGCGGCGCCACCCGGCGGGCCGGCACCCGCCGCAGGAGCAGCAGCGCCAGCACGAACAGGCCCGCGTCGAGGGCGTACCAGCCGTGGAGCGGGCCGCGGTCGGCGAGCGTGCCGCCGCCGGTCACGGTCGTCGCCAGGGCCGCCACCAGGGCGGCGAGGGCGAGCGTGCAGGGCAGAAGGGTCCGAGTGGCCACCCGCTCACCCTGCCACCGCGGCGGCGGCGCGAACGGCCGCGGCGGCCCCCGTTCGACTTCCGTAAGCACGTCGTACCCGCCGCGCGGGGCCGGGTGGCGCTTCGATGGGGGCGTGGATTCCAAGTACCCCGGCGCCCGGCGCCGCCCCCGCCTCGCCCTCCCGCCGCCGCCCGCGTCCCTGCGCCGCGGCCCGTTCCGGGACGGCGTCTTCCGCTCGGCCCTGCACGAGCCGCGCACCGCCGTCGTCCTCGGCCGGTGGCTGGGCGCCGCGCTGGTGGTCTGCTTCCTGACGGGTCTCCTCAGCCACCTGCTCCAGGACCCGACGGGTCGGCTCGCCGGCCTGCTGCCCGCGCGCCCGGTGAACGGCTACCGCGTCACCCAGGGACTGCACGTCATCAGCGGGATCGCCGCCGTGCCGCTGCTCGGTGCCAAGCTCTGGACGGTCTACCCGCGGTTGTTCGAGTGGCCGCCGGCCCGGAGCGTGGCGCACGCGCTGGAGCGGCTGGGCATCGCCGTCCTGGTGGCCGCCCTGCTGCTGGAACTGTTCACCGGCCTGCTGAACACCCTCCAGTGGTACCCGTGGCCGTTCCCGTTCCGGCAGACCCACTTCTGGGTCGGCTGGCTGGCCACCGGCGGCCTGCTGGTCCACCTCGCGGCCAAGGCGCCGCTGATCGCCCGGAACTGGCGCCGGCCCCGGCTCACCGTCCCCGGGCGGCGCGCCTTCCTGACCTCGGTCGCCGCGGCGGTCGGCGCGGTGACGCTCACCACGGCCGGGCAGAGCGTGCCCTGGCTGCGCCCGCTGAACCTGCTGGCCCCGCGCCGGCCCGACCTGGGCCCGCAGGGGCTCCCGGTGAACCGCACCGCCGCGCAGGCCGGGACGGTGGAGGTGCCCGCCGGCTGGCGGCTGCGGGTGGACGGCCCCCGGCCGTACGAGATCGGTCTCGACGAACTGGCCCGGCTCCCCCAGCACGAGGCGGTCCTGCCGATCGCCTGTGTGGAGGGCTGGAGCGCGAGCGCCCGCTGGGGCGGCGTCCGGGTGGCCGAGCTGATGGCCCGGGCCGGTGCGCCGGCCGGCTCCGCCGTGCGGGTCACCTCGCTGGAGGAGGAGGGCCCCTACCGGGTGATGGAGATGCCCGCGCAGTACGTCGACGACCCGCTCACCCTGCTCGCCCTCCGGGTCGACGGCGAGACGCTGGACGCCGACCACGGCTTCCCCGCGCGCGTCATCGCGCCGAACCGCCCCGGCGTGCTGCAGACCAAGTGGGTCGCCCGGCTGGAGGTGTCCCGATGACCGGCTGGCTCCGCGGCACCGCCCTCGCCGCCGGTCTCGCCCTGATCGGCTACGGCCTCTACGGCCTGCTGACCGACGTCTACCTCACCGACCCGGCGCAGGTCCTGGTCTGGGGGATCGGGGCGCTGGTCCTGCACGACGGGGTCTGGCTCCCGCTGCTCTGCCTGGTCGGCGCCCACCTGGCCCGCGGACCGGTGCTGCGCGGCTGGCTGGTCGTGGCCGCCGCCGTGACCGCCGTCGGACTCCCGGCCGTGCTGCGCGCCCACGACGACCACGGCAACTCCTCGCTGCTGCCGCTGCCCTACCTGCGCAACTGGCTCGCCGTCCTGGCCGCCACCGCCGTACTCGCCCTGCTGATCGGGCTCGTCCGGCGGTGGCGCCGGCCCCGGCCGGTCAGTCGCCCGGTACGCCGGGAAGACCGGTCGTGAGGCCGTCCAGTGCGTGACCGCACGGGCAGGCGCGCTCGGTGGGCAGCAGGCCGATCGTCTTGAACAGCACCGTGCGCAGCCGCTCGACGTTGCGCGCGAAGACGGCGAGCACCTCCGCGTGGGTGACCCCCTCGCCGCTCTCCACCCCCGCGTCGAGGTCGGTGACCAGGGCCACCGAGGTGTAGCAGAGGCCGAGTTCGCGCGCCAGGACGGCCTCCGGGTGGCCGGTCATCCCGACCACCGACCAGCCGTTGGCGGTGAACCACCGGGACTCGGCGCGGGTCGAGAAGCGGGGGCCCTCGATCACCACCAGGGTGCCGCCGTCCACGGGCTCCCAGGCGGCGCCGGCCGCCGCCGAGAGCGTGGCCCGGCGCCCCTGCGGGCAGTACGGGTCCGCCGTCGACACGTGCACCACCTCGGGCACCGAACCGTCCGGCAGCGGCAGTCCGTCGTAGTAGGTCTGCGCCCGGCCACTGGTCCGGTCCACGAACTGGTCCGGCACCAGCAGCGTCCCCGGTCCGTACTCGGGCCGCAGCCCGCCCACCGCGCAGGGCCCGAGCACCTGGCGGACGCCGAGCGAGCGCAGCGCCCAGAGGTTGGCCCGGTAGTTGATCCGGTGCGGCGGGAGGCGGTGGCCGCGGCCGTGCCGGGGCAGGAAGGCGACCCGGCGGCCGGCCACCTCGCCGACGAACAGCGCGTCGCTCGGCTCGCCGTACGGGGTACGGGTCCGCACCTCGACCATGTCGTCCAGCAGCTCGTAGAGCCCGGAGCCGCCGATCACCCCCACATCCGCGCGGGGCAGGATGATCTGATCGTCCGTCACTGAATCCACCTCTCTCGCCTGACTGTGCCGCCACTGTAGGAGCCGACGCCGGGAGATCCCGCGCGTACGGCCTTACGATCCGCGAACGGCTGCCGGGCGGACCGCGTGAGTGGCGTCGCCGCCCGGTAAGGACGCGCCTCCTCGGGCCCGCGACGGGCGGCTGCTCCTGCGCCCTCCTGCCCTGGCTCCGGACCCCTCGGGAACGCCAGCCCATATGATCAACTTCTCGGGACGCCGGCCGAGGGCCGCCGCCCGTACATCGAATACAGGGGGATGATCACATGGTCGAACTGTCCACCGGACCGATGACCTGGGTGATGGCCGGCGACAGCATCACCCAGGCCGTCCTGCACACGCACGGCGCCCGCGGGTGGGTGGAGCACGTGCACGAACGCGTCGGCTGGCAGCTCGACCGGCTGACCGACATCGTGGTCAACACCGGGGTGTCCGCCTGGCGCGCCACCGACGTCCTCGGCGCGTACGACCACCTCATCGGCCGGTTCGCCCCCGACGTGCTGTCCATCTCGCTGGGCACCAACGACGCCCGCGCCGGGCTCGACGGACTCGCCGAGTTCCACGCGTCGATGCGCGCGATCATCGCCAGGACCGACGGTGCCCAGATCGTGCTGCACACGCCCCTCGTGGTCAGCCGGGCCGGACGCGCCGCCCGCGCCGAACTGCCCGCCTACTGCCAGGCGGTGCGCGAGATCGCCGCGGACACCGGGGCCCTGCTGGTCGACCACGAGGCCTACTGGCTCGCCCACTTCCCCGACAGCGAGCCGATCGCCTGGCTCGACGACCCCGCGCACCCCAACGCCGTCGGCCACCGGCACATGGCCGACCTCACGCTCCGCACCCTGGGCCTGGGCGAACTCACCGAGCTGTGACGGCCCCGGGCCACCGGGCGGCCGGTCACGGCCGGCGGCCGGGCAGCCCGACCGTCCCGGCGCGCCGGTTCCAGGCGATGACGGCCAGCGGCACCATGAAGACGAACGGCGTCCCGGCGTTCTCGCCGTGCATCGCGGTGAGCTGGGTGACGAACGCGAACGCCAGGAAGACGATCAGCGCCATGGCGGCCGGCCCGGCCAGGCGGCGGACCAGCAGGCCGACCGCGCCGGCCAGTTCCACCAGCCCGGTCAGGTACATGAACCAGTGGCCCGCACCGATCGCGTCGAAGACCTCCGTCGCGGCGGGCAGTGCGAGCAGCTTCGGGAGCGCGCTGGCCAGGGCGAAGAAGAGGGCGAGCAGCACCCGCAAAGCCAGGACCACACCGGCCATGGCCCTGCCGGACCTCGCGGTGGTCGTCACGTCAGGGGCGGTGAGGGTGGTGATGTCGGACATGTCAGGTCTCCCCGGGTAGCGGGCGATGCTTTCCCAGGTTTGACCGCCGCCACCGCCCGAACTCATCGGTCCAGGAAGAACTGTTTCGTCCGCCGCCCCGGCAGCCCGCTCATGCCCCCTGACGACCCCGGCGACGAGGACGACCGGCTCCGTGCGGCGCGCGCCCGGGCCGTGGCGGCGTCGCCGGAGTGCGGGTCAGACGAACGGGAAGTACCGCGTGAAGGCCTGCGGAGTGACGGCGAGGAAGCCGTCGAAGGGCGCGTCGAGCTGCTGGATCAGCAGGATGGTGAAGGCGATCAGCCCGGTCAGACCCATCACCATCACCACGTGGACCGGAGGCGAGCGGGAGGGAGCGGAACCCGGCCGGCGACCGCGGGCCGTCCCGTCGGCTCTGCCCTCGGCGAATCTGCGGCGGGCAGAGAATCGACCTGCGGGGATCCTCCGGGGGCAAGAGTGGGGTCGACGGCATCCCGCATCGACAAGGAGATCCCGATGACTCCCCTCACCACCGCCCCGCCCCGCGTGGACGAGGGCTCCCGGCCGCCCAGCCGCTTCGACGACCACCTGGCGGCCCAACTGCTCGCCCAGCGGATCGTCCTCCTCGGCACGGAGGTCGACGACGTGTCGGCCAACCGGGTCTGCGCCCAGCTGCTGCTGCTGTCGGCGGAGGACCCGCGCACCGACATCTGCCTCTACATCAACAGCCCCGGCGGCTCGGTCACCGCGGGCCTCGCCATCTACGACACCATGCGGCTCATCCCGAACGACGTCTCCACCCTGGCGATGGGGTTCGCCGCCAGCATGGGCCAGTTCCTGCTCACCGTCGGGACGCCCGGCAAGCGGTTCGCGCTGCCGAACGCGCGGATCATGATGCACCAGCCCTCGGCGGGCATCGGCGGCACCGCCGCGGACATCGAGATCCAGGCGGAGAACCTCCAGTTCACCAAGAAGGCCATCGAGCGGATCATCGCCGAGCACACCGGGCAGAGCGAGGAGACGATCACCCGGGACGGCGACCGGGACCGCTGGTTCACGGCCGAACAGGCCCGGGAGTACGGGATGGTGGACCGGGTGCTGGAGTCGCTCGCCGACGTCCGCCCGGCCTCCTCGCGGCCGCGGATGGGGCTCTGACATGGGGTCGTACACGGTTCCCTACGTCATCGAGCGCACCGCACAGGGCGAGCGGTCCTACGACGTCTTCAGCCGGCTGCTGAACGAGCGGATCATCTTCCTCGGCACCGAGATCGACGACGGCTTCGCCAACGTCGTCATCGCCCAGCTCCTGCACCTGGAGTCGGAGAACCCGGAGCGCGAGATCTCGCTCTACCTCAACTCGCCGGGCGGGTCCTTCACTTCACTGATGGCGATCTACGACACGATGACCTTCGTGCAGGCGCCGATCTCCACGTTCTGCGTCGGACAGGCCGCGTCGACGGCGGCGGTGCTGCTGGCCGGCGGAGACCCCGGACGGCGGTTCGTGCTCCAGCACGCACGGGTCCTGCTCGGCCAGCCGGCCAGCGGCGGCCGGCAGGGGACCGTCTCCGACCTCAGCCTCGCGGCCAAGGAGATGGTCCGCATCCGCTCCCAGGTCGAGGAGGTCCTCGCCCGGCACACCCGTCACGACGTGGCGACGCTGCGGGCGGACATGGACCGGGACAAGGTGCTCAGCGCCGAGGAGGCCGTCACCTACGGGCTCGCCGACGAGGTGCTGAGCCGACGGAACGCGCTCGTCTGATCCCGCCCGGGGCCGTGGGCGCGGGCCGGTCGGACGGCGAGCGCACGGCGGCCGGCCCGGCGGCGTGTGCCGCCGGGCCGGTCCGCGCGACGCGCGGTCGCGGTCAGGCCGCGAGGCAGAGACCGTCGTGGCGCGACGGGGAGGACACCCGCCCCCGGCCCACCGAGCCGCGACCCACCGAGCCGTGCGCCACCCGGCCGCGCCCGCCCCGGGCCAGCCCGCCCCGGACCAGCTCGTCCTGGGCGAGCGAGAGCAGGTCGGCGAGGCCGAGGCCCAGGGAGCGGGCGGCGGCCGCGAGCACCTCGGAGGAGGCCTCCTTCCGTCCGCGTTCCAGCTCCGACAGGTACGGCACCGAGATCCGGGCCGCCTCCGCGACGTCCTTCAACGTCCGCTCCTGGGCCAGCCGCTCGCGCCGCAGCGCGTCGCCGACGAGGTCGCGCCACAGGGGTTCCCGGGGCGCGGGGGTCGGGGGGACCCCCGCCTGCCGATGCGGGGGGCGGGCCGCCGCACCGGGGCCGGGTGAGACCGGCGGGCGCAGCGGGATGACGCGGGCTTCGTTCGGCGTAGGAGTGCTCACACCTTCAGCCTAGGGATCCCGGGCGCCGGGGGAAGGGCACGGCGTTCTGCCCTGGGTGAAGCCGCGGGGAACCGCGACCGGGCCGCGGCTCCCGCCCGTTGTCCGGGGCGTGTTCGATCGGCCGTCGACCGCTGAGGCGCCGCGCCGGCGTGGCGGGCCGCCCCGCGCCGGACCCGCCGGCGGGTCAGCTCCTCGGGGGTGCGTCCGGTCCTCGGGGGTGCGTCCGGTCCGCGGTGGCGGCCGGCCCGGTGCCGGGCCGGGGCCGCGTCAGTCGACGACGACGACCATCTTCCCCAGGGCCCGGCCCGCCTCCATCACCCGATGGGCCTCGACGATCTCACCGAAGCGGAAGACCCGGGTCGGGCGGGCCTTCAGGACGCCCGCCTCGACCTCGGCGCAGATCGCCTCCAGGGGCACGTCGGCGAGCGGGAACGCCGGTGTGCCCAGGACGAAGGCGCTGCCGAAGAAGCTGAGCCCGACCGCACCGGGCAGGTCGGCCATCGGGTCGAAGTCGGCCACCGGTGCGAAGCCGCCGAGGAAGCCGACCTGGCAGACCCGGCCCCGTGGGCGGACCGCGGCCAGCGAATCGCGCAGCACGCTGTTGCCGACGATGTCGAGCAGGGCGTCGACGACGAGGCCCCGGCGGCCGACCTCCGCGGCCAGGTTTCCGTCGTCGATGAGCACGTCGACGGCCCCGAGGTCCTTGAGCAGGGGCCCGTGATCCGGGTTGCGCGTGGTGGCCAGCACGTCGGCACCGTGCCGGACGGCGAGGTTGACGGCGGCCTGCCCGAGCGAGGAGGTCGCGCCCCGGACCAGCAGCGTCTCCCCCGGCCGGAGGGCGAGGTTGCCGTGCAGGGCGCTGTGGGCCGTGGCGTACACCTCGGGCACGGCGGCCAGATCGGCCCAGGAGAGCCCGGACTCCACGGCCACCACATGGGTGGCCGGGACGGTGACCAATTCGGCGTAGCTGCCGTTGCGGGTCCGCCCCATCCCGCCGAGGATCGCCACCACCCGGGTGCCGACGGGGAGTTCGCCCGAGGGGTCGGCCTCGACGAGGCCGGCGCACTCGATCCCGGGGACGGCCGCCACCGGGCCCCAGGCCCCGCTGCGCATGTACGCCTCGGCGTGGTTGAGACCGAACGCCTTGACCCGGACGAGGACCTCGCCGTCGGCGGGTACCGGGTCGGGCAGTTCGGTGACGGCGAGCACCTCGGGGCCGCCGTGGGCGGAGATGACGATGGCCTTCATGTCCGAACCTCATTCTTGAGTAGTCATTCAACTATGGGGCCGAAAAGAGGGCCACCGCGTACGGTGGCCCGGGAACGCCGCGCCCGTCAGGAGAGCGCGACGAAGGCGTTGTCGACGACGGCCCGCAGGACCGCCGCGTCGGGATTGGCCTTGCCGACGACCATCAGCCCCTGGCAGGTCGCCACCAGCAGCTTGGCGCTGCCGGCCGCGTCGAGCGAGCTCCTGACCTCGCCCCGGCGGACGGCGTTCTCCAGGGCGTGGGTCATGCAGCGCTCCAGGCGCGCCAGGTGGCCGCGCACGACGGCCGCCGCCTCGTCGTCCTCCGCGGCCTTCTCGATGGCGGTGTTGACCAGGAGGCAGCCCTGCCGCCCCTCGGGGCTGAGCAGGTCGCGCACCAGCCCGTCGAAGTAGCCGCGCACCTGCGCCACCGACGCGGCCGGCGCCTCCAGCTCCCCGAGCTTCTGCGGGACGACCAGCTTCGAATAGCGCTCCAGCGACTTCACGAAGAGCGCGTGCTTGCCCCCGGGGAACGCGCTGTAGATGCTGCCGGGCTTGACCCCGGTCGCCTTCACCAGATCCTCGATGGAGGTGGCCCGGTAGCCGCGCTCCCAGAACCGCCGCATCGCCTGATCGAGGACGGCGTCGGGGTCGAACTCACGCGGCCTGGGCATGGGGAAAACATACCTGAGCGTTCATTCAAGAACAAGCCCCGCCCACCCGCCGCGCACGGTGGCCCCGCGGCGGGGCCGAACCCGGCAATTCCATGGTTCCCGACAAACCGTCACCTACCCTGTCAGCGCAGGGACTGACCGCGCTGGGCAACACGCCCACCCGCCCCGGCACCGTCGACGCGGCGGTGTCCTCGGACGGGCGCCACCTCTACGCCCAGACCGGGGTCGACGGCGTCGTGGACGAGTTCGCGGTCAACCCCGACGGCTCGCTCACCGCGCTGGGCTCGCAGACCGTGCCCCAGGGGGTCGGCAGGGAGGGCATCGTCGCCTTCTGACGGGCGCGCCCGCGGCTCCCGGGACGCCTGTGCCCCGCCGCCCGGTGGGCGGCGGAGCACAGGGCTGTCGGGCGGGACCGGACGCGGGATCAGAAGGTGAGGTTCCAGGCGTCGATCGTGCCGGTATCGCCGGAGGCGCCGTCCTTGACCCGGAGCTTCCAGGTGCCGTTCGCCGCGCTCGCGGAGGCGTTGACGGTGTACGTCTTGGCGACGTCGTCGGCACTGTCGCCGTTCGCGAAGTCCTCCAGCAGGTAGACCGTGCCGCTCGGGGCGACCAGGGAGATCACCAGGTCACCGCGGTAGGTGTGCTTGATGTCCACGCCGACCTTGAGGGCGGCGGGGGCGTTGCCGGTCACGCCGGTGACGGCGATCGGGCTTTCCACCGTGGCGTTGTCGGCGATCGCCGCGTCGGTCAGGTTCTCGAAGTACTTGCCGGTCGGCGGCGTGGTGGTGCCGCCGACCGCCTTCAGCGCGTCGACCTGGCCCTCGCCGAAGAAGGCGTTGTTCGCGGTGGTGCCGGTGCAGCGGCCGTCCGAGCCGGGGCAGGCCACGTCGTTGGCCTGGGTGGCGAGGCGGGCCCGGATGCCGGCCGGGGTGAGCGTCGGGTCGGCACTGGCGATCAGCGCGGCCACGCCGGTGACGTGCGGGGAGGCCATCGAGGTGCCGCTCTTGGTCCCGTACTTGCCGCCGGGCAGGGTCGAGTAGACGCCGTTGGCGCCGTCGCCGCCGGGGGCCGCGACGTCGATGACGCCCTTGCCGAAGTTGGAGTAGGAGGCCTTGGCGCTGCCGCTGCCCATGGCGGCGACGGTGACCACGCCGGGGAGCTCGGTCGGGATGTCCAGGCAGGCGTTGCTGATGGTCCGGGTGACCGGCGTCGAGTCGTTCGGGCTCTCGCTGTCGGTCGTCTTGTTGGCCAGGTCGTAGTCGGAGTTGCCGGCCGCGGCGACCTGGAGCGAGCCCTTGCCCTCGGCGTACTCCTGGGCGCGCTTGACGCCCTCGATGATGGCCGCCTGGTCGACGTTGTCCGGGCAGTTGAACTGCCACGGGTCGGTGTAGTAGCTGTTGTTGGTCACCTTGAAGCCGTGGTCACCGGCCCAGACGAAGCCGCAGACGGTGTTCTCGGCGTAGAAGAGGGTGCTGGTCGGTTCGGCTATCCGGACGGAGGCTATCCTCACGCCCGGGGCGACGCCGACGACGCCCTTGCCGTTCTTGGCCGCCGCTATGGTGCCCGCGACGTGGGTGCCGTGGGTGTCGACGTCCCGCCAGGCGCCGGTGCGGGTGTCCGCCTTGCCGTAGGCGCAGGAGGCCGAGTCGGCGGCGTCGAAGTTCGGCGCGAGGTCCTGGTGCTGGTCGTCCACCCCGGTGTCGAGGACGCCGACCTTGACGGTGGCGGAGCCGGTGCTGACGGCCCACGCCTGGTCGGCCTTGATCTGGGTCATGTCCCAGCGGTTCGACTCGGTGAGGGTGGTGGCCGCCTGGGCCGGGTTGGCGGGCAGCGCGGGGTTGTAGGCGTCGGCCGGCACGTCGGAGGTGCGGGTCGCGCCGACCTGCTGGACACCGGCGGCGCCGCGCACCGCGGTCGCGAAACCGGCCGAGGTGGAGTGGGCCACGATCACGCCGATCGCGTCGTAGCTCGCGAAGACCGTGCCGCCGTTGGCGGTGACGGCGCTCCTGGCGGCCGCGGTGTCGGCGGGTGCGCTGATCACCAGGTAGGCGCGCGTCCCGGCGGCCCAGCCGGCGGCGACCTGCGGGGCGGTGGCGGCGGCGGTCGGCACCCCGGCGGCGGCGGGCACCCCGGCGGCCGTGGGGGCGGCGGCCGCGAGGGGGGCGGCGGCGGCCGTCACGCCGGGGACGGCCAGCGCCAGGGCCGAGAGGACGGCGAGCGCGGCGGCCGGGCGACCGAGCCGCCGGGATATCAGGGGTGACACGTGTGTCCTCCGATCGGCCCGTGCGTGAGGGGTTCGCACGGAGTTTGAACGCAACATGCCAGATCGGTGAGCACTTGGGGAAGGCTTTACGCGTGACGGCTTGTCACAAGCGTGTCAACTTTTGGTGTCGCCCGGGGGCGCCGCCCGCGCCCGCGTCGCCCGGCGCCCCCCCCCCGGAGCAGGGCTCGTTCGTGCACGAGCCCGACTCCCCCCGCCACTGGGGCCGTTCACCCCCGGAGCCGCGCGGTCACCACCTCCAGCACCGCGTCCCGCTGTTCGGCCAAGTAGAAGTGGCCGCCCGGGAACACCTCCAGCTCGAAGGCGCCGGTGGTGTGGCGGGCCCAGCCGCCGGCCTCGTCCAGCGAGACCCGCGGGTCCGCGTCCCCGGTCAGCGCGGTCACCGGCGGCGACACCACGGCGTCCGGCGCGCACCGGTACGTCTCGATCGCGGTGTAGTCGCTGCGCAGCGCCGGCAGGATGACGGCCCGCAGCTCCGGGTCGGCGAGGACCCGTGCGTCGGTGCCGCCGAGCTCGGACACCTCGGCGAGCAGCTCGTCGTCCGGGAGCCGGTACACCGCCGACTCCCGGGGCCGGGAGGGCGCGCGGCTGCCGGAGACGAACAGGTGGGCCGGGCCGGCCGCGCCGTCCGCTTCGAAGCGGCGCGCCACCTCGAAGCAGACGGCCGCGCCCATGCTGTGCCCGAAGAAGGTCAGCGGCAGGTCGGTCCAGGGCAGCAGTGCCTCGTACACCCGGTCGGCGAGACCGGTGACGGAGTCGATCCCGGGCTCGCCGAAGCGGTCCTGCCGGCCGGGGTACTGGACGGCGAGCACGTCGGCGTACGGCGCGAGGGCGGTCGCGTAGTCGAGGAAGTAGCTCGCCGACCCGCCCGCGTGCGGGAAGCAGACGACCCGGGCGGGCGCCGTGTCGTGGGAGTGGAACCGGCGGAACCACGGGCTCTCGGTGGCGGTACTGCGGGCCATGCGGGACGACCTCCCTGAAGACGGGTCAGCTGCTGCGCTACCTCCCCAGTGTCCCCTGCCGCCCCACCGCGCACCACGGGCCACCCGGCACCCGGCACCCGCGACCGGCCCGTCGCCGCGGCGGAGCCGCGCTACCGGGCCGGCTCGGCCGGGCCGAAGCGGACGGCCTCCGCGCGCTCCCGGGAGACCCGGTCCAGCAGCAGCACCGAGGCGGCCTCCGGGGTGGGCGTGCCGGCCGCGCCCGCGGCGTGCCGGGTGAAGGCCGCCAGCAGCCGGTCGAGGCCCCGGCGGTGGCGGGCGAAGGCCCGGCGCGGGGCCCAGCGCCCGCGCTCCCGCTGACCGGCGAGCGCGGTGACGGCGCCGACGTCCAGCAGGACGAGGTGCAGTTCACGGCCCTGACGGGCGGCGACGCCGGACAACCAGCGGCGCATCCAGGCCCGGCTGCCGCAGTCGTGCACCAGCAGCGGACCGCCCCGGCGGACGGAGGCGCGCAGCAGGCGGAAGTGCTCGATCCGGGCCCACGGCCGGTAGACCGCGTACGGCAGGGCGGCCGGCATCACCGCCGCGCAGGCCTCGTGCACGGCCCGGGGGTCGACGGTGGCGGCCGCCCCGCTCCGGTCCGACCAGCGGCGCAGCAGGGTGCTCTTGCCGCTGCCGGGGAGTCCGGAGACCACCACGACCGCGCCCGGCGGGTAGCGGACGGTGAAGGACTCACCGGCCGCGCCCCTGAGATCGACCAGGCCCCGCGGTTCCATCGCTGTCTGCGCCCCCTGCCGTACCGCGGTCCGCCCGCCCGGCGTGGTCGGCCTGTCCATGGTGCTCACTCATCCCCGTCGGTGCCCGACCTGGAACGATAACAACACCGACCGCCCTCCGGACCGCACGGTCCCCGGCCCGGCCCCCGGCCCGCTCCCCCGACCCGGCCGCCGGACGGCGGGGTGATGTGATGGACTGTCAGATCGAACGCGGGTATCGAGAGTCGGGAGACGGCGCGTGGCGAGGACGCGGACGGCGCGGACGGCGGGGCGGGCGGCGGGCACCGGGACGGCCACGCACACCGGGCTGGTCCTCGACGGGCTGGCCCGCGATCCGGCCCGGGTCGCGCTGCGGTACGGGGAGTCGTCGCTGACGGCGCAGGAGTGCCTGGACGACGTGCACCGGTTCGCCCGCGCGCTGGCCGCCACCGGTCTCGGGCGCGGCGACGGCGTCACCGTGCTGGCCGGGAACCGGCCGGAGGCGGTGCTGGTGCGCCTGGCGGCGAACCTGATCGGCTGCCGGGTGGCGATGCTGCCCACCGACCGGTCGGTGGCGGACCAGGTCGCGATGGCCGAGGAGGCGCGGACCGCCGCCTTCGTCTTCGCCCCGGAGCGGTTCACCGCGACCGCGCGGCAGCTCGCCGGGGCGCTCCCCGCCGCGCTGCCGCTGGCCCTCGGCCCCACCCCGGTCGGGGCGGACCTCACCGCCCTGGCCGCGCCGCTCCCGCCCGTCCCGCCGGCACCCCGCTGGCGGCCGGACGACGTGATGGCGATCCGGTTCACCGGCGGCTCGACCGGCCGGCCGAAGGGGGTGCTGCGCCGCTTCGCCCGGCCGCCCCGACCGGAGCTGGTGGCGGCGTCCACCTTCCTGCTCTGCACGGCCCTGTGCCACGGCGGAGGCACCACGGCCGACCTGGCCCTCGCGGCGGGCGGCACGGTGGTGCTCCAGGACGGCTTCGAGGCCGAGGCGGTTCTGGCGGCCGTCGAGCGGTACCGGGTGTCACGGGTGTACCTGCCGCCGCACCTGCTCTACCGGGTGCTCGACCACCCCGCACTCTCCCGGACCGACACCGGCAGCCTGCGCCGGGTGACGTACACCGGGTCCCCGGCCGCCCCGGAACGGCTGGCGGAGGCGACCCGCCGGATCGGCCGGGTGCTGCACCAGACGTACAGCCTGACGGAGTGCGGGCCGGTCACCCGGCTCACCCCGGACGAGCACCTCGATCCGAGGCTGCTCACCACCGCCGGGCGGCCGCTCCCGGACACCGAGGTCCGGATCGTGGACGAGGCGGGCGCGCCGCTGCCGGTCGGCCGGACCGGGGAGATCCGCGTGCGGACGCCGACGGTGATGTCCGGCTACTGGCGTGATCCGGCGCTGACGGCCCGGGTGCTGCGCGGCGGCTGGCTGCACACCGGGGACCTGGGCAGCCTGGACGCGGCCGGGTACCTGACGGTGGCCGGGCGGCGGGGGCCGATGGCGATCGTGGACGCGCACAACGTCTTCCCGCGCGATGTCGAGCGGCCGCTGCTGGCGCATCCGGCGGTGCGGGAGGCGGTGATGTTCGCGACCACCGGCCCGGACCGGCTGGAGCGGGTGCACGCCGCGGTCACCACCCGGCCCGGGGCGGGGGTGACGGCGCGGCAGCTGCACCGGTGGGCGCGTGAGCGCGGCGGTCCGCACGGTGATCCGTCGACGATCCTGGTGCTGCCGGAGCTGCCGCTGAGCGCGACCGGGAAGCCGGACTTCGACGCCCTGCGGACCCTGCTGGCGCAGGCGGGACCGGAGGAGGGACGGGAGGCCCCGGAGGCGGCCGACGGGGTCACGGGCGGCTGACGGGATCGCGGGGGCGGGGTCACGGGCGGCGGGGTCGCGGGCGGCCGACGGGGGCGCGCAAAGGCTCCGGGGGCGCGTATCGAGGAGCACCGCGCGCCGCCGACGCTTCGCGTGCCCGCGCGTGCTCCCGGTGCTGCGGCGGATGTCCCACGGAACCGCCCGTGGACACTCGATCCTACGGCGCGTCCTGCCGATATCCCCGGCACAACTCCCGTCGCACCGCCCACCGGAGGCATCTGCCGTGACCTGGCTCCGCGTCCTCACCGCGCTCGGCATCCTCGCCGTGGCGGCCAGCGCCGTACTCGTCTTCGCGCTCTGCACCGCCGCCGCCCGGGGCGACCGCGGCAGGCGCGGCGAGCCGGAGCGGGACCTCCGCTCCGAGGCCGAGCGCAGCGGGCTGATCCGACGCATCGGCGACGACGGCTGAGCCTGCCCCGGAAGCCCCAACACCTCTGATCAGCAGGGCTGTTGCCGGGAAGCGGGGGTAGTAGGTGGCGGGCAGCGGGTAGCGGCCGTGGCTTCGGGCCCACCCGTAGCGGGCACGCTATCGACGCCAGGACACAAGGTGTCCTAGGGTGAACAACGTGTCCTCGCCCGTCGCTCCCGGCGGGCGGCACGGCGGCCACGCCTGCCCAACGGCCCCGCCGCGCCCGGGCGTTCCCCTACGAAGGAGAAGCACAGCCGATGGCAGAGACCCTCACGGCCACCAAGGCGGAGCTGGTGGACCTCGCCCACCGCAGAATGCAGAGCGCCATCCCCGACAACGGCTGGACCACCCGGCGAAAGCTCGCGCTCACCTGCCGGATCCTGTTCGACGCCGGACACGACTCCGGCCTGGCCGGCCAGATCACCGCCCGCGCCGAGGAACCCGGCACCTACTACACCCAGCGGCTCGGCCTGGGCTTCGACGAGATCACCGAGTCCAACCTGCTACTGGTGGACGAGGACCTCAACGTCCTGGCGGGCGAGGGGATGGCCAACCCCGCCAACCGCTTCCACAGCTGGGTCTACCGGGCCCGCCCGGACGTCGAGTGCATCATCCACACCCACCCGCTGCACATCTCCGCGCTGTCGATGCTGGAGAAGCCGCTGATCGTCTCGCACATGGACCTCTGCCCGCTCTACGACGACTGCGCGTTCCTGGAGAAGTGGCCCGGCATCCCGGTCGGCAACGAGGAGGGCGAGATCATCACGGCCGCGCTCGGCGACAAGCGCGCCCTGCTCCTCGCCCACCACGGACAGCTGGTGGCCACCGGCACCGTCGAGGAGTCCTGCGTCCTCGCGGTGCTGTTCGAGCGGGCCGCCCGGCTCCAGCTGCTGGCCTCGGCCGCCGGACGGATCCAGGAGATCCCCGAGCTGCTGGCCCGCGAGGCGCACGACTGGATCTCCACCCCCAAGCGCGGCCAGGCGTCCTTCGCCTACTACGCCCGCCGCGCCCTGCGCGCCGGCCACGGCGACGCGCTCGACTCCCTCGCCACGGAAGGCGGTCGCTGACATGGCCGGTCCGACCCTGGAAGGGATCATCGCCTACCCGGTGACCCCGTTCTCCCCCACCGACGGCGGTCTCGACACCGCACGCCTGGGCACCCTGATCGACCGGCTGGTCGAGGCCGGCTGCCACGCCGTCGCCCCGCTCGGCTCGACCGGGGAGAGCGCCTACCTCGACGACCAGGAGTGGTTCACCGCCGCCGAGGCCTCGGTGGCGGCGGTGGCCGGGCGGGTGCCCACCGTGGTGGGCATCGCGGAGCTCACCACCCGCAAGGCCGTCCGCCGGGCCCGGTTCGCCGAACAGGTCGGCGCCGACGCCGTGATGGTCCTGCCGCTGTCGTACTGGAAGCTGGACGAACGCGAGATCGTCCGCCACTTCACCGAGGTCGCGGGCGCCGTCTCCGTCCCCGTGATGATCTACAACAACCCGGCCACCAGCGGCGTCGACCTCTCCCCCGAGCTGATGGTCTCGCTGGTCGAACGGGTCGAGAACATCACCATGGTGAAGGAGAGCAGCGGCGACGTGCAGCGGATGCACCGGCTCAGCCAGCTCACCGGCGGCGAGCTGCCGTTCTTCAACGGCAGCAACCCGCTGGCCCTGGAGGCGTTCGCCGCCGGCGCCGCCGGCTGGTGCACCGCCGCGCCCTGCCTGATACCCGAGGCGGTGCTCGAACTCCACCGGGCGGTGCGGGTCGGCGACCTGGACGCCGCCCGGCAGTCCTTCTACCGCCAGCTGCCGCTTCTGCAGTTCATCCTGCGGGGCGGCCTGCCCACCACCGTGAAGGCCGGCCTGGCCCTGCGCGGGCTGGACGTCGGCGAGCCGCGCCGACCGCTGCTGCCGCTGGACGACGAACGCACCCGCCACCTGGCCGAGTTGCTCGCGACACTGGACTGACGAGGCGTCAGGGCAGGCTGGGAACCCGGTCCGACGGGCCGGCCGGATCGTCGTGGATCACCACGAGGATCGCGGCCGGCTCCGGACCGGTGCTCCGGCAGCGGTGCGGCAGCGCCGAGTTGAAGTAGACGCTGTCCCCCGGGGCGAGCCGGACCGTCCGCTCGGGGAACTCCAGCTCGACCGCCCCGGCGTGGACGAAGAAGAACTCCTCACCCGCGTGCGACTTGAAGGGCGAGTCGCCCAGCTCCAGCGGCGGGTACATCATGAACGGCACCATCCGCTTGCCGCTGAGACCGGTCGCGATGCCCTCGTAGTGCGGGGCGCCGGGGCCCGTGCCGCCGGCCATCGGCGTCCGCTCGCCGGCCCGGACCACCGTGATCAGCTCGGGCTCCACGTCCTCCGCGAACAGGCGGCCGACGTCGACCTTCAGCGCGTGCGCCAGCTTGAGCGCGGTCGAGATGGAGGGGTCGCTGAGCCCCCGCTCCACCTTGGAGAGGTAGCTCTTGGTCACCCCGACCTGGGCCGCCAGCGCCTCCAGGCTCAGCCGGTTCTGCTTTCTCAGCACTCTCACGCGGCTGCTCATGCGGTACCTCTCGCCCCGGAACGTCCGGTCCAGTATCCCATCGCGCCCGGCCCCGCCGCCCCGGGGCCGGGCGGCGGGTGCGGCCGGGCGGACGCGTCAGTGGCCCGCGATGTCGTCCGGGCGGACGGCGATGTGGTCGGCGCCCAGGTCCACCGCGACCCGGTGCTCCATCCCCAGCGCCTCCAGGAACTTGACCGGCAGCTGCACCCGGCCGGTCCGGTCCAGCATCACGTACTCGGTCTCGTTCACCGACTCCTCGCCGTACTCGTCGGTCACCGTCCGCCGCAGCACCTCACTGCTGGTACGGCCGTCCCGGATCGCGACCGTGCGGCGCACCTCACCGGCGACCATCGGGTCGTGGGTGACGATGACGACGGTGGCACCCAGCTCGCGGTTGACGGTGCGGAAGGTCTCGAAGATCCCCGCCGCGGTCTCGGAGTCGAGCTCACCGGTCGGCTCGTCGGCGAGCAGGACGGGCGGGTTGTTGGCCATGCCGACGGCGATCGCCACCCGCTGCTGCTGGCCGCCGGAGAGCTCACCCGGGCGCCGGTGCGCGAGGTCGCCCAGCTCCATCGCCTCCAGGAGCTCGGCGACCCGGGCCGCCTGCTGCCGGGAGCGGGCCGCGCCGCCGCGGCCCCGCAGCTGCATCGGCAGCGCGATGTTCTCGGCCGCGGTGAGGAACGGCAGCAGGTTGCGGGCGGTCTGCTGCCAGATGAACCCCACCACCTCGCGCCGGTACCGCAGCCGCTCCCGCGCCGACATCTCCAGCAGGTCGCAGCCCGCCACGGTGGCCGTCCCCGCGGTCGGCACGTCCAGCCCCGCCAGGATCGTCAACAGCGTCGACTTCCCGCTGCCCGACGCGCCCACCAGGGCCACCAGGTCGCCCTGACGGATCGTCAGCTCAAGGCCCTGGAGCGCCTGCACCTCCACACCCTCGGCGCTGAAGATCCGCACCAGGCGCTCGCAGACGATCGCCGCGTCCCCCGCGACCACCCGCGGCGCCGAGGCCGCCAGCGCCCGCTCCCGCAACTCGTCGAGCGTCGGGCCCTCGACGACCGCCCCGCCCTCGGACACACTGCTCACCACTGATCTCCTGTCGCCGCTGCTGCGCCTGGGTGCGCTCCTGGTCGCGATCGCCACGTGCTGGTTCCCCCGCCGAACGCCCGGCCGGGGGCTCCGCCACCGCCGAACGCGCCGCTGCCGAACGCCCCGCCGTCGGCCGGTGGCCGCGCGGGCCGGGTGACGGTCATCGCTGGTCCCCCGCCCGCAGTTCGGTGCTGATCTGGCGCCGGCCGGAGATCAGCGCCTCGGCCAGCACACCCGCGGTGACCAGCGCCGCCAGACCGAGGACCTGGAACAGCACCGGCAGCGGCGCCGGCCGCAGCCCGGTCGGAACCGGTGCGCCGACCAACGCGGACAGGTCGATCGCCGGACCGAGCAGGGCGACCGCGATCCACGCCACCACGCCGCCGCCGACGGCCGCGACCAGGGTCTGCGGCAGCGTCTCGGCCACGATCAACGCCAGCCCCTGCCGGGGCCGCAGCCCCATGGTGCGCAGCCGTGCCAGCACGGCCGCCCGCTCCGGAGCCGCCCGGAGCAGCGTCAGCAGCACGGCGAGCAGCGCGAACCCGGCAGCGCCGATCACCGCCGCCCAGAACAGCCGGGCCGCCGAGTGCTGCAACGGGTCGTTCGCCAGCTCGGCGGAGCGGGCGGCACTGGTGCGGACCAGGTACCCGGTCGGCACCGCGTCGGCGTCGGACTCGGCCGGTGCCTGGGCCGCCGGGGCGGTCCCGGACGGCGAAGGCGCGGCGGTCGGCCCGGGCGTCGACGCCGAGGCCGAGGCCGACACCGCGGCGCCCTCCGGGGAGCCGTCGCGCGGCTGCACCGGTGCCAGCTCGCGCATCAGCCCCTTCAGCTGCCGCTCGTCGATGTCGCCGGTGGCGAACCACAGGTTGGCACGCTTGAGTTCGGGAAAGCGCGCGGTCGAGGGGCCGGCCGGGAGCACCACGAAGCGTCGGGTGGAGCTCTCCAGTGCCGGGGTGCCGTCGAGGGTACCGGTCGACCTGGCGAGCAGCTCCCACCCGTTGGGCATCCGCAGCCGGTAGCCCCCGTCACCGATCCTCCGCGCGAGTTCGGTGCTGAACAGGGCCGGTACGGGGGTGTCGATCCCGCCGTCGTCACCCGCGAGGACGGCCGGGTCGAAGGCGCCGCGACCGACGGCCCGGGACAGCTCGGCGTACGTCCCCGGGTCCACGACCAGGGTGCTGACCCGGATCGGCCCGGCGTCGCTGCCCAGCAGGAACACGTCGTTGTCCCACCACACGGCGGTGGCCGTCCGCACCCCGGGCAGCGCGCCGGCCGCCGTGAGGAAGCCGGGCGGGAGCACGGCGCCGGTCGGTGCCCCGACGACCGCGTCGCCACCGACCGCGCTCCGGACGGCCTGCGCCCGGCCACGGTCGACGGCGTCCAGCACGGTGGCGCCGAAGCCGGCCGTCGTGACCGCCAGCATCAGCGCGAACACCGGCAGCACCGACGGACGCGGCCGGCCGCCCGATCCCCGCGCGGCCCGCGCCAGGCCCAGGAAGCCGACCACCCCCGAACCCCGGCCCGCCGCCCGCGCCAACAGGCCCACCAGCACGGGCTGCACCCGGGCCAGCACCAGCCCACCCGTCAGCGCCAACAGCAACGGCGCCGCCACCAGCAACGGGTCCAGCCCGTCGCCGGGCGGCACCACACCCCGGCGCCGGACCTCCAGCACCGCCGCGACCGTCACCGCCCCGACCACCAGCTCACCCACCAGCCGGCGCCAGCCACCCGGCGCACGCCGCGCCGACCACAGCAGCGCCGCCCGGACCGGCAGGCCCAGCGCCGCGAGCAGCAGCACCACCAGCGCCGCGACCATCGATCCCCACCACCGGGGGGTCGGCAGCCACCACCACACCAGTCCGGTCGCCACCACCGCGGCCGGGACCACGGTCACCGCGCCCTCGCCGAGCAACCGCCGCACCACCCCGCCCCGCGAACCGCCGCGGGCCTGCAGCAGCGCCAGCTCACCGTGCCGCCGGTCCCCGGCCAGCCCCGCCGCCAGGCAGAGCACCACCACGGCCACCCCGGCCAGCCCGGCCGGACCGACCGCCGCCAACGGCGCCGCCGCGTCACGGCGCGCCACCGCCTGCCCGAACAGCTCGGGCAGCTCCGAGCCGACCCGCAGGTCCTCGCGGCCGGTCAGCGTGGTGAGGCGCAGCGCCGTGGAGCCGGCGAGGTAGGAGGAGATCTCCTCCTTGGTCCGGTCCAGCTGGTCGGCGCGCAGGGCGGCGGTGTCGACCGGCAGCCGCCAGAAGTCCGTCGCGCCGCCGCCCCACGGGGCGATCCGGTCCGTCGCGCCGGGGGAGACCACACCGCCGGTGCGCCATTTGACCTTGGCGGTGGCCTCCCGACAGGCCCGCTCGGGGCACGGCAGGCCCACCCAGTACGGGTCGTCGGGGTCGTTGGCCACGTAGACGCCGACCACATCGGCCCGGACCGGCTCGCCGGTGAGCGAGGATCCGGCGTCGACGAGGTCGCCGAGGTGCATGCCGATGGTGTCGGCGGCGGCCTTGCTGATCGCGATCGGCACCGGGCCGTCGCCACCGCCGGCGCCGGGCCACTGGCCGGCCACCAGGGTGACCCGGTCGGTGAGGCCGTGCAGCGAGACCAGGTCGAGCTGGGGCGGCACCTCGTCGGGGCGTGCGTACCCGGTGTTGAGCATCGGGCGCGACTTGTTGCTGCGCGTTCCGTAGACCGGGCCGCTCGCCGCGAACCGGAAGGTCTCGTTCGGGTAGGAGGCGAGCTTCGCCGCCACCTTGTCCAGGTCGGCGGCGTCGTACTGGTGGCGCCCGGTGGCCAGCAGGCTGGTCCAGGACGGGCCTCGGTCGTGCAGGAACTCGCGCAGCGCGTCGTCGGTGCCCCGGTCGACGGCGCGCGGGAAGGCGGCGGCCAGCAGGACGGTGACGAAGGCCAGCGCGGCCATCAGCGCGGCGGCCAGCGGCGCCGTCCGCAGCCTGGTCCGCACCCAGGGCGCGGGGCGGTGCTCCGGCCTCGGCGCGGGGCGGGGGGTACCGGTGTCGGCCGGGGTGGTCACATCTCCTCCACGTACCGCAGCCGGGCGGCCACGTCTCGACGGCGGCGGCGCCCACTCAGGGAGGCCGACAGCAGGGCAACGGCCGTGATCGCGGCCGCGAGCAGCAGGGCCGGGCCCAACGGCAGGTCGACCAGCACCTCGGGCACCGGCCGGTGGGCGGACGGGGTGAGCACCACCAGCGGCACCACCAGGTGGACGGTCAGGGCGCCCAGGGCCAGCCCGACCAGGCTGCCCAGCGCGACCAGCACGCCCTGCTCGGCGGCGACCGTCCGGCTCAGCCGGCGCCGCGGGGTGCCGAGCGCGAGCAGCACGGTGAACTCCCCCGCGCGTTCGCGGGCCGAGGCCGCCGCCGCCGCGGCGAAGCCGATCGCCGCCAGCACGGCGCTGACCAGGGCGATCGCGGCGAGCGCGTTCTGCGGCGCGGCACCGATCGGGTCCGCGAGCAGCTCGGCCGCCACCTCGTCGCGGACCACCAGCTGCTGCCCCCCCCCGGTTCGGCGCGCAGCTTCGCGGCGGCCGCGGCCGGCACCCCGTCCCCCGGCCCGGTGGCGGGCAGCCACCACTCGGAGACGGCCGGCAGCTGCCGGCCGCCCGCGCCGATCTGCCGCGCGACGGTGGCCAGGTCGACGACGACCGCCCGGTCCCCGACCACCGGCAGCGACTCGACCACGCCCGTCACCTCGACCTGCAGCGTGACGCTCGCGAACGGCACCTGGACGAGGTCGCCGACCGCCGCTCCCACCGCGGTCAGATAGGCGCGGGTGGCGACCCCGGAGACCCCCTTCGGAGCCGGGGCGCCGGCGGGGGCGACGATGGCCTCCGCGCTGTTCCTGCCGCCGTGCCCCTTCTCGTAGTGGAGCTTGAGCAGCTGCCGCTCGCCCTCGCCCTCCGCCACCGGTAGGACCGCGGAGGAGGACAGCTCGTCGTCCGAGGCGGCGACGGTGGTCCAGGCGAGGCCGGCCGGGGCGGCGACGGGGGTGGCCGGTCCGGTGGCGCTGTCGGCGAGGCCGATCCGCCCGACGGTCAGCGTGCCGCTGAGCGGGACGACGCGGTCCGAGCCGAACACCACGACCAGCCCGGCCATCGTGAGCGGCGCGGCGGCGGAGCCGACCGGCGCGCCGGTCAGCGCCGAGAGGTCGGCGGTGGCCACCGCGCCGCCCTGCTCGGGGACCCCGGCCAGCGGGGCCCGGAAGGTGGCGCCGAAACGGTCGCGCAGCATCAGCCAGACCTCGGGGCGCGCGTCGGCCGGCGCGGCCGGCACAATGGTGAGCTCGACGTCGATGCGCCGGGGGCTGCCCGGCAGCGGGAGCCCGGCCTGCGCCCCGGTCGGGGCCGGCCCGGCCAGCGGCGCGAACACCTCGCGGGCGCTCTGCCCGCCCAGCAGGTCCGCCCGCACCGGCACCCGGTCCGCGAACCCGGCGGCGTCCAGCGCCAGCAGCTGACCCGCCGCACCGCCCGGCAGCGAACTCTCCTGCCGGACCACCGGAACCAGCCGCTCACCGCCCGGCAGCGCCCCGTACCGGCCGCCCTGCCCCATCGACGCCGTCGCCGACCCGAAGATCCGCAGACCGCCCGCCGACACGAAGTCCGCCTGGTCCCGCTGCGATCCCGACCAGCTGGCATGCTGACCCAGCGCCAGCACCCCCGTCGACACCGCCAGCACCAGCAGCAGCACCGGCCCCGCGGCGCGCCCGGGCCGGCGTGCCAGCTGCCACCCCGCCAGGGCCGGCGCCAGGCCCCGGCCCCGCGCCGCCAGCCTGCCGCCCAGCCGGGCGGCGAACGGCAGCAGCCGCAGCACCAGCAGGGTGCCGGCGCACAGCAGCAGCGTCGGAGCCGCCACCAGCACCGGGTCCAGGCCCAGCTTGCCGTCGGAATCCGCCGACAGCCCGCCGCTGTAACGCGCCAGCTGGAAGTAGGCCAGCACCGCCAGCGCCACCACCGCGAGGTCGGCACCCGAGCGCACCGCGCCCGCCACCAGCGCCTGCCGGCGCCCCGCCCGGCGCAGCACCGCGCCACCCGCGCCGCGGAACACCGCCGGAGCCGCCGTCAGCACCACACAGGCCAGCGCGCACACACCCGCGACCGGCCACAAGGTCCAGCTCAGACCGGTGTCCAGCGGCACCCGGGACAACGCGCCGAACCGGGTCAGCGCCCGCAGCAGCACCGGGACCAGCAACGGCGCCAGCACCGCCGCCGGCAGCGCCAGCAGCACCGACTCCGCCGCCGAGAACGCGCCCAGCCGCACACCCGAGGCACCGCGCGCCGCGAGCAGGGCGTTCTCCCCCACCTGCCGGGCCGCCATCAGGTGCACCACCAGCAGCAGCACCGCGGCGGCGAGCACCACCAGTTGCAGCGCGCCGATCAGCAGGGTGGAGCGGGCGACCAGCGCGCTGGAGTCCAGTTCCTGGAGGAACAGCGGCAGTTCGGTCGAGACCTGGAGGCCGGCCGAGGTGCCGAGCTCCGCGGCGAGGCCCGCGGCACGGTCCCGGACGGCGGCGGCCTCGGCGGCGCGGACGGTGGAGAAGTCGGCGCCGAGCAGCCAGCTCCGGCCGTTCTGCGGGACGCCGGCGGCGGTGAAGGCGCTGTCGTCGACCAGCAGCGGCCCGTAGGTGGTGAAGCCGCCGACCAGGATCTCGCGGCCGCCCACCGGGTCCAACCGCCAGTACGGGTCGGCGAGATCGGTGGCGCGGTAGACGCCCGTGAGCCGGACGGTGAGCGGCGCGCCGCTCAGGCGGTCGTCCAGCCGGACCTCGGCGGGCAGCGCCCCGGCGCTCAGGCCCAGCCTCGCGAGCGCCGCCTGTGGCACGGCCGCCTGGACCGGCCCGGCCCCGGACGCGGCCGCCGCCGGCCACGCGCCCGCCACCAGGGTGACCCGGTCGTGGTCGAGCGTGGCGAGCAGGGTGAGATCGGTCTGCTTCGCGGCGGCCTGGCCGGCGGCGGGAGCGGTGGCGGCGGCCGGAAGGCCGTAGGAGCGGCTGCGGGTCAGGCTCTCGTGGTGCACGGGCAGTCCGCCGAAGAGCCGGCCGGCGTAGCCGGCGACCGCCGCGTCGTCGGCGGCCCGCTTGTCCTGGCCGTGCTCGGCTTTGACCAGAACGGTGGTCCGGGCGGCCTGGCCGGGTGCCTGGAGCGCCTGCCGCAGCCCCGCCTCCCCCACGGTGCGGTTGAAGGCCACCAGCGCGGTGAGCACCGCCGTGGTGATCAGCACCGTGAGCAGGACGGCGCCGGCCAACGGCAACCGCCCGCGCAGACGGCGCACGACGAAGCCGAGCATCCTGTTGCCTCCCCCGGAAACATCCCGGTCGCGCCCGGCGCCGCCGTCCGGGCACTCTCCAGCCACGGGATGGACGCCTGTTACGCACCGATACGGTGATCACCGGCGCTTGATCACCGGATAGCGGACGATGCTGTCAGATTCGCTCTTCAAACGGAAGGGACTTGCGCGAATCATGTAACTAGTGAGCAAATTCTCCGCGTTGGCAGTACATCGGACCCCCACCCGGCGAGACAGGAACAACGGGCCGGCCGTGGCACGCGGTTCAGCGTTCGATCAGAATGCCATGCACACCTCAGCTTGAACGCCCGTCATCAGTACTTCACTTCAGTCGAGGAACACCCAGGGGGACGCCCAATGACGCAGCAACCGGCCGCCACCGTCACCACCGACATGGTCACCGTCACCGACCTCACCCACAGCTTCGGCACCGGCGACCGCACCGTCCACGCCCTGCGCGGCGTCTCCTTCACCGCACGGCGCGGCGAACTCACCGCCCTCAAGGGCCGCTCCGGCTCCGGGAAGACCACCCTCCTCAACCTCGTCGGCGGCCTCGACACCCCCACCGGCGGCACCATCACCCTCGACGGCACCGACCTCGCCGGCCTCGACGAGAACCAGCGGCTCGCCCTGCGCCGCGACCGCATCGGCTTCGTGTTCCAGTCCTTCGGCCTCATCCCCGTCCTCACCGCGAGCGAGAACGTCGGGATCCCGATGCGCCTGCGCAACGTCCCGACCCCCCAGCGCGAGGAGCGCGCCCGCACCCTCCTCGCCCTCGTCGGCCTGAGCGACCACGCCAACCAGCGCCCCGCCGAACTCTCCGGCGGACAGCAGCAACGCGTCGCCATCGCCCGGGCCCTGGCCAACCAGCCCGACCTCATCATCGCCGACGAACCCACCGGCCAACTCGACTCCGAGACCGGCCGCGCCATCATGGAACTGCTGCGCGCCGTCGTGCGCAGCGAAGGCGTCACCGCCCTCGTCGCCACCCACGACCCCACCCTCATGGAACTCGCCGACCACGTGATCGAACTCCGCGACGGCCGGATCACCGAACCCACCCCCTGACCCCGTGGGTCGGCCCTCTCGGGGCAGCGGACCGTGCCCGGAGAGGCACGGCCCGCTGCCCGGCCGGCCCCGGTCCACCCGCTCAGAGCACCCTGAGCTCAGAGCACCCTGAGCGCGGACTCGCAGGCGCGGCACCGACGGGTCCGCTGGGACGGCGGGTACCAGGGCTGCCCCGGTCCGGACGGCCGGTAGTTCTCGCGCTCCAGGTCGCCCGTGCCGATCCCGCAGAACGTGACCGGCCCCGGGTCCTCCGGCACCTCCGGGTCGGCCGGGGCCGCGTGCACCCAGCGGATCCGGGCGCCCACGTCGACCTCTCCCGCGTCCAGCACCTCCGTGGACGGCTCCAGCTCGACCAGTACGATCACTCCGCTCATACCTCGACCCTGCCCCCGCCCCGCACCGGCCGCATCCCGACCGCCGGGGCGGCGCCCGGAATCCCCGCCGGAGCGAATACCGGAATCCGGAGCCGGACCCGCCGGGATCCGCCCCGCACCGGAATTCCCGCGGGCCCGGACAAGGCGGAGCGCATTCCGAAGTACGGCGGCTTGCAATTCCCGACCCGCACCGCCGAGCGGCCGAAATCCCCCCGCCACCAGGGCCTCACCGCGGAACACCCGGTCCGTCGCCGGGAATCACCCCTGCCGCGGGAATACGCTTCCCCGGACGGGAGCGCGGGGCGCCGGACCGGGCATTCCTCAGGCGCGCTGCCGGTCGATCTCGGCCTGGGCCCGCCTGGCCGCGTCGGCGAGGATCTGCGCCGCGTCTCCCCCGCCGACGACCTTGACGGCGGCCGCCGCGAACAGGGTGTTCACCGTGCGATGTCGCTGGTCGCGGGCGGGCCGCTGATCCAGGTGGCCGGCCGCACCGGGTCGAGCAGACCCATCGCGTCGGGAACGATCTGGTCGGCACGGTCGGCCGCCTCCCGCTCGCCGTCGCCGTGCTCCCGGACGGGCCCCGCGGGTGACGCTCGCTCGCTCGGCGGCGGCATCACCGCTCCGGGATGCGGCCGCACATCACGTTGCCGGGCTCCGCCGGGTCGGCGCTGATCCAGCGGGAGGCCCGCCGCTCGGTGGAGGAGATCGTCGGCCCCGGGCAGTTCCCCGCATGGTGGCGGGACGTGCTGAGCGCGACGGTGAACACCCGGACGCGGGAGGCGGCGGAGCAGGAGATCACGTCCACGGCCGAACGGCTGGGCGCCGCCCTCGACACGGCCGGCCGACCCGGCATGCGGGTCTTCACCGTGGGCAGCCAGCAGTCCGTGTCCGGCTGGCACCTCGCCCTCGACCGGCCGCCGCGCCTCACCCGGCCGGGCGTCGAGCTGCCGGTCGTCCCCCCGGAGCCCGCCAATCGCGGCTGGAGACTCTGGAACTACGACGGCAGGGTCCTCCCCTACGACACGCTGACCCTGACGCTCGACCGGTCGCGGCGCGATCCGGTCGGGTTCGCCGAGGTGACGAAGGAGACCGTCTGCAGCACCTTCACGCGCTCGGTGTGGTACCGCCGGACCCCGGCTCAGTTCGCCCGGTCGTTCCTCGACGACGAGGCCAGGCACTACAGCCCCTGGCACGAGAACGACCTGAGATTCCGCCTCGCCGACCACGCGGACGCCCGCGAGTTCGTGCCCTACGTCATGGCGCTCGCAGGCATGGTGACGTCCGCCCTCCTCGACGTCGCCCAGCACCACGGTGTGGCGCTCTGACCGGCTTCAGGCCGGTGGACTCCACGAAGGCCACGGCGCCGGCGCCGACCGCCGGGACCGGCGTGGCCGGCCGTCGGTCGGGGCCCGCCAGGCGGCGCGGAGTCACGCGCCGACGGCGTACCGGCGGGTCTGCGGGTACCTGGCGTGATCACCCGCCAGCCAGTCCGTCGTCCGCGCAGGCCGGCAGCGCCCGATGGGCGTCCGGGGTGTTGCCGTCGCGTTCGACCTCGCTCTCCTGGCGGCGGGAGTAGAGGTCGTTGCGCAGGTCCAGGTTGTCCGCGAAGGCGTCGACGGGTGCCTGCACGGTGGGATGGCCGGGCAGTTCCGCCGGGAGGTCCCGCCCGTGGGCGTAGCGGGGCAGGATCGTGGAGAGCGAGGTCCCGGCGGGTCGGCGGCGCGTCCGGAGGTACTCCACCGGGTCGGGGACGCGGTCGTGGAGGGTGTTCGACAGCGGTAGGCCGTCAGCGGTCCGCGGGTGTCTTCGGTTCAGACCGTGCGGGCCGGGGAGCCGATCGCCACCTGGCGCAGGAGTTCGTCGTTGCCGCCGGTCCGCTTCAGCCGGTCCAGGAGCAGCTCGGCGGCCTGCTGGACGTCGAGAGCGCTCAGCGCCCGGCGCAGGGTCCACGCCGCGGGCGTGCGGGCGGGGCCGAGGAGGAGCTCCTCGCGGCGGGTGCCGGAGGCCTTGACGTCGACTGCCGGGAAGACGCGCTTGTCGGCGAGACGGCGGTCGAGTCGGAGTTCCATGTTCCCGGTGCTCTTGAACTCCTCGAAGATCAGGTCGTCCATCCGGGAGCCGGTCTCGACCAGGGCGGTGGCCAGGATGGTGAGCGAGCCGCCGTTCTCGGTGTTGCGGGCCGCGCCGAAGAGCTTCTTCGGAAGCTGGAGGGCCGCGGCGTCGATGCCGCCGGTGAGGGTGCGGCCGTTGGCGGGGGCGGCGGAGTTGTGGGCGCGGGCGAGGCGGGTGAGGGAGTCGAGCAGCACGACGACGTCGTGGCCGAGTTCGACCAGCCGCTTGGCGCGCTCGACGGCGAGTTCGGCGAGCGCGATGTGCTCGCGGGCGGGCCGGTCGAAGGTCGAGGCGATGACCTCGCCCCGGACCGAGCGCCGCATGTCGGTGACCTCCTCCGGACGCTCGTCGACCAGGACGACCATCAGGTGCGCCTCGGGGTGGTTCCGGGCGATCGCCGCCGCGATCGACTGCACGACCATCGTCTTGCCGGCCTTCGGAGGTGCCACGATCAGCCCGCGCTGGCCCTTGCCGATCGGGGCCACCAGGTCGACGGCCCGGCCGATCAGCTCCCGCGGACCGGTCTCCAGGCGCAGCTGCTCCTGCGGGTACAGCGGCGTCAGTTCGTGGAACGCGGGCCGGTGCCGGGCCCCGTCGACGGTGCGGCCGTTGACGGTGTCGATGCGGGTCGATGCCGGGCGGACGGTGCCGCCGCCGCGCGGGGCGGGCGTGCGCGGGGCGGGCGTGCGCGGGGCGGGGGTGCGCGGGGCGGTCGCGCCGGTCAGCACGTCGCCGGTCCGCAGGCCGAGTGCGCGGACCTGGTCGGCGGGCAGGTGCACGTCGGTGGGCCCGGGGAGGTAGCCGGAGGTGCGCAGGACGGCTTTCCCCTCGCGGATGTCCAGCACGCCGGCGACCGGTAGGAGGTCGCTGTCCGCGGCGGCGGCCGGCTGCGCGGGCCGGCTGCCCCGGCGTTCGGTGGCCGCGGGCCGGGAACCGGCCGCCGGCGCCGGTGGCCGGCCGGGAGAGCGCTTGGCGATGATCGCCTCGACGAGTTCGTCCTTGCGCAGCCGAGCGGCGCCCGGAACGCCCAGGGCGGAGGCGAGTTGGTGGAGGTCGGTCTTCAGCAGGCCGTCCAGCGGCGCGGGGGTCGACGGTGCGGTGGTGGTCGTCACGAGAAGGTACTCCTGTGCTGTCGGATGATGGCGAAGGGTGAGGGGCGCCGGGTGGCCCCGGTGGGGCGGCAGGAACCGGCGACGAGCTGTTCGGCCCGGCGGGGCGCCCGGAGCGGGCTGCGGCGGTGCTCGGGCGGGACACGCGGCCCCGGCGCGGCCACGAAGGGGCCGGGCACACGAAGGGGCCGGGCACACGAAGGGGCTGGGCAGGGGAAGTTGGCTGCCTGCCGGGCGGGCACCAGTCGGGTGCCGGCGATGCGTCGGGCAGGAGACCGCCGGAAGAAGCGGTTGGAATGACGGGATCCGGGCCGCTACGGCGGGGACTCCGGTGTGCAGTGCGCCTGGTTCCCGCACCCTGAGGGTGGGCTTCCAGCATCGCCATAGGCAGGGTAGCACCTCGGGGCCTCGGCGTGACGCGGCATTTCCGTGCCACCCGGCCACGGTGCCGGCACCGGGGTACCCGCTGCCGCCGCCCCTGCCCGGGGTACCAGCTGCCCCCGCCCCTGCCCGGGGTACCAGCTGCCCCCGCCCCTGCGCGGACGGTGCGGTGAGCGGGGCGCGCCGGCGTACCACCCACCCCTCGCCCCTCTGTTGACCGGCCCATGATCACTCTTAATGATCATGGGCAGTACAGTGACCTCCTGTATCGATGTGTCGACAGAGGGGGATACAGATGAAGGTCCGTACGACGGCGGGGCTGGCGGCGCTGGTCGTGGGCGCGTCGCTGCTCGGGGTGCCGATGGCAGCGGCCGAGGACACGCCGGTGGCGCTCACCACCACGTTCAACAACCCGGCGGGGCCGGCCGCCTCCCAGGACGCCATCCGCAACCAGCTGATCTCCCTGATCAAGCGCACGCCGGCCGGAGCCGAGATCAACGGCTCGATGTACCTGTTCACCGACGGCGGTGTCAGCGCCGCGCTGATCGCGGCCAAGCAGCGCGGCGTGAAGGTCAGGCTCGTCGTGGACGGGGACGCCGTGCCGGTCTACGAGCCCGGCAGCAACCCGCCCAAGGCCACCGGGTCCGAGTACGCGACGCTCGCCGCGCCGACCGGCCTGGGCACCGACCAGAACGCCGACTCCTGGGTGCTGGCCTGTCCGGACACCCGCGGTTGCATCGGCAACCGGGCGCTGAACGACGACGACGACGGCGCGATCAACCACAACAAGTTCTTCCTGTTCTCCAAGGTCGGCAGCACCGAGAACGTGGTGTTCCAGACCTCTGCGAACCTCACCACCAGCCAGCGCAAGAACCTCTTCAACAACGCCGTCACCGTCCCCGACGCCGGCTCCGGCCTCTACGCCGCCTACCGGACGTACTGGCAGGACCTCGTGACGTACGGCTCCTCCGGCAACGGCCTGGCGACGAACTACCTGAGCCAGCAGGCCGGCCCGTACAAGACGTACTTCTTCCCCCGCCAGGAGAGCGCGGGGACGGCCTACAACGACGACGCGTCCACCGACACCGTCGTCTCCCTGCTCGGCAACACGGACTGCGCGGGCGGCGCCACCCGGATCCGGATCGCCATGTACGCCTTCACCCGGGTCCAGGTCGCCGACAAGCTGGTCGAGCTGAAGAAGGCCGGCTGCCAGGTGGAGCTGCTGCACAACGGGGAGAGCGGCAACCTCGGCACCACCGTGAAGAACGCGCTGGCCGGCAAGCTCGACCTGGCCGCCCGCTGCTGGGGCACCGCGCCGAACGGCGACGGCACCACCCGGTCGATCGGCATCCACTCCAAGTACCTGCTGATCGAGGGCACCTACCTGGGCGCCGCCAACCGCAAGCTGGTGTTCACCGGGAGCCACAACTACACCTACCCGAACCTGCGGTCCCACGACGAGACCCTGCTGAAGATCGACGACCCGGCCGTCCACGACGCCTTCAAGGCGAACTTCGAGGCGATCAGGACGAGCGGAGCCTGCACCGCCTGGTGACCTGCCGCCGCACCGGCCGGCCGCGGGCAGCCAGGAGCGGCCGAGCCGGCCGGTGCGGCCGGGTCTGCTGAGCGGTCGGCAGCCCCCCGGCCGCACCGCGAAGGCAGCCGACCGGAATGTCCGACGGTGGGTCGACCGCGAACCTCGGTGCTCGGCGAAGAGCTCCACCGAGGTGGGACAGCCCACGCACGGACGGCTTCGGCCAGGGTGATGCCCAGGACCCCTGTGACCGCGCTCGCCCCGCTCGTTCCGCCCCCACCGCCCGCCGCTGATAATCCGTCACTTGTACGCTGTCGGCACCGGAAGTCAACGGAGGGGGCGATGATGACCAATCTGCCGACCACGGTCGACGGACTCGAAGGTCTTGCCGAGGAGGGCGCCATCGTTCTCGCCGGTGCCCTGGCCACGGGTGCGTTCGGTGTGGCCCGCGCGAGGATCGCCGCGATGTTCGGACGGCTGGGCCCGAACCACGAGGCGGGCGTGGAGACACAGTTGGACGCCGACCAGGAGCTCGTCCGCGACGCGGACCCGGAGGAGCAGGACGAGGTCCGCCAGGACATCGCGCCCGTCTGGCGGCGCAGGCTCGCCCGTCTGCTCAGGGACTGCCCCGAGGTCGAGCCGGAGCTGCGCGACCTGCTCGCCGCGCTCCGCGAGGCGCTGCCCGAGGAGCGCCGGGGCTGGGTGCAGACGATCGTGGCCCGCGACAACGCCACGGTCTACGGCGCGCAGGGCGGGAACGTCATCCACTACCAGGGCGCCCACGCCCGTGAGGTGCCACCCCCGGACGGCGCTGCCGCGGACGGCGGGCAGGCCGAGGCGTGAGCGACGCCCGTACGGGACGCGCCGACGGGACCCCGCCCGACCGAGAACAGGCCACACCGCCCGTGCCGGCCCCACAGGCCCCACCCGCCCAGCGGGTCCAGGGGGCCCGGCACGTCCAACACGTCCGTGCCGAGGGCGGCTTCGCCTACGGTGCCGTCGGCGCCGACATCCACGTGTTCGGTGACGGTACGCCGGTCTACCTGCTGCTGCGCCACCGGCGCCCGGCCGGTCCCGACCCGGCCTGGCTCAGGTCGCAGCCCAGCCGACTGCTGGACGCGCGTGCCGAGGTCGTCGACTTCACCGGCCGCGACACCGAGACGGCGGAGCTGCTGGCCTGGCGTGACGCCGAACCGAGGTTCGCGGTGCGGTGGCTGCACGGGGAAGGCGGCCAGGGCAAGACCCGGCTGGCCGGGCGGCTGGCCGAGGAGTCCGAGCGGGCGGGCTGGGTGGTCGCGGAGGCCGTCCACGGGACGGACACCCATCCGCCGGCCGACGGCAGCCAGGATCTGCGTCTCGACGGGAGCGCCGGGGTGCTGGTGCTGGTCGACTACGCCGACCGGTGGCCGCTGTCCGACCTGAGCTGGCTGTTCCACAACATGATGCTCCGGCAGCCGGTCCCCGCGCGGGTGCTGCTCATCGGCCGGTCGGCGGGCCAGTGGCCCGCGCTACGGGGCAAGCTGGACCGGCTGCGGGAGAGCATCCACACCTCCGACCAGCTGCTGCGGCCGCTCGCCGACGACGGACAGCTCCGGGGCGCTATGTTCGACGCGGCCAGGGACTGCTTCGTCCGCCACTACCCCGAACTCGGCGCCCCGGCCCCGATCCGGCCGCCCCGGGACCTGCGTCACGCCGACTTCGGGCTGACGCTGGCCCTGCACATGGCCGCCCTCGTCGCGGTGGACGCGGCGGCCTGCGGCCGCACGCCACCGACGGACATGATCGGCCTCACCACCTACCTGCTGGACCGCGAGCGCGAGAACTGGAGCCAGCTCCAGGAGAACAGCGGGCGGGGCCTGGACTACGGCACGCCCGACGAGGTGCTGGCGCGGACGGTGTTCACGGCGATCCTCTCCGGGCCGGTCGCCCGCACGAGAGCCGTGACCGTCCTGGAGCGGGTCATGCCCGGCGTGCCCGTCGACCGGGCCCTGGCCGACCACGCCGTCTGCTACCCGCCGTCCGACCGCGGCACCGCGCTGGAGCCGCTGTTACCCGACCGGCTGGCCGAGGACTTCCTCGCCCTGCTCCTGCCGGGCCACCCCGTCACCGGCTTTCCCACGGACGCCTGGGCCACCACTGTCCCCGCACGGCTGCTCACCGACGAACGCACGGCGTTCTGCGCGCCCCGCGCCGTCGCCTTCCTGGCCGCCGCGGCCGACCGGTGGCCGCATGTGGGCGGCACCGTGCTCTACCCCGTGCTGCGGGACCGGCCCGACCTCGCGCTCCGAGCGGGCAGCGCGGCCCTGAGCGGCCTCTCCGCCATCGGCGCCGACAGCGCCGACGGCGCCCACGGCCGCCCGATCGACCCGGAGCTGCTCACGGTGCTGGAGCACGTGGAGCCGCTGCTGCCCGAGGGCGAGCACATCGACCTGGACGCCGGCGCCCTGGCCGTGGTCGAGCGGCTGACCGCGCACCGCCTGGACGGCAGCACGGACCCGGCCGAACGGGCCGGGCTGTACGGGACGCTGGGCAGGCGCCGGACCAACGCCGGCAAGTGGGGGCCCGCCCTGGCGGCGGCGGAGGAGGCCGCCAGGCTCAACCGGTGGCAGGCCGGGAACGACCCCCGGCACCGGGCCCGACTGGCGGACTCGCTGACCGAACTCGGCAACGCCCTCGCCCGGCACGGGCGCTGGAGCGAGGCGCTGTCGCAGTCCCAGGGCGCCACCGCCCTCCTGCGCGAGCTGGCCGAGCACGACCCGGGCCACCGCCCCGCCCTGGCCCGGTCGTTGACGGACCTCGGAGGACGGTTCGCCGACTGCGGCCGGGCGCGCGAAGCCCTCGACGCCGCCGAGGAGGCGACGGCCCTGCGCCGGCGACTCGCGGCCGAGGACCCCGAGCGACAGTCGGCCCAGCTGGCCCGGGCCCTCAGCGGCCTGGGCGCCCTGCGCCTGCGACAGGGCCACCGGGACGAGGCCGTGGAGGCGGCGGAGGAGGCGGTCGCCGTGCTGCGCGGGCTGGCCGCGGTCCGGCCGGGCGACCACCTCGGGGATCTGGCACGGGCACTGGGCAGCCTGGGGCGGGTGCGGCTGGAAGCCGGACGCCGCGAGCGGGCCGTCGAGGCGGCGCAGGAGGCGGTCGGCCTGTTCCGGCGCCTGGCCGGGGCCAATCCGGCCGTACACCGGCCGCATCTGGTGACCTCCCTGGTCCACCTGAGCGCGACGCTCCCCCGCCGGACCGAACACGGCGACCGGACCTCCGGGCCTGCCCTGACCGCGGCCGAGGAGGCCGTGGTCCTGGCGAGGGAACTCGCCGAGGTCGATCCCGCGATCCACCGGCGCGGCCTGGGCCGGGCCCTGGAGGCGCACGGCGACCGGCTGGCCGAACTCGGCCGGCGGGACGAGGCCGTCACGGTGCTGCGCGAAGCCGCCGACCTCTATCAGGCACTGGGCTCCGGCGGCAGCACGGCACCCTGGGAACTCACCGGCCTGCTACGGCGGTTGGCAGCCCTGTACGGCGAGTCCGGGGCGGCCGGCGACAAGGCGCACATGCTCCTCAACCTGAGCGCCCTGCCCTTCGGCGCGCCCGAGGAGCGCGTCGAGGCGGCCCGGCAGGCCGTCGAGCTGTACGCCGGGACGGACGAACGCGCCGCCGAGGCCGCCGCGCTGCTCAATCTGGGCACGGCGCTGGCCCGGGCCCGGCGGTACGAGGAGGCCGTGTCCGTCGGCCGGCGTGCCCTCGGGACCTCCCGCGAACTGGGCTTCCGGGAGTTCGAGGCCGTGTCGCTCAGCAACCTGGCGGACCACCTGCGGCGCGCCGGGCGGTACGGGGAGGCGGTCGAGGCCGCCGACGCCGCCTGCGCCCTCGACGAGGAGCTCGGCCGGGAGCACGGCCACCCCTTCTACACCCGCGGTGAGGCCCTCCTCCAGCTGGGCCGGAACGAGGAGGCGGTGGTCGCCCTGGAGCGGGCCGCCGACCTCTACGAGCGCACGGGCAGGCGGGAGTACGAGGACAGCGGCGATCCCCTGGAAGAGGTCGACGCCCGGCACAGCCTCGGAACGGCGCTGTCGCGGAGCGGGCGACTCGCCGAGGCGACCACCGCGCTGCGACGTGCGGTGGCGCTCTACGAGGCCGCCGGAGAGCCCCGCCGGGCCAGGCAGGCCTCGCTCACCCTCTGCGCCAACCTGGTCGGTTCGGGGCGACTGGACCAGGCCCTCCCCCTCGCCGAGCGACTGCTCGCCCGCTGCCGGGCGGCGGGCGACCGGGAGCAGGAGGCCGTGGCACTCTCCCAGTACGGCGCCGCCCTCCTGGAAGCGGGCCGGGTCGACGAAGCCCTCCCGCTGTGCCGCGAGGCGGCGGCGGCGCTGAACGGCCCGACCAGGCCGGACGATCCCCGCCACCCGGCGGCGGCCTGGCACAACCTGGGCCGGGCCCTGGAGCGCTCCGGGCGGCCGTCGGAGGCCGTCGCACCGTGGCGCGAGGCCGCGCGGATGTGGGCGGAGCTCGGCGACCGCCGGTACGAGCGGGACGCCTGCTACGGGCTCGGCGTCGCCTGCTTCGCCCTCCACGACAACGCGGAGGCCGTCGACGCCTTCGAGCGGGCCGTGCGGCTGAGCCGGCGCACGGCCGACCGGTCGAGCGAGGCCGGGGCCCTACTCGGCCTCACCGGCGCGCTGGTGGAAGCGGAGGAGTTCGCCGAAGCGGTCGACGCCGGGCGCCTTGCCGTCGAACTGCTGAGGGAGTTGGGCGAGCACGGCAGCGAAGGACTGGCGCTCGGTCAGCTGCACGACGCACTCACCCGGCTCGGCCGACCGGACGAGGCCACCGCCGCACTGGAGCAGGCGGCCGCCGCCCACCGCGCCGATCGCGACGCACGTGGCGAGGCCGCGGCACTCGTGCGGCTGAGCAACAGCCGGATTCGGGCGGGCCGTCCCGACGAGGCGATCAGCGGTGCCCGGCGTGCCGTCGATCTCTACGCGGCGGCCGGCGACCGGCTGGGCGAGGGGTCGGCGCTCCACAGTCTCGGCACCGCGCTGTCGGACGGCCGGCGCTTCGAGGAGGCCGCGGCGGTCAACGGCCGCTGCGCCGACCTGATGCGGGACCTCGGTGAGCTCTGGCACGAGGGGTCGGCCCTGCTCAATCAGTGCTCCGCGCTCCAGGAGACGCAGCGGTTCGACGCCGTGGCCGACGTGGCGGACCGGGCTGCGGCCGTCCATCGGACGATCGGCGACCGGCCCGGGGAGGTCAAGGCGCTGATCCTGCTGGCCATGGCGTCGCGGGAGACCGGCCGGGCCGAGGAGCGCCTCGCCGCCGCCGGCCGGGCCACGACGGTGCCGCTGGAGCTCGGCGACCCGCTCCGGGCGATGGCCTGGTTCGAGTTCGGCGCGGCGCTCCACCAGGCCGGGCAGCAGGAGCGGGCGGCCGGAGCCTTCACCGAGGCCGCCGCGTCGTACCGGGCCTCGGGCAACCCGCGCTCAGCCGCGACAGCGTGGCTGAACGCGGGCGAGATGCATCTGCGGATCGAGCAGTGGCCCCGGGCGGTCGAACCCTGCCGACAGGCCGCCACCCTCTTCGCGGCTCCCCCCGCCGACCACGGGAACGAGCTCACCGCCCAGGTCTCGCTCGGCAAAGCCCTGCTGGGAGCCGGTCACTACGTCGAGTCGACCCCGGTGTGGCGGCGGGCGGTCGAACTCGCTCGGACCCTGGGAGCGCGCGAGACCGAGGGCACCGCCCTGTTCATGCTCGGCGCGGTCCTGGTCGACCTCGGAGAACTACAGGAGGGCATCACCGTCAGCCGCGAGGCCGCGGCGCTCCTCCAGGCCTGCGGTCTGCGCTCCCAGGCCGAAGGGGCGATCCGCAACATGCGGGTGGGACTGGGAAAGCTGCGCGGCGGGTGACCGAAGCAGCTGACTGCGGCGTGCGAGCCCGGCGGCGTGCGGGCCCGGCGGTGTCGGTGAGCCGCGGTGTTGGTGAGCCCGCGGCGTCGGGGAGCCGCACGCGGCCGGAGAAGCGGCAGGGGAACCGGGCAACGCGGCGGGGCTCGCGCCGGTCGGCGGTCGCCTCGTCGGCCGGCACCGTTGGGCGTCAGGTCCGGGTCTGCCGACAGGTGGGCGCGGACGTAGGGGATGGCGACAGTCTCCACGGGCCGGTCGGGGTTGAAGGCAGGGTGGACGTTCACTTCGAAGACGACACCGCCGCTCTGCGCGGCGAGGTCGACGCCGGCGAAGGGCAGTCCGACGGACGCGGTGGCGGCCACCGCGAGTTCGGCGAGCCTCGGGGGAAGCCGGTCGGGGCCCAACACGGTGGTGCCGGCCCCCTGGGAGACGTTGCACGGCCGGTCCGGGTCACTCTGGTGGCGTTCGAAGGCGTGGACGACCTTTCCGTTCAGCACGATCACGCGGTGCTGGTTGCGGCGGCCGTCGGCCGTGAAGTTCCCCGCATCGCGGGAGATGAGCCAGCCCTGCCCGGTGCTCCGGTAGAAGGCAGCGGCGGCCTTCAGCTGCTCGGTGCCGGTGACGTGGAAGACGTCCGCTCCGCCCATGCCGAGTACGGGCCGTGCCCACACGTCCCGGCCCAGGCGGCGGAACGCGCTCAGCATGTCGTGCCAGGAGCCGTTCATTCGCAGAGTCTCCATCTGCGCGACGGAGTCCCGGCTGAACCGCTCGACCATCAGGGACTTGTCCGTCGCGACCCGCCACGCCTCGGGATCCGCCGCGAGCGTCCGCGCTCCGAACCGGCGCAGCAGGTCCTGGAATCCTTCGAGGTGGCGTCTGCGGTGGGGAGGTATCTCGAAGACCACGACCACCGGTTCGACGGCCACCGGGGCGCGGCCCGGCCGGCGGACCGTGAGGAGGCCTCCGGCCCGCTCAAGGCCTGCCGTCACGGGCCCGTCGTCGTACAGGAGCCGCGCGTCCAGCCGCACCGGACCCTGGCCCGTCACCCGGGCGATCGCGTCGGCGAGGATCTCGCGGCTGCCCTCCTTGGACCCGTGGTCGGTCACCAACAACAACGGCATCATCGTCTCAGTCAACACCATCGCGGCGCCAATTCCGAGTGAGAGAAAACGAATTGGGCGGAAATCAGTTCCTGGTGGCATCCCTGTCCGGGTCTTCTGCCCGAGGCGTTCGCCGTTCGCGGACCGCCGTGGACCGCGACCCGCCCGGAGACCGGGGAGAGCGGGTACCTGGTGTCCCGAGTACCCGCTCTCACAGGCGGCTCGACGGTCGCCGATGGTCCCGGCGGCGCCCTGGCCGGGTACCGGTGCCGGACGGTCGGGCGGTCAGGCGGTCACGCGTCAGGCGGTCAGGCGGTCAGGAGGCCGTCGTCGAGCCGGACGTCGTGGAGCCTGAGCCAGGCGTCCAGCCGGACCGGGGGCTCGGTGTACACCGATCGCTGCATCATGGAGTAGGCGTTCTCGACCGGCGCGGCGAGGTGGGACCGGACGGCGTCGAGGTTCAGCAGCGGCCGCGCCGGGGCGTCCCGGTCGCCGGCGATCCGGGCGAGTTCGCGGTTGATGGCCCGGTCGTAGCCGAGGTCCTGGGTCGAGGGGTAGGGGGCCTTTCGGCGCTGTGCGATCGACCGCGGCAGCAGGTCCTTGGTGGCGTGGCGCAGCAGGCTCTTCTCCCGCCCGTCGAAGGTCTTGAACGCCCACGGCGTGTTGTAGACGTACTCGACGAGCCGGTGGTCGCAGAACGGCACCCGGACCTCCAGGCCGGTCGCCATGCTCATCCGGTCCTTGCGGTCGAGCATCATCTGGAGGAAGCGGGTGATGTTGAGGTGGCTGGCGAGGCGCATCCGGCGTTCGAGGCCGCTGTCCCCGGGCAGGTGGGTGACCTGGCCGACGGCGGTGCGGTACTCGTCGGCGACGTACTCGGCCAGGTTGAGGGACTTGACCAGGCCGGGGTCGAGGAAGCTGGTCGCCTGCTCGCTCACCGGGACCCGGTTGATGGCGTGCCACGGGAAGGTGTCGGCCTGCGAGGCCACCGGGTCGTGGAACCAGAGGTACCCGCCGAAGACCTCGTCGGCCGACTCGCCGGAGAGGGCGACGGTCGAGCTCTCGCGGACCGCCTTGAACAGCAGGTAGAGCGAGGGGTCGTGGTCGCCGATGCCGTAGGGCAGGTCCCAGGCCCGCAGCACGGTGTCGCGGACGCCGGGGTCGACGAGCTGGGCGGTGTCGAGGAGGATCTCGCGGTGCTCGGTGCCGACGTGGCGGACGAGTTCGGCGGCGAACGGGGCGTCCGGCGCGTCCCGGAACTGCTCGGGCTTGAACTCCCCGGCCAGTCCGACGAAGTCGACGGAGAAGGTGCGGACCCGGCTGCCGTCCTTGGCGTCGAGCGAGCGCTGGGCCAGCGCGGTGAGGGCGCTGGAGTCGAGGCCGCCGGAGAGCAGCGCGCAGAGCGGTACGTCGGAGACCATCTGCCGGCTCACCGCGTCCTCGATGAGCTCGCGGACGGTGGCGACGGTGGTGTCGAGGTCGTCGGTGTGCGGGCGGGTCTCCAGTGACCAGTAGCGCTCCTCGCGCAGCCCGTCGCGGCCGACCCGCAGGATGTGGCCCGGCCGTACCTCGTAGAGGTTCTTCAACGGGGTCCGGCCGGGCACCCGGGCGAGGGCGAGGGCATCGCGCAGCCCGTCCAGGTCGAGCGTCGCGGTGCTCCGCGGGTTGGCGAGGATGGCCTTGGGCTCGGACCCGAAGAGCACGCCGCCGTCGATCGGGTAGTAGAAGAGCGGCTTGACCCCGAGGCGGTCGCGGACCAGGAGCAGTTCCTGCGTCCGGGTGTCCCAGATCGCCAGGCCGAACATGCCGTTGAAGCGGTGGACGAACTCGCTCCCCCACTGGAGGTACGAGCGCAGCACCACCTCGGTGTCGCTCCTGGTGAGGAAGCGGTGGCCGAGCAGGACCAGTTCCTCGCGGATCTCCTGGAAGTTGTAGACCTCGCCGCTGTAGCTCAGGACCACGAGCGGCAGGCCGTCCGGACCGGTCTCCGGGGTGGTCATCGGCTGGGCGCCGCCCTCGATGTCGATCACCGCGAGCCTGCGGTGGCCGAGCATCGCGTGCGGGGCGGTCCAGACGCCTTCGGCGTCGGGCCCCCGGCAGGCCATGGTGTCCGTCATGGCCTGCGCGGTCGCTCCCTCCCTGGTCAGGTCGCGACCGAAGTCCACCCAGCCGACTATTCCACACATCTCGGACATCCCTTTCGTCGAGTGATCGAGCGCGTTTCAGTGGTACGTATCGACCTTCGACGGCTCCGCCGCCGGGGTGCGCGAGGACAACCGGTGCGCCAGCTCGGACAGGCCGAGGGCGGCCACCGCCAGCCCCGCTCCGATGAAGCTGATCCGGTCCGCGCCGATCGAGCTCATGCCGACCGCCCCGATGACGCCGGAGAAGGCGATGGCGAGGTAGAGGAAGGCCGCGTTGAGCGAGATCAGCAGGGGCGCGGACTCGGGTTCGAGGGTGATCAGACGGGTCTGCTGGGGGGCCGTGATGGCCCAGGCCGCGACACCGTACGCCACGATGACGACCAGCGCGGCCGGGTAGGAGCCGGTGGTCAGCGGGAGGACGACGAGGCTGAGGGCCAGCAGCACGATGGCGCCGCCCACCACCGGCCGGGCACCGATCCGGTCGACCAGAGCGCCGGCGTAGAAGTTGCCGACCGTGCCGGTCAGACCGAAGGCGAACATCAGGACCGCCAGCTTGGTGCCGCTGCCGCCGGTCGCGTCGGAGAACACCTCGGCCATGTAGGTGTAGACGATGTAGGCGGCGGTGAAGGCGACCAGCGTGGTCGCGAGCACGGTGACCACCCGGCGGTCGCCGAGCGGGGCGAGCCGCTGGCGCAGCCCGCCGGGGGCCGGCACGGACACCCGGGGCACCAGGGCCAGCACGCCGATCAGGCCCAGCGCCGTCAGCGCCGTGATGAACCACATCGTCGCCCGCCAGCCGAGGACGCTGCCGACCACGGTGCCGATCGGCGCGCCCAGGGCCGTCGCCGCCGTCAGCCCGGTGGTCACCGCGGCGATGGCCCGGCCCCGGCGTTCGGGTTCGACCAGACTGGCGGCCGTGACGCTGGCCGCGGGGATGTAGAGGCCGGCGCCCGCCGCGGCGATCATCTGCGCGACCAGGACGACCGCGAAGGACGGGGCGAGCCCGGTCGCGATCACGCCCGCCATGTAGAGCAGGACGGCGAGCTTGAGCACCCGGTGGCGGGGCCAGCCGGCGGTCAGGGTGCCGAGGACCGGCGACATCACGGCGCAGGTCAGCGCGAACACCGTGACGGTCTGGCCGGCGGTGGCGATCGAGACGTCCAGGGACTTGCTGAACTCGGGCAGCACCCCGGCGAGCACGAACTCGTCGGTACCGAGCGCGAAGGTGCCGAAGCCGAGCATCAGGACGGCTCGCCACGCACTCCTCGCCGATACCGCCTCGGGTTCGTCCTCGGCCATCAGCGCTGTTCCCGTGCCGGAATCGGTCAGCCGGGCCATGGGCCCTCCTTCATTCGGTACCGATCGGTTCTGTTTATGAGGACGGTACCGCTCGGTGCCGTTTGGGGTCAAGATCCGCTACCGTGGACCCATGGCGACCCATGCACGCGACCGCCTCCTCCAGACCGCGGAGGAGCTCTTCTACGCCGAGGGGATCCATGCCGTCGGCGTGGAGAGACTGCTGGCCGACTCCGGGGTCGGCCGGGCGTCCTTCTACCGGCACTTCACCGGCAAGGACGCCCTGGTGGCGGCCGTCCTGACCCGTCGGGACGAGAGCTGGCGCGCCTGGCTCGAAGACGCCGTGGACGCCCGCGGGGGCGGACCGCTCGCGGTCTTCGACGCCCTCGCGGAGGGGGCGGCGGACGTCAACTTCCACGGCTGCGCGTTCATCAACGCCATGGCGGAGGTGTCCGACCCCGCCAGCGAGGTGTACCGGCTGGCGGCAGCGCACAAACAGGCGGTGACCGACTTCCTCGACCGCCTGCTCGAAGCCGCCGGGCACAGCCGGCACTCCGAACTCGCGCCGCAGTTCGCCCTGCTGATGGACGGCGCCATCGTCACCGCGATGCGCGAGCGCAACGCCGCACCGGCCCTGCTGGCCCGCCGGATGGCGGAGCGGCTCCTCGACTGAGCGCCGCCCCCGTCCCGGGAGGGCCGGCGCGGCCCCGGCGGCCCCCGCGTCGGTCGGGCGGGCGGCGGCACGGCCCGGGGCGGGCGGCGTCTGCGGCGGTCGTGGCACGGGCTCTCCCCCTCTCTCGACTGTCCGGTTCGTCGGTCAGGGCCGGTGCCCGGGCCGGGCCACCGGCGGTGCGTCCGCCGCGGCCCGGCCCGGTGTCCCGATGGCGGCGGCGATGACCAGACCCCGCTTGTGCGTGATCGAGACCCCGATGGCCGCGATGCCGCGCTCCCGGGCCCTCAGCGCGGCCTCGCCGCCGAGCCGGACCACCGGCGCCCCGCCGTCGGCGCGCAGGACGCTCACCTGCCGGGGGGTCACTCCCCCGCCGAAGCCCGTGCCGATCACCTTCAGCACGGCCTCCTTGGCCGCGAACCGGCCGGTGAGGAACTCCCGGGCCCGCTCCGCCCCGTAGGAGTCCGCGATCTCCAGCTCCGCCGGCGCGTAGGCGTACACCCGGAACCAGGGCCGGCCGAGCAGCGCCGCCAGCTCGCCCTCCTGGAGGACGTCGACACCGATCCACACGGTCAGCGCACCCCCCGCCGAGGCGGCCGGACGACGCCGGCCCGGACGGCGGGCACGGCGCGGACGACGCCGGCACGGACCGGGCTCACCGGAGGAACGTGCCCTTGAGCACGCCCTGGAAGACGGCCAACCGCTGGATGTGCCCGGTGCCCTCCATGAACTCGAAGGCCCGCGCGTCCCGGTACAGCTTGTCGAGCAGCGGATCCGCCAGCAGGGCGCCCGGGCCCAGCAGTTCGGCGGCGGCCAGGGTGCTGCGCTCGGCGAGCTCGGCGGCACGCGTCTTGACCCCGGCGATCCGGTCCGCTCCCGTCCGGCCCGCGTCGATCGCGGCGGCCACCTCGTAGTTCCGGTGCCGCAGCGCGGCGAGCGCGTCCACCAGCTCGTCCAGCCGCAACCGGTCCGTACCGGTGAGCCCCGGACGCTCCTCCCGCACGTGGTCCAGCACCGCGCGGACCAGCCCCAGCGCCGTCCCGGCGAGCACCGGACGGAACCGCTGCAAGGTCCGGATGGCGCCGACCAGCCCGCGCCGGCTGGGCTTGAGCGTCTCGTAGCCGAGGATCTGCTCGCGCTCCACCCGGACGTCCTCGAACCGGATCGCGGAGATCCGCGCGCCGCGCAGGCCGACGGTCGGGATCAGCTCGGCCCGCAGGCCAGGCGCCGTGGTGTCCAGCAGCACCGCCTCGATGCCGAGCGGTCCCGGTGCCCGGCGGCAGAACACCACGCCCAGCTGGGCGAAGGCGGCGTTGCCCACGTAGCGCTTGGCGCCGTTCAGCCGGAAGCCGTCCCCGTCCGGGGTGAGCGCCGTCTCCAGTTCGGCGGCGGCGGACCCCTTCTCGGGCTCGGTCAGTCCGAAGAAGGTCCAGGTCGACCCGGGGGCCGCCACCCGCTCGTAGTAGGCCTGCCGCTGCTTGTCGTCACCCAGCGCGGCGACCGCCACGCCGGACATCAGCGGGCCGGGGCAGGCGAGCATGAAGCCCGCGTCTCCATAGCTCAACTCCTCGATGGCAATCGAGTGTTCGAGACAGGAACTCATGTCGTAGGTGTGTCCGTCGATGCGCAGCGGCCGCTCCAGGTACTCCACCGGGACGGTGGCCTTGCGCATGATGTCCACCACGGGGAGGTGCAGCCAGCGGTCGATCGCCTCAGGGTCGCGGTCGATCTCCAGACCGATCCCGCGCAGCTCTCCCGCGGACTCGCGGATGTGGGACCTGAGCGCGGCTGTCCGGTGCGGGTCCGGCTCACTCATTCCCGTCCTCGTCTCGTTCTCGGCGGTCCGGCAGGAGGTAGGTGTTGCCCAGCAGTTCGGCGAGGTACAGCAGCCGGCCGGGGCCGTCGGCCACGAAGCCGCTCGCGCCGTACAGCTTGATCGCGACGCGGCCCGCGTCCACCAGCCCGCGGTGGATCCGGTGGCGGCGCGCGGCGGTGCGGTCGGGGATCGCCAGCAGGTCGGCCGCCTCGGTGAGGGCCAGCGCGACGTCGGCCACCGCGCTCCGCACCAGTTGACGGTTGAGCAGGGTGGCGCCCTCCGAGGTGCGGTCGTTGAGCCGGACCACGACGGCGTCGAGCAGCCCGCGGAGCAGCTCCCGGTGGAGCCGGAGCAGCCCGTCGGCGAACAGCTCCCGGGCCCGGTCCGGCGACGGCGCCCCGGGGCCGGTCACGGCGAGCGCGTCGAAGCCGCCCGGCACCGGGGTGCCCTCCGGCAGGCGCCCGGCCGAGGCGACGGCCCAGCCGCCGGTCGAGCTGACCAGCGCGCCCGGGCCTGCCAGCTCGTGGCAGGCGTCGAGCGCGGCGGCGAAGTTCCGCAGGGCCGCCGCGGCCCCGGCGCTACCGGTGCCGACGCCGCCGGGCGCCGTCCGGGGCGGGGTGTCGACCGGCGGCATCAGAGCGCTCCCCTGCCGGAGGCCGCGGTCCCGGCGGAGTCCGAGGCCAGCACGGCCAGGTGGCTCTCGCCGGAGCGCGGGTCGGTGTCGCAGAGCAGCACCGTGGCGTACCGGTGCTGCCAGGAGCGCCAGTTCCGGGCCAGTGCCAACCAGACGCTGGTGCAGTAGCTGCCGGGCTCCACCCGGTGCCGGGGGCCGTCCTGGTCCAGCCCCCGCCGGTCGAACCAGGGCCCGGTGACCACCAGCGTGCCCGCCGGGTCCTTGGCGGCCAGCTCCCCGAGGCGGTCGAGGGGCGACTCGGTGGCGGGGATCGTCTCGACCCCCGCCACCCGGGGTCCGCCGGTGGTGCCGAGGACCAGCACCACCCCGGAGTCGACCAGGCCGTTGTCGTGGACCAGGGGGAACCGGGTCGGCAGGGTGGTCTGTTCGAGGACGGCGAGCACCGCCGTCCGGCTCCGGCCCGCCCGCTGGAAGGCGGAGACGACCCGCAGCGCGGTGAACGGTGCGGCCAGGCCCTGCTGGCCGATGCCGAGGTTGTTGGCGGACCCGCCGCCGAGCAGCCGGTCGAGGTAGGGCGCGATGGCGACGAACGGCGTCACGTCCGGCAGTGCCTGCGCCACGATCACCAGGTCGGGCGCACTGTCCCGGACGCCCTCGATCGCCGCGAGCCGGTCGACCAGGTCGCGGTGGGTGACGTTCGGCGCGGCGCGCAGCAGGTCCGGCGCCACCTCCAGGCCGAAGGGCTCGACCAGGTCGCGGTAGTAGGAGAGCGTCGCCGGGTCCTCGTCGTACGGCCGGCGCGGCGGGGAGACCACCGCGCCGGCGCCCTGGAGGGTCGTGGACATCGCGGTCTCCCTCATGCCCCGTCGGCCTGGGCCAGGACGTAGTCGGTGAGGGTGCCCACCGACGTGAAGTCGTCCATGTCCAGGGCTTCCGGGTCCACCGAGATCTCGACCGTGTCCTCCAGGACCATCAGCAGTTCCAGGACGGAGGTGGAGTCCAGGTGCAGGTCCTCGAAGAGCCGGGCGTCCTCGGTGATACCGGTGACGGCCCGCTCCAGGACCTCGCTGAGAGCGGCCTCCACCGCGGACACCACGTTCTGACGTTCCATGTTCCGGTTCACTCCTCTGTGCCGGGGCTGTCGGGGCTGGGCTTGGCTGGGCTGTCAGGGCTGTAGGGCTGTCGGGGTTGTCGGGGCTGGCGGTGGCTCTGTCACGGTCGCGCGGTCGGGGACTTCGCGGCTGCCGGGGCTGCCGGGGCTGCCGGGGCTGCCGGGAACGGCCGCCGACCGGTCAGTCGAAGTCGACGAGGTGCTGCTTGGCGAGGATCTCCTCGCGGCGGTCCCGCTCCCGGACCAGGTGCGCGGCACCGTTGTGGACCAGGACCTCGGCGGGGAATCCGTGGCTGAGGAAGAGCCCGGGGGAGGCGGTCGGCCCGTAGGCGCCGGAGCGCTCGACGCCCAGCAGGTCGCCGGCCTCGACCGGCGGCAGGGCGACCTTCTTGCCGATGACGTCGTTGGGCGTGCAGAGCGGCCCGGTGACGGTGTACGTGTCGCTGGGCTCGTCCCGGTACCTGGTCAGCGAGCGGATCGGGAAGTTGCGCTTGACGAAGCTGCCGACGCCGACCGCCGCCATGTGGTGGTTGGTGCCGCCGTCGGCGACCACGAAGCGTTCGCCGAGGGACTCCTTCACGTACAGCGCGCGCACCACGTACGTACCGGCGTGCGCGGTCAGGTAGCGGCCGAGCTCGTTGATCAGCCGGCAACCGGGGTGCGCCCGGACGAAGGGCTCGACGACCTCGTTGATGCCGGCGAGGACGGCCCCCAGGTCGAGGTCCTTCTCGTTGTCGAAGTAGGCGACGCCGAAGCCGCCGCCGAAGTCGACGGTCTCCAGCGGGATGCCGAGCGTCTGCGACAGCTCCTCGGCGATCACCAGGATCTGCCGGGTGTTGTGCACCAGGTCGTCGGCGTTCAGGAACCGGGTGCCCATGTAGGCGTGGAAGCCGCGGACCCGGACCCGGCGCAGTGCGTCGATCACCGGGCGGGAACGGCGCAGCAGTTCCGCGTCGATTCCGAACTGGCGCGGCTTGCCGCTCATGGCGAGGCCCGAGCCCTTGGTGTGGAAGTCGGGGTTGACCCGGAGCAGGACCGGCACCTCCGCCCGCCCCGCCTGTTCGGCGATCTCCTCCAGGAGGCGCAGCTCGTCCAGGGACTCGCAGACGATGGCGTGCAGGTTCGCCGCGACGCACGCCTCCAGCTCGGCGCGGGTCTTGCCCGGCCCCAGGAAGATCACGTTCTCCGGCGCGATGCCGGCCCGCTGGACGGTCATCAGCTCGACCAGGGAGGAGATCTCGGCGCCGGCGCCGAGCGAGCCGAGGTAGCCGCAGACGGCGACGTTGGGGTTGGCCTTGAGCGAGAGGAAGACGTCCACCGCGGGGTGGAGCCCCTCGCGCAGCGACTGGTAGACGGTGCGCAGCACCTCGGCGTCGTAGACGAACAGCGGGGTGCCGAACTGCTCGGCGATCCGCGAGACCGGTACCCCCTGCACCCTCAGTTCGCTGGTGTTCATGGCGTCCTTTCGGTGGTGCCGAGACGGTGGAGCGCCTCGGTGGTCCGGCGGTCGAGGTCGCCGAGGCCGTGCCGGTCGGCGGCGAAGAGCAGGGTGTAGAGCCGGCCGTCGAACGGGAGGGAGGTGCCGGCCTGCGCGTTGACCGTGCCGAAACAGGTGACGACCAGCCCGGTGCCGTCGACGGGCGGCCGGGCGAGGTCCCCGAGGGCGTGGGCCACCTCGTCGAAGGAGACCGGGGCGGAGATCCGCAGTGGGTAGTGCTTCGCCAGCGCGGCCCCGCCCGGGGCGAGGAAGCGCTCGGTGACCTGCCCCTGGTAACTGGACATGTTCAGACGGGCGTTGATCTCCAGGACGGGGTACACCAGATCGTCCCGCCCGAGCAGCGCGTCCACGCCGACCACGCCGAAGAAGCCGTCCTCGAAGAGCCGGGCACCCAGCCGCTCGGCGGCGGCGACGAGGCCCTCGTGCTGGACGGGCGAGAGCGCGGCGGGCATGACGTGCCCGAGGTGGACGCCGCCGGAGGTCAGGGCCTCCTTCGCGAAGTCGAACCTCACCCGCCCGTCCCGGGCGATGGTGAACTGGTAGTTGAGATCGAACCGCTTGGGCAGGAACCGCTCGACGACGACGTGGATCGCGTCGTCCCCGTTGCTCCGCGCGCGGCGGTCGACCATGCGCAGCAGCCGGTCGGCCTTCTTGCGGCTGTCGAGCACGATCAGGCCCTTGCCGGAGACGCCGTAGGCGTCCTTGACGATCACCGGCCCGCCGTCGCCCAGCGAGTCGTCGAGCGCCCGGTGGAGCTCGCCCACCGTCTCGCAGGTGAAGCCGGGGATCGCCCGCAGGCCGAGCTCCTCGGTCAGCCGGCGGCTGTAGATCTTGCTGTTGACCCGCGCCGAGGTCTCCGGACCGGGCACCGCGGGGCGCAGCCCGGTCCGCCGGCAGATCTCCTGCTCCAGGGGGGAGTTGCCCATCGGCATCAGGTAGGCGCCGCCGCCCGCGAGCACCCGCAGCCGGTCCAGCAGCTCCGGGGAGTCGAGGACGGCCCCGCTGGTGCCGTCCTCGCCGGCCGGTGCCCGGGTGATCAGTTCGGTGGGCGCGCCGAGCCCGGTCTTCTCCGCGTACGCGCGGTAGCCGGGATCGAGCGGGCGGTCGAGCAGCAGGTGGTCGGTCGGCTCGGCGAGCAGGGCGCCGAGCTCCTCCATCCGCTGCACGGTCGCGGCGGTGGTGGTGATCCGCGCCGCCGGGAGCCCGGTGTGGCCGCGCGCCCACTGGTTCTCCACCTCGAAGTTGCAGAGCCAGACGAACCGCGCTTCGCGGTCGCCGGTCAGCGCCTCCTTGAGGTCCGCCGTGTAGGCGGTGCCGGTCATGGGGTGCCTCCCTCTCGGTGGGTGATGACCATGGCGCCGAAGGTGGCGCCCAGGCCGACCGAGACCAGGACGTAGTGGCCGCCGTCGACCAGCCGGCCCCGCTCGCGCAGGGTGGTGTAGTTGAGGAACACGTCCGAGGCGAAGCAGTGGCTGTAGAGCGGGATGTTGTCCAGGAAGAAGCGGTCCGGGTCGGCGCCCATCCGCTGGATGGTGTGGCGCCAGGAGACGGCGTTGACGTTGTGCGGGATGACCAGGTCGATCTCGTCGAAGCTCAGGCCGGCCCGGCGGACGGACTCCTCGATCACCTCGCCGAGCACGGTGGCGTAGTCCTGGCCGAAGGCGCTGATCTCCTGCGGGGTCATCTCCAGGCCCGCCGCGTAGGCGCCGAGGGTGCGGGTCAGGTACGAGCGCACCTCGTCGCCGGGGCCGCCGACGGTCAGCAGGCAGGCGGAGGCCGCGTCCGCCATCACCGCGCTGTTCGGGATCAGCTGGACCTTCGGGGAGTACGCCCGCTCCCCCGTGACCATCAGCGCGTACGCGCCCTCGGGCGCCTCGGCCCGCAGCAGCTCGCCGGCCAGGTCGATGGCGCCGAGGCTGCTGACACACGCCTGCTGGGTGAGGGCGAAGGCCTCGGCGTCGTGCAGCCCCAGCTTCGCCCGGATGACCCGGGCGGCGTCGATGTGCGGCGGGGCGAGCGTCTGCACGGTGTGCGCGTAGATGACGTAGTCGACCCGCCGTCCTGCGGGAAGCGCCGCCAGGGCACGGCGGGCCGCGGGAAGCACCAGGTCGAAGAGGCCGGTGCCGGGATCGAACCGCAGCCGGTCGAGGCCGTAGATCTTCCGGAACACCCCCACTTCGGCGCGGCGCAGCCCCAGGCTCTCGGCGAGGTCGTCGATCCGCACGCTCCGTTCGGGGAGGAACGACTCGATCCTCTCCAGTGTGGTCACGCCACCCATCCGGGTACTCCCCTCATCCGCCCGCTCCTCCTCCGCTCCCTCCTCATCCGCCCGCTCCTCAGCGGCCGGCGAACTCGGCGCGGACCAGCCAGCTGCGCGCCACGCCCCGGCGGTCGCGGGGCTGCACCTCGTACGGCCAGCGCCCCTGGCCCGCGCCGGGCTCGCCGGGCTCGCGCAGCTCGCGGACCTTCCAGCCGGTACCGGCCAGGAACTCCTCCGGCTCGTCGGTGCCGAAGAGCCAGGGCGTGCCGTCCTCGCGCAGGCCGGCCAGGAATGCCCTGGAGAAGGGGCTGCGCAGCAGCGCCCGGCTGGCGAAGTCGACGGCCAGCCGGCTGCCGGGGGCCGAGACCGAGCCGAGTACGCCGAGCAGGTGGGAGGCCTGCTCCTCGGTGAGGAAGAACATCAGCCCTTCGGCGACCCAGAGCGTGGGCAGTTCCGGGTCGAAGCCGGCGCGGTGCAGCGCGGGCAGCCACTCCGTGGCGAGGTCGGCCGACACCTCGCGGCGCTCCACCGTGGGCTCCGCCCCGAGCGCGGCCAGCCGGGCACGCTTCTCGTCGATGAGGCCGCCGTGGTCGACCTCGTACACCGTGCTGCCGGGCGGCCAGGCCAGCCGGAACGCCCGGGTGTCCATCCCGGCGGCGACCAGGACCACCTGCCGGATGCCGCTGTCCGCCAGCAGCGCCTCGATGCTGTCGTCGAGGTACTTGGTGCGGATGGCGATGAACGGGATCAGGCCGCCGCCGCCGTACTTGTCGAGGAGCTCGAAGCCGCGCGGGGCCGCGAGATCGCGCGCGAACCTGTCCTGGAACATGGCGTCACCGGGGCGCTCGGACTCGACGGCGCGGGCCGCGGCGGTCCACTGGGCCGTGTACGAGACAGCTTCCATGGGGATGGCCTCCTACGGGAGTCGGGCCGGGGTGAAGAAGGCCTTCTCGATCGACGAGAGGGTCTGGAGGTCCTGCATGTCGATGCTGTCGAAGTCGATCTCGACGCCGCTGGCGCTCTCGATCGTGTAGACCAGCTCCACGAAGGAGAGCGAGTCGACGAGGCGGCTCTCGATGAGGTTCTCGTCGGGCTCGATGGATTCCCGGTCCGGGTGCCTGGCCAGGATCCACTCGCGGACCTGGTCGATTCCTGCCGAAGCCATTGCCACTCCTCGGGTGTTGGGGCGATAGGGGGATAGGGCGATCCGGGCATGCTCGGGCCGTGCTGGATGCGTCGGGACGTACGCACTCCACGCAGCCCGTGCCGGATGCGCTCGGGCCGGTGCGGGATCTACGCGGCCCGGTGCGGGATCTACGCGGAGGCTCCGCGGCTCAGGCGAGCTGCCGGACCGCGGTCCGCACCGCGTCCAGGGCCTCGACCGCGTCGCCGTGGTGCAGGTCGACCAGGACGGAGAGCCACCGCTCCAGGCCGAACGCCACGCAGCTGGTGAAGACGAACTCGTTCTCCGGCCCGCGGATGTCGCAGCGCTCGCCGAAGAAGTTGCGGTGCGTGTTGACGGAGGAGACGGCCAGGTCGCCGACCTGGAACTCGTACTTGACCGGGCTGAGCTTCTGGAGCAGGGCTCGGGCGCCGTCGGCCCGGAAGAACGGGTCGAAGGCGGGCACCTTCTCCAGCCGCAGGGACAGCGCGTCGGCGAACGCGGCGATCCGCTCGGCGAAGGACCCGAGGACCTGCTGCGTGTGCTCGTACGAGCCGAGTGCGACGACCTCGCGCATCTGGAAGCTGAGCAGCCGCCGCAGGCCCTCGTACCGCTCCTCGTTGCGGAAGCAGCGGTTGACCAGGGTGATCAGCGCGTCCGCCGCCACGACGGAGTTCTCGTAGTACAGGAAGGCGCTGTAGCAGGTCGCGTGGGGCAGGCCGACCTGTGCGCCGCGCAGTGCGGCGGGCGCGAACCGGCCGTCGACGGGCTTGTTCTCGCCGCTCTCCAGGTCGAGTCCGGCACCGACGAGGGCGAGGTGCGGGAAGTTGACGTAGACGTCGAACTTCTCCAGGTCCGACACCGGGTACAGCGGCGGCGGGAGGATCTCGCGGGCTCCGGCGGAGCGGCCCCAGCCGGCGAACGTCCGGTCGAGTTCGAGGAGCAGGTCGGTCTGGTCCGGGTCGAGGATGACCAGTCCGCCGGCGGGGCCGGTGGTTCGGGGGGCGGTGCCGGCCATCAGATGAGCCCCGTCCTCTCGAGGTACTTGGCGGTCTTGCGGTAGACGCTCTGCTCGAACTCGGCGCGCTGCGGGGATTCGAGGAGCTGCCGGCGCAGGCCGTGCGGGTCCTCGATGCCCGCGTCCCGGTACACCTGCGGGCTGTAGAGCGTCTCGAAGCTGTAGGTCATGTAGCGCCGGATGTAGCCGGCGATGTCCCGCATCTCCTCCTCGGTGGAGGTCTGCCGGACGTCGGCGGCCAGCGCGGTGACCAGTTCACGGCCGAAGGCGATGTGCCGCGACTCGTCCTGGTGGTGGATCCGGTTGATCCCGCGGATCGTCTCGTGCAGGCGGTCGTCCAGCGCCATCCGGGAGTTGAAGTGGTCCACCAGTTCCTCGAAGATCAGGATCCGGGCGAAGACCAGCAGGCTCTCCACGTTCGAGCGGGGGATCTCGACGTTCGCACCGGCCGGCTGCCGGTAGATCTTCCTGCCGTAGCGCAGGCAGAACTCGGCGAAGAACCACATGTGCTCGTTCTCCTCACCGATGAAGTGGTGGAAGAAGTCCGAGGGCGTCTCGAAGCCGGTGGTGTGAATCCGCTTGGTGACCTCGATGAGAAGTTCCCGGATTCCGTGCACATTGAGGCTGTAGAAGTTGATGCTCTCGTACCGCGACAGTGCGTGGAGCTCCTTTTCGGTGAGCCGCCGGGCGGCCTCGGTACCGTGGGTGGTGGTGAGTTCGGGGCTCATCCACCACATCTCCTCGGGCAGGCTGTCCGGCCACTCGAAGAGTTTGTAGGGGTTGTAGTAGTCATCGATCGACTTCGTGGTCAGACGGTCGAGTATTTCCAGGAACCGGCCGTCCTGGTCGATCAGTTTGCTGACCATGCTGGCGTTGACCTCCGAGTTTCCCCGGCCGCCTCGTGGTGACCGGCGGCTCCAATGCCGTGCCGTTTTCCGGCACTCTTCGAAGGTAGGGAAGTCCCGGCGGGCGCCGCAATGACCTGATGTGGTGTGGCCACATACGGCCATATCGAAGCGGCGACGCCCGCCGGGACCGACGGCACCGGGCCGGTCAGCCGGCGGCGCCCCGGACCGGCAGGAGTCCGGCCTGGACGGCGGCCGCGCCCGCCTGGAACCGGCTCTCGGCGTTCAACTCGTCCATGATGGTGGCGAGGTGACGGCGGAAGGTCCGCGAGGACATGCCGATGCGCCGGGCCACCACCTCGTCCTTGAGCCCCGAGGCGAGCAGTTCCAGGATGGCGCAGCGGACCTCGTCCAGGGTCTCGCCGTACCTGACCACGTTCGAGTCGATGTCCGTCCCGGACGCCCAGGCGTGCTCGTAGGAGCGCACCAGCCGGGCGACGATGGCCTGCTCGTAGACGACGGTGACGCCCGCGTCGTCGCCCCCGGGGTCGGCCAGGAAGGCCACCTCGCCACCCACGATGACCAGGCGCTCGAAGGCCTGGGTCGAGGTGCGGACCCGCGCGCTCGCCTCGGCCAGCGTCCGCAGGCTGCCGCGTGAGGCCAGGCTGCTGCGGGCGGTGTGCGGGTACAGGACCTGAATCGGGACCCCGGGCGGCAGCGCCGACAGGCCCAGCACGTGCGAGTCCTGCCCCTGGACCGGGGCGAACGGCTCCATGACGAGGATCTCGGACGGGCGGTCGCGCAGGGCGTCCGCCATCCGCAACCCGGTCTGCTCCCGGTCCAGCCCGCTGAGCACCGGCTCCCTCCGCAGCCGGGTGCGCTGGAGGCTGCTGTAGGTGTCGGCGAACGAGCCCAGCGTGTCCTGGAAGTCCGTCAGTTCACGGCGCTTCTCGCGGATCGCCTGCTCCAGCGGCATGAGCAGTTCCAGTTGGGCGATCTCGGGGCTGCGCGCCACGAAGCGCCCCTGCTCCTGGCAGTACCTGACGAGCTTCAGGCAGCGCAGGGCGGAGAGCGCCTGTTCCGCCCGCTCGGCCGTGATTCCCAGGTCGGTGGCGAGCTCCGGGAGGGTCACCCCCTTGGCCACCAGCAGCCGCTCGTAGACCCGGACCGCCAGCTCCTCGTCGATCGAGCACAGTCCCCGCTTCACGCTCTGTCTCCGTCCGCTCGTCCGGTGGATCCGACACCCAGATCCGCGGTGATCGTCGCGACCACCGCGGCCAACTGCTGATCGAGGAAGAAGTGGCCACCGGGGAAGGAGGCGAGCCGGAACTCCGCTGTGGTGTGGCCCTTCCAGCCGAGCGCCGCCGCCGGGTCGAGATACGGGTCGGCGTCCGCGAACAGGAAGGTGACCGGACAGGTCACGGTGGTGTCGGGCCGGGCGGTGTAACGGGAGTTGGCCCGGTAGTCGTTGCGGATGACGGTCAGGATCGACTCGCGGTACTTCGGGCGGTCCAGCAGCCTCGCCGGGATCCCGCCCAGCTCCCGGAGTTCGTCCAGGACCTCGTCGTCGCCCCGGGGGATGTTCAGGCCGAGCCCGGCGGACGGCGAGCGGCGGCCCGAGACGAACAGCCGCACCGGCGCCCGCCCGGCCGCCTCCAGCCGGCGGGTCACCTCGAAGGCGACGACCGAGCCCATGCTGTGGCCCAGCACGGCCAACGGCAGGTCGTCGAAGCCGTGCAGTTCGGCGCCGATCCGGTCGGCCAGCGCGCCGATGTCGTCGATCCCGCGCTCCCCGGACCCGCCGCGCCGCCCGGGGTACTGGACCGACAGCGCCTCGACGTCGCCGGGAAGGGCGGCCGAGAGCCGGCGGTAGGTGCCCGCCGAGGCCCCGGCGTGCGGGCAACAGACCAGGCGCAGTCCGGCCTTCGGTGCGGGGTCGAATATCTGGATCCATCCCGTGTTATTGGTCAAGCCTTGTTCTTCCATCCCAGTTGTCCCGTCCTATCCGATCACTGGGCAGCGGAGACGCAAATGATTGACGCAGGCGTGGAAGTTCTTCGGTGAGGAGAGTCGGCAGAAGGCAGGTGCGGCGCTTTCCTCGGGCCGTGATCGCCGTCGGGGCGGAGTCGACGGCGGCAACTCGCGTTCTCCGTGGTGAGGGCCGCAACACGGTTCGCGGCCACAGCAGTTGCCAGGACGTCAGCTTACCTTGCGCCACTTTCATGTCAACCAATCAGAGTCCGTGTGCGACGTGTTCCCCGTGGGACTGCTGGTGAGGATTGGAAAGCCCTGAAGGAACACGCGCCATCCTGCCCGGACGCACCCGGGAGGCGCCTCGACCACCTCTTTCGCGACCGCCCGCCCCCGGGATCGCGGTCCGTACCGCAACGAAGCGGTGGCGAAGGCCATTCACCTCTATGACAGAGATATCTCGACGGTGCACATCGCCTATCCGCGGAACGGCCCCGCGAAAGTCCGTCCCTGCACCACCCGGAGGCCCTCACGGCCTTCTTCGGCGTCAAGCCCGCGTACTTCTTCGGTGACGAGGTCGCAAAGGAGGCCGATTCGACGCCGTCGAGGAGGCTCCGCCGGTCGGCCCTGTCGGCACTGTCGTCAGCGGCGGCAGCGGCGGCAGCGGCAGCGCCGGGCAGCGGCGGCGCCGGGCAGCGGCGGCGCCGGGCAGCGGCGGCGCCGGGCAGCGGCGGCGCCGGGCAGCGGCGGCGCCGGGCAGCGGCGGCGTCCCGCCGCTGCCTCGGCGGCCTCACTCCGAGGCCGAGGACACCGGCGCGGCAGGGGGCTCGGCGGGCGCCGTGCGGCCGTCCGCCCGGCCCGAGGTCCAGGCGAGGCCGGCCGCCGACACGGCGAAGGCCGCTCCGACCGGGAGCAGGTGCCCGGCGGATCCGAAGGCCTTCAGGCCGATCGCCCCGAGGACGCTGGACAGCGAGACCGCCAGGTACAGCACGGCCGCGTTGAGCGAGACGACGAGGGACTCGGAGCCCGCCGGGGCGAGCGCGATGATCCGCTGCTGCTGCGGCGCGGTCAGCGACCAGGAGGCCACCCCGCAGAACGCCACCGACACCAGCGCGGCCGCGAACGAGCCCCGGGCTTCCAGCATCGCCAGGAAGACGGCCGCCAGCCCCAGGGTCGCGGTGATCACCACCTTGCGCGGCCCGTACCGGTCGGCGAGGTGCCCGGCCATCAGGTTCCCGGCGGTGCCGGCCACCCCGAAGACCAGCAGCAGCAGCGACACCCGACCGCCGTGTCCCCCGACGGCCGGCGCGAAGACGGAGCTGATGTACGTGTAGGGGAGGTAGACGCCGACGAAGGCCAGCAGGGTGCAGGCGAGCACGCCGGCCACCCGCCGATCGGTGAGCGGGGACAGGCGCCGGCGCAGCCCGGCCGCGGTGCCGAGCCTGATCTCGGGCAGGCGCAACGCGATCACGGCGGCGACCGGGACCGCCAGGGCGGTGACGAACCACATCGTCGCCCGCCAGCCGATCGCGTCGCCGAGAGCGGTGCCCAGCGGCGCGCCGAGGGCGAGCGAGGCGGTCAGGCCCACGGTCACGATGGCGATCGCCCGGCCGCGGTGGCGCTCACCGGCGAGCGCCGCCGCCGTGGCGCCCGCGTTCGGGGTGAACATCGCCGCACCGGCCGCCGCGATCACCCGCGAGGCGAGCACCAGCCCGTAGCCGGGGGCGACCGCCGTCACCACGTTGCCCACCCCGAACACCAGCAGCGCCGTGACCAGCACGGTACGCCGTGACCAGGTGCCGGTCAGCGCCGCCAGGACCGGGGAGAGCACCGCGTAGGCGAGGGCGAAGACACTGACCAGCTGGCCCGCCGCGGCGACATCGACGTGCAGTGAGCCGGCGATGTCGGGGAGCAGGCCCGCGATGACGAAGGCGTCGGTGCCCACGGCGAAGGTACCAAGGGCCAGGAGCATCGCGGCGGGTCCCCAGGGGGCCGCCGGGGACGCGCCGGCGGGGACGGTCACGGTGCGACTCCCGGTTCGATGATCGGCGTCTGTTACGACCGGCATCGTAACGGCAGGGGCCTCCCCCACTGGTGCCGACAGCGCGGCCGACCGTCGGGTTCCGGCCAAATGCCCGTCGGAGAAGTTCCGTTGAAGCCTTCGACGGCCGACGACCCCGCGGCGACGCCGGTCCCCCGCAACTCCCCCGCGGCGGCCGAAAGACGCAGAAAGGTCGATGTACATCGGACAAGACGACTACTATCGAAGCACGGAGAGCCTCCGGCCGAGCGGCCCGGGCGGATGGGTATCGTCGGCACCGGTGCACGGCCGCACCGACGAGCAGGGTGGAGCGGATGCACGCGATCGAGGAGACCTGGCTGCCACAGCCCGACCTTGCGGCGGTGGACATCAGCACCGTGCTCCAGGCGCTGGCCGATCCGGTGCGCCTGCAGATCCTCCGGGCGCTCGACGCCTCCGCCGAGGAGTCGTGCACGTCGCTGGACCTGCCCGTCAAGCGCTCGACCGTCTCGCACCACCTGCGCACCCTGCGCGAGGCCGGTGTCGTGGCGACCAGGCTGGCCGGCAACAGTCGGCTCAGCCGGCTGCGCCGGGACGACCTCGAAGCCCGTTTCCCCGGACTCCTGACCTCGATCCTCACGGCCGCCCCGGCGACCGCCCCACCGGCCGTCCCGACCGGCTGACCCGGCGGGCCCGGTGATCCGGACCGCCACCGCACCGCCGCGCCATCGCGTCCACCCAACCGCCCCACCGGCGAGAAGGAGCACAGCATGGGCCGCTACGCCCACCTGGCGTACACCGACGAGGTGCGCCTGGTCCAGAGGGAACAGGGAAGCGAGTTGTCGGCCATCCGCCAGCTCGCGCACGGCGACGAGCCCGAGGAGCTGACGGACGCCGAGGCCGACTTCATCCAGTCCCGCGACGGGTTCTACCTGGCCAGCGTCAGCGAGACCGGGTGGCCGTACGTCCAGTTCCGCGGCGGCCCGCCCGGCTTCGCCCAGGTCGTCGACGAGCGGACGATCGCCTTCGCCGAGGTGCGCGGCAATCGCCAGTACATCAGCACCGGCAACATCCGCGCGGACGGCCGGGTGGCGCTGTTCTTCATGGACTACGCCCGCCAGGCCCGGCTGAAGCTCTTCGGCCGGGCCTCGGTGCAGGACCTGGAGGAGAATCCGGAGCTCGACCGGCGCCTGCTCGCCACCCGGACCGGGGGCCGGGTGGAACGCCTGATGACCATCCACGTCGAGGGCTTCAACTGGAACTGCCCCCAGCACATCACCCCGCGCTTCTCCGAGGCCGAACTCCGGCCCCACCTCGACCAGTTGCAGAAGCGGCTGGCCGCATTGGAGGAGGAGAACCGCCTACTGCGGACGCAACTGGAGCAGCGGGCCGGGTAGACCGGCAGCAAGCTCGCTGCCATTGGGAAGCGGGTCGCCGGGCTGCCAGCGGCCCCTTTCCGACCTCGGTCCGCATGACCTGAGGGCCTGTGCCTGGTCGCGGTGGGGGCTCAGTGTTCGGCGAGGATCTGGCTGGGCTTGGCGGCGGCGGGGCATCGGGCTTGGAGGAGATGCGCCAGGTTCACCTCGTGTGGCCTGCTCGACCAATGACGCGCCCGGGCACGGCGTCGCTGGTCGACATAAGCCGTCGCTGGTCGACACAAGCCAACATCCGACGCAGACTTAAGTTAGGTCGTCTATCTGAAGACCGGCCGACGCCCATGTGATCCAGAGATCTAAATATTCTGACACGAAGAATGCAAACCCATCCCTACTCGCCAGAGGGGAGGGAAAGTGTCATATCCAGAATGGGGAGAGTTCGACGTCATATCCCCAGGGCTCATCATAGATCGAGACAATGAGGCGCGCTGCCCCTATACCCCGAAGCTTGCGTTAGTTGATTCCAAGTCACTTAGTCGCGCCATTGAATCGACATGGAATCAGTATGGCTTGAATGAGTGGAAGGGAATCGATGATCGCACCCGAGGGAATGCCTTCAATGTTGAGAGACTGCTTTGCCTGATGCTTCCTTCGGAACGATTTTGCGCATATCACCTAGGGCGAGGCATGGCGGGAGTCGCCTTGGAAGTCATCGCATTCCCGTGCGATCAATACCAACCTTTAGTTGCCCCAATGGAGGCTCTCATTCCGCGCATTGTGCCTGGGGCAGACTCGCAGTACGTTTCGCGAACCAAAGAGACACTAAGTGATTTCATGGCAGCCGAACAGAGCCGCGGAACCCAGGGGTTCGCTGACCTCTTCAGGGTCACTGAGCCTGTAAAGCCGAAAAAGGTCCGCTGGTGGCAAAGGTGAACGAGGCCAGGCCCTGAAAGGCGGCTAGGCTGCCAACCGAAGGCGCACCTACGAACGAACTGCCGGCCCCCCGCACGCGTGCGACGCGACCTGAAACTCGTCCTGCACTGGTCACGCTGGCGCCCCCGCCATCAGCACCGCGCCGCCGCCTGCCACCGCCGCTGGAACGACATCACCGCAGGCGGCGCCCCGGCCCTGTCGGCCCGCTGACGCGGGGTTGCCGGCCTGCGCGTCGCCCGTCCGGGAACTACCGTTCAGGTGCGGGCCGTTTGTCGGTCGGAACACGATGCGGGGAGCGTCGTGCAACTGGGGGTCACGGGTCGAGGGTCATGGCGTTCGCCCTTACGTTGCCCGGTTTGGCGCTGGCGGTGGTGCTGTTCGCGCTAGACCACCTGATCTTCAACACCCAACTCATCGTCAGCGAACTCGTCACCAACGCAATCCGCTACGCGGGCGGACCGGTGGGGCTACGCCTCATCAAGTCGCATCTGCTGACGTGCGAAATCTCCGACCCCAGCCAGACCCAGCCACATCTTGGCGGGCCCTGGTGACCGACGAAGGCGGCCGCGGCCTGTTCATGGTGGCGCAACTGGCCCACCGTTGGGGGAGCCGGTACACAACCGCAGGCAAGGCCGCGGAGGCCCGTGCCAAGCAGGCTGAGCGGGAGCGACCCGGTGATGAAGGGGCTGTGCGTCATCCAGGCGAAGCGCAGCCGTAACGTGGTGCCCTTCGAGACCGTCTCGGCCCTGGCGGGCGTCGTCGAGCACAAGCGGGCAGCGAAGGGCATCCTGGTCACCACCTCGTGGTTCGGCAGAGCCAGCCAGGCGTTCGCCCAGGACCACGGCCGACTTGAGCTCCTCGACGGAGCCAACCTGGTCCACCTTTTCAAGGAGCACCTTAATCTCGACGTCATCCCCGGCCCGGTTCCCCCAAGCGTCGCGCCTAGAAGCGCTGTTCGCTCCGACATGGTAGTCACCACCGTTCGGTGACCACGCCGCGGTGGCCCGGCCAGGTGTGACGGACAGCCGATCCGAGTCTCGAAGGCACCACTCGTGTTCAGGCGGTGCCCTGCGGACCCGCCGGCGATCCCGACTTCCGACAGACGCGGCTCTGTGCCGTGATCGACAGGGAGGAGTGCGCCCTCCCCGAATCGGAGCAACTCATCAGAGAGTCGGCTATCGCCCGGCCACCGGTGGCGCCGGACGGCGTCTCCACCTCGACAAGGCGCCGTCACTGAGGATGTCTACAGCAATGTCGTCGCTTCGTCCGTCGGCGCTCCCTCGGGCATCGGACGCTCCGGTGTCCGGAGGAGCGCGGAGCCCAGGAGCAGCCAGGCGGTGGCGAGGAGCCAGCCGCCGAGGACGTCCGGCGGCCAGTGGACGCCGAGGTAGACGCGGGTGGCGCCGATGACGGCGGCGAAGGCGACGGCTCGGAGCGCGTCTCCAGGGCCGTGATGCTCGGCGTGCTGCCGCCGTTCCTGCTGAAAGCCGATGACACCCCGGGCAGGGTCGGCGACATCGTCTTCGAGAAGATCCGGGGCGCCATCCGCGCCGACCGCCCCGCCTTCGTCGCCGGCTTGTACCACGTGGACGTGCTCGGCGGCGACCGGGTGAGCGACCAAGTCGGTCAGTACAGCTGGAACGTCGGCGTTTCGGCCTCCGCCAAGGCGACCGCGGACTGCGTCCCGACCTGGCTCACCGACTTCCGTGCGGACCTGCCGAAGATCGACGTCCCCGTCCTGATCATCCACGGCGACGCCGACCGCACCCTGCCGCTGCGCTCGACCGCCGTCCCACTCTCGAAGGCCATCGCGGGCGCCCGCCTGGTGGTGCTCGAAGGGGCCCCGCACGGTCTTCATCTGGACGCACGCCACCGAGGTCAACAGAGAACTGCTGACCTTCATCGGCGGCTGACCGGCCGCTCCCCTGAGCACACCGCAGACCTGGTCGTACGCAACGCCAAGGTGTACACCGGCGACCCCTTGCGCCCCGGGCGAGCGCGGTCGCGATCCGCGCCGGACTGATCACCGCCGTCGGCGACGACGCCGACGTCCTGCCGCAGGTCGGCCCGCACACCCGCGTGGTCGACGCGCTGGGCCGGCGCGCCGTCCCCGGCCTCAACGACTCGCACCTGCACGTCATCCGGGGCGGCCTCAACTACGTGCTGGAACTGCGCTGGGACGGCGTGCCCACGCTGCGCCAGGCGCTGGCCATGCTGCGCGCCCAGGCCGAGCGCACCCCGCCGGGCCAGTGGGTCCGGGTGGTGGGTGGCTGGTCCGCCGACCAGTTCGCCGAGCGTCGACTGCCCACCCTCGCCGAACTCAACGCCGCCGCCCCCGACACCCCGGTGTTCGTGCTGCACCTGTACCAGTCGGCGCTGCTCAACCGGGCGGCACTGCGGGCCGCGGGCTTCACCCGGAACACCCCCGACCCGGTCGGCGGGCAGATCGTGCGCGCTCACGACGGCGAGCCGACCGGCATGCTGCTGGCCGCACCGGGCGCCCTGCTGCTGTACTCCACGCTGGCCAAGGCTCCGACCCTGGACGAGGCCGACAAGGCCGCCTCCACCCGGCACTTCCTGCGCGAGCTCAACCGCTTCGGGCTCACCTCCGCCATCGACGCGGCGGGCGGCTTCCAGAGCTTCCCGGAGAACTACGGCACCGTCACGGAGTTGGCGAAGAACGGCCAGCTGACGCTCCGGATCGCCTACCACCTCTTCCCGCAGGCCGCCGGGCAGGAGCTGGACGCCCTGCGGCGCTGGGTGGAGACCGTCCGACCCGGCGACGGGGACGAGTGGCTGCGACTCAACGGAGCCGGGGAGAACCTCACCTGGGCGGCCGCCGACTTCGAGAACTTCTCCGAGCCGCGCCCCGAACTCGGCCCGTACTAGGCCGGGTTCGAGCAAGCGGTGCGGCTGCTGATGGAGCACGACTGGGGCTTCCCGCTGCACGCGAGCTACGACGAGACGATCCGCCGCGATCTGGCGGTCTTCGAGCGGCTGGCCGCCGAGGGCCTGTTCCCCGGTGGGAACCGGTGGCTCTTCGACCACGCCGAGACGGTCTCCGCCGCGAGCCTGGAGCGGATCGCGGCGCTCGGCGGCGCCGTCTCGGTGCAGAACCGGATGTCCTTCCAGGGCGAGGCGTTCGTCCGGCGCTACGGCGCGGCCGCGGCCGCCGACGCCCCGCCGGTGCGGGCGATGCTGGAACGCGGCCTGACGGTGGCCGCCGGCACCGACGCCACCCGGGTCTCCTCCTACAACCCACGGGTGGCCCTGCACTGGCTGGTCTCCGGACGGGCCGTCAGTGGACGCGCGGTCCGCCCGGCCGCCAACCGGCTGAGCCGCGAGGAGGCACTGGAGCTGTACACCCTCGGCGGCGCCCGGCTCACCGGTGAGGAGGAGGTCAAGGGCCGTCTTCGGGTGGGCTGTTACGCCGACCTCACGGTGCTCAGCGCGGACTACCTCACCGTCCCCGAGGCGGACATCCCGCACATCGAGTCGGTGCTCACCGTAGTCGGCGGCCGTATCGTGTACGGCGTCCAGGAGCACGAGGGCCTCGCCCCCGAGCTGCCGGCCGTGGTCCCGCTGTGGAGCCCGGTGGCACGCTTCGGCGGCTACCAGGCCACCCCGGCGCCGAGCCTGTCCGGTGTCCGGCAGGCCGAGCGGCTGGCCGAGGCGGCGGCCGACTCCGACGAGCAGCGCGCCTGGCGCGCGGCCCGCGGCCACTGGGTGCCCGGACAGGGCGGCGGCCCCGCACTCGACGACCCCTGTTTCCTCTGAATCGCCCGCTTCCGGCCTGACCGGTCGAACCATCGTGCGCCGCCGAGCCCTTGCCGCTTGGCGGCGCACGGCGTTGCCCGGCGGGAGCCGTGAATGGACCACCCACGTGACAGATCTCGATGGTCTCTGCTGCCCGAGGTTCTGGCGACGCAGCCGGGGGAGTTCCTCTCGCTCAGGGCTGGTCAGCCGCCCGGCAGGCCTTCTCACGGCCGCAAGCCGCTTCGCACCACGCTCAGCGGACACGAGGGCGCGGCCCTGGTCGACGTACCCGCCGGCAGCTTCGCCGCTGGCTGCGGAGGGAGAGCTTCACCCTGGCACGCCTGCTGGCTCCTGCACAGCGAGTACGGCGAAGCCGACGACGAAGACCTCGGCACCAGCGCGCCGGCCGCGAACGCTTCGCCCAGCTCGTCCGCGACACTGCCGCCCGCCACCGCGGCCGCCTCATCCGAGCCGCCGCCCTACGAACCCACACGCCGCCGACCGGCTGGTTCTCCATGGGTAACGGGAGCTGTACTTTCGGGTGCCGCCGAAGCGGCGGTCGGCAGCGGCGGGTGCGCCGCTGGGTCCAGAGCTCAATGGTCGTCCTGTCCACTTGTCGTGCCCAATCGCACCGTTTTGCGCTCCGCTGCGGGCGGCGGCCGGCCGTACCGCCGGGGTGCTCACGGCCCGGCCGAACCCGGTGGCCGTTCGAACGGGCCGGTGAGCGCGTCGGTGATCCACCCGCCGTAGAAGCGGCCATCCTTGGCGCGCACCGTCTCGCCGTGAACCGTGCACAGGTCCACCACTCCGGGGTAGGACGCCAGACGGCCGCTCACTCCTCGTGGACGGGCTTCGGATGGGAACAGCCCCAGGCCGCCCGCGCCGCTGTGCGCTGCCCGACCCGCGCGTCCCAGGAGCGGGCCCGCCCCTTCCACTCGCACACGCTGACACCGTCCCGGGACGTGAGGAACTCGGTGACAACGTCATCCGGGGGGTAGTGCACCGGCGGGTGGCTCGTCTCCAGCACACGCGCCGCCTCGGCCGCGGAGGCGATCAGCACCCCGGCGAACCGCACCTCGATCCGCGTCCGGCGAGCAGAGTGGACGGCCGGTGGGTGCGGGTGGTCACGCACCGGTTCGAGGCCGGACCGCCGGTCATCACGCCGCCGTGCGGTCCGGTGCGGGGAGCAGCCCAGCCGAGTCGGCGTCGGGCGTGATCGCGGCGCGCAGCCGAAGGAGCCCGTCGCGGACGCGGGTCTTGACGGTGCCCAGCGGCACGCCGGTCCGGTGCGCGATCTCACGTTGCGTGTACCCGCCGTAGTAGGCCAGCACCACGGCCTCGCGTTGCGCCGCGCTCAGCTGCCGGAGCGCGGACCGGACCCGTCGGCGTTCGAGCGATCGCAGCGCCTGCTCCTCCGGGGGGTCACCGGGGCAGGTCTCCCGGAGCCCGACCCGCCGGTCGCGCTCGGCGGACGCCTGGACGGCCCGCACCCGGTCAACGGCCCGGCGGTGCGCGCAGACCAGCACCCAGGTCATGACCGCGCCACGCTCCGGCCGATACGCGGCAGCGGTGCGCCACACCTCCAGCAGGACTTCCTGGGCCACCTCCTCGGCGTGCGCCGGGCTGTGCAGGGTCCGTAGCACGACCCCGTAAACCGGCCCGGCGATCACGCTGTGCAGCAACTCGAAGGCCGCCTCGTCGCCCCGGGCGACCCGGCCCACGAGCTGGGGCATTTCCTCGGCCGTCGGGCTGCGGCGAACGACGGAACGTTTGCCGCACTCGGTCCTCGTTGGCGTCTTCACACCGTCACGGTGCAGCGATTCGCCCCGGAAAGCCCAGTCGCAGCGTTTGTGCAGCGCACTCCGCCGCACATCCCGTGAAACGCTGCGCCTTCGGTGCGAGTGGGGCGGGAGCTTACCGCGGCCAATGCTCGCCACGGGCCGCACGGCGGCCATGGACTCACTCGGAACGGGAGCGGACCATGAAGCTGCACGACGAACTTCCGGTCGACAATCACCTCTCGCAGATCTACCGCGCGGGCGCCGGCCTGTGCGGAGCGGCGCTACTGGTCTTCGGCTGCCTCGGGCTCACGAACGGTCTGGCGTTCTTCAGCACCAGCGGCGAGCGGATCGCCGGCCTGTCCAGCAACGGCCTGCTCAGCCTGGTCTCGCTGGTGACGGCCGTGGTACTGATCGCCGGCGCGCTGATCGGCGGCAACGCGGCCTCCACGGTCAACATCACCGTCGGCGCGCTGTTCGTCCTCAGCGGCTTCGTCAACCTCGTCCTGCTGGACTCGCCCGCCAACATCCTGGCCTTCCGCATCCAGAACGTGCTCTTCAGCTTCGCCATGGGCCTGGTGATCGCCACCTTCGGCATGTACGGCCGCGTCAGCGGCAAGCTGCCCCTCGACAACCCTTACTGGCGCCAGCGCCACCCCCGACCCGCCGACCGGGACAGTGCGCCGGCCCTCCCCGGCGGCTCCCGGCCGTCGGTACTCCCCGGGCGGCCGGTGTGAGCGGCCCGTGCCCGCACTGGCTGTTCGGCGACCAGCTCGGGCCGCACTTTCTCGCCCCGGGCGAGGGCGGCCCGGACCCGGACGCGCCGGTGGTCATGATCGAGGCCCGCTCGGTGCTTCGCCGGCGGCGGTTCCACCGGGCCAAGGCGCATCTGGTCCTGTCGGCGATGCGCCACGCCGCCGAGGCGCTCGGCGACCGGGTGCGCTACGTCCGGGCCGACACCTACCGCGAGGGCCTGGCGAAGGCCGTAGGCGGTCGCCGGACCACCGTCTGCCACCCGACCTCGCGTGCTGCCCTCGGCCTGGTGCGCGACCTCGACCAGGTCAGGGTGCTGCCGCCACGCGGCTTCCTGGTCCCCTTCGCCGACTTCCGCCGCTGGGCCGGCGAACCCGGCGAGCGGCGGCTGCTCATGGAGGACTTCTACCACCGGGTGCGCCGCGCCGAGCACCTGCTGCTTGAACCGGACGGCAGCCCGGTCGGCGGCCGCTGGAACCTCGACCGGGACAACCGCGAACCGCCGCCGAGGGGAGCTACCGCCCTGCCGCTGCCGGCCCCGTTCGAGCCCGAGGAGGACGGCATCGACGAGGAGGTCCGGGCCGATCTGGACCGTTGGGAGCGCGCCGGGGAGGTCGCCTTCGTCGGCCGGGACGGCCCGCGCCGCTTCGCCGCGACCCGGCCGGAGGCCGAGCGGGCGCTCGCGCACTTCGTCGCCCACCGCCTGGCCGACTTCGGCCGCTACGAGGATGCCATGCTCCTCGCCGACCCGTGGCTGGCCCACAGCGCCCTGTCCGTCCCGCTCAACCTCGGCCTGCTCGACGCCCGCGAATGCGCGCGTGCCGCCGAGAACGCGTACCGGGCGGGCCGGGTACCGCTCAACAGTGCCGAGGGCTTCGTACGACAGATCGTCGGCTGGCGCGAGTACGTCTGGCAGCTCTACTGGCACCTCGGCGAGGGATACCGAGACGCCAACCGCCTCCGCCACCACGAACCTCTTCCCAGCTGGTTCCGCGACCTGGACGCCGATGCCGTCACCGCCCGCTGCCTGTCCCACGTCCTCACCGAGGTCCGCGACCACGGCTGGGTCCACCACATCCCCCGGCTCATGGTGCTCGGCAACTGGGCCCTCCAGCACGGCTGGGACCCACGGGAGTTGACCGACTGGTTCCACCGCTGCTTCGTGGACGGCTACGACTGGGTGATGACCGCCAACGTGGTCGGCATGTCCCAGTTCGCCGACGGCGGCCTGATCACCACCAAGCCCTACGCGGCCGGCGGCGCCTACCTGAACCGCATGGGCAACCACTGCCGCCCCTGCCGCTACCAGCCCACCGAACGCCTCGGCGACCGCGCCTGCCCTTTCACCACCGGCTACTGGGCCTTCGTCCACCGCCACCAGGACCTCCTCGCCGCCAACCACCGCACCGCCCGGGCCGCCGCCGGCCTGCACCGGCTGACCGGCCTGTCCGAAGTCCTGGCCGCCGAACACATCCGCGGCCAGTCACCGCCGTGAGGCGGCCAGGTCCGCCGCCACTTCCCGGGCCGCCCGCCTCCCCCACGCCGGCGCGCCCTGGACCGAGGGCGTCGCCCGGTGGTCCCCGCACACGTGGCGGCCCGGCGCGAAGCGCGTGCCACGGCTGAGCGACCGTGGGGGCCGCAGCCGCCGAGAGCGTCTCGGCGATCCGGTGGCCGGCGGCTCCCACGCCGAGCAACAGTTGCCCCGTCGGCAGCCTGGCGGCCGGGGCTGCTCCGGGACGGCCCCCACGCCGTCCTGCGGCAGGCAGAGGGTGCCGCGCGCCATGCCGCTCCGACCAGGTGGAATCACCTCAACTACGTCCCGTGACATCGCGCTCGCCGCTCTTTCCCTCCGCACGCTGCGGCTGGTCCGCGGGGCGGCTGGCGCCGCACGTGGTCCGGTAGGCGTAGGCCAGGGACGCGGCCATGGCGTCGATGCTCAACCGCTCGCGCACCGTCGCGGCTCCGGCTTCTGCCATCGCCGCCAGTTCCGGCGCGGGGGTGGAGACCAGGGAGCGCAGGCCGTCGGCGAGCCGCTCGACCGATTGGGTGGCCAGCAGTCGACCGTTGACGCCGTCGTGCAGGTAGTGGGAGGCCCCGCCGCGCTGCGGGGCGGCCACCGGAAGGCCCGCCTCCATGGCTTCCAGTACAGCCAGGCCGAACTCCTCCTTGGCGCTGGGGCATACATACAGGACGGTTCCTGGCCCGCGTTGCGCCAGCGCCCTCTCCAGCAGCCGCACCTGCCGGTTGGGCAGCGCGGGCCACAGGGCGGCGCGCCGCTCGGCGACGGGATCGGTCGCCAGGTGCTGAGCGAGCCGGGCGCGGACCGCCGCTTCGTCCGGGGTCGGGAACGTGGGGGATCCTCCGACCAGCAGCAGCGTGGTGCGGTGGTGCAGGCCCGCGAGGACCCAGGCTTTCACCAGGTGCTCCTGCTGCTTGACGGGGTGGAGCCGTCCAACACAGAGCAGAAGCGGCAGTTCACGGTCCTCGGCTTCAAGGCCGCTCGCACTCGCGCCGCCGTACAGGCGGGCCAGCAGGCCGTGTGCCGTGTCGCCGTCGGCCGCGGCGGGATGAAAGGGGGCGATGCCCTCGGGCTGGATGTGCACCGGGCGCTCCGCCAGCTGGGGGAAGTGCGCCGCGAGCTCCTGCCCTCCTGGTGCCGCGGGCATGGCCACCAGCAGGTCGGCGCGCGCCACGAGACAGTCGGCGACGAAGACCCGGTGCAGGTCCAGGCGCAGCGCGCGGGCCGCGTCGCCAGTGTGCTCCGGTGGCAGGCCGGCGTGCCGTTCGTCGATCGTGCGGTGGGGGTCGGGGGTGACGGTGAACGCGAGTTTCGCGCCGCGGCGGCGGGCGGTGCGGGCGACGGCGAGTGAGGCGTCGTCGGCGAATCTGACGTGCGTGATGTCCGGGCGGTAGCCCGGGAGTTCGAAGATCCGGGCGGTCCACCAGGCCAGTGCCGCCTGGTGCTCGACGGCGGTGTGCGGATCCAGCGGCTGCGGCGAGTCGACGGGCAGCCGGACCAGCAGATGGGATCGGCCCGATGGCTGGGCCAGGTCGCAGCGGTCGGCTTCCGTGGGCCGGGCCGTGGTGAGGGTGAGAACCCGGGCGACGCTGTTCTGTGCGGTCAGGGACGGGCCCAGCCCGGTGAGGAGCACGCTCATGCCGCCGCTGAGTCCGGCGCCGGGTTCCTCCAGTCGGCCCAGCAGCATCGATTGCGCGACGACCAGGGATCCCGGCGGGGGCTCTTCCAGGACCGCGAACGCCGCCCTGAACCGCCGGCCGGACGGGTCCGCGGGGTCGGCCCGCCCAGCGCAGGCGGCGAGCAGGAGCCGCTCGTAGCCGTCCCTGCCCTCACCGGGGTCAGGCAGCAGGCGGTGGCCGCCGGGCACCCCCGACAGGTAGCGCCACAGCGCGTGAGCCGCCCTGCGGCCGGGGGCCCGGTGCTGGAGGGCTTCCACGGATGAGAGCGGTCGCAGCCCGTTCGCGTCCGCCACGTCCAGCAGGAATCCGGTCTCCGCCGGGCCGGGATCGGCGAGCAGCCGGCGGCGGATCTCGGCGGTGGCGCTCGCCCCTGCGTCGAGGCGGGCGCTGCGTTCCCAGGCTTCCGCGAGGGCGGTCCGCTCCCACACCTGGAGATCCGGCGCCGCCCCGGCGGCGGCCAGGATCCACGCCGGAACCGTGCTCTCGCGCCGGACGAGCCGGCGAAGCCACGCCGTTCGCCGGTCGGCGACGGACAGCGCCGCGTCCGAGCGGCCGCAGGACCCGCCGTACTCGGCCCGGGCCAGTCGGCTGAGCAGGTCGCGGCCGGGTACCGCGCTGAGGTCCTCGGCCCAGTGGCACCTGCGCCAAGCGGCAAGTGCCCCGGCGCCGGCGAGCCCGCTTCGCGGAGGTGCTGCCAAGGCCGGTGTCAGGTGGTGGGTCATCGCGTTTCCTCCCGTGCCGCTGTCCGGTCGACGGCGCCTTCGGAGCCGGGCCGCGCAACGGTTTGGGCCCAGGCCGCGACCGGCGCCACGTACCCTGTCCGGGCCGGTATCGACGGCATCGGTGGCACGAGCTTCCGCCCGGGGCAGCACCGGTCGCCCGGACGTGGCACCGGGCTCCCGGCATCATCGAAGGCCGCTCGCGCGGCGACACCCCGAAGGAGGACAGCATGGCCCGCGTCGTCGTGATCAGCCCGCCCTTCCACTCCCACGCCCGGCCGCTGGCCGCGCTCGGCTCCGCGCTGAAGCGGTACGGCGCCCGCGTCGACTTCGCCTGCACCCCCGCGTTCGCCGACCTCGCGACCCGCGCCGGCCTCGGGTTCGCCGAACTGGCAGTTACCCGCAACGCCAACACCGGCGTCGCCGAAGCGACCCGGCAGGGCCGGGCCGAGGCCGCTCGCCTGCGCGACTTCCTCGACGCCACCCACCACGGCCCGACCGCGACCCTCCTCGTCCAGGCCCGCCACCGCCGCGCCGACATGCTTCCCGACCCCGAGGACGTCCTGCGCGGCCTCGCCGACCTCGACCGGCGCCTGCGCCCGGACTGGTACCTCGTCGATCAGCTCTCCTACTCCGCGACCCTCGCCCTGCACTGCCTCGACCTGCCCTACGCCACCTTCTGCCCCGGTCACCCCAGCTACCTGCCGGCCTCCCCCGACGCCTTCTTCGGGCTCCCCCACGCCTGGCCGGACACCGTGCGTCCGGCCGCCGCCGACCTCGCGCGACTGCGCGACGCGGCGGCGGCGAACGACACCGCGTTCACCGCCGCGTTCCAGGCGGTCGTCCGCCGCCAGGCGCCGGGCCGACCTGCGCCCGAGCGGGCGTTCACCCTGTGCTCGCCGCACGCCGTCGTCTTCAACTACCCGAGTCTGCCGTGGCTGCCGTCAGCCCCGGCCGGCCCCCGGGCCCTGTACGCCGGGCACCTGCTGTCCGACGCCGGCCCGGACCCGCTGGACGAGCACTGGCAGGCCGTGCTCGCCCGGTTGACGACGGACGGGCGCCCGCTGGTACTGCTGGCCCTCGGCACGTTCCTGTCCGCCCGCGACGACGTCCTGACCACCGCCGCGGCCGGGATCCTCCGGCACACCCCGGCCTCGGTGATCATGGCCGCCGGGAACCGCGTCGCCGCCGTCGCGGCCGACCCGGCACTGCGCGACGCCGACCCGGAACGGCTGCACGTCGCCCCGGTGATCCCGCAACAGGAACTGCTCCCGCACGCCTCCGCCATGGTCCACCACGGCGGCAACAACTCCTTCACGGAGTGCCTGCACGCCGGCGTGCCCGCTCTGGTCCTGCCGTTCTCCAGCGACCAGTTCGCCATCGCCCACGACGCCGAACGCGCCGGAGCCGGCCGCTGCCTGGACCCCAACACCCTCACCCCGGACGCCGCCGGCCACGCCGTCGCCGCCTTCCTCGCCGCACCACCACAACCCACCGAGGCCCTACCCGCCCGCCCGCACCCACGCGGCCCCGCCTGGGCCGCCCGAGAACTCCTGCAGTCCATGCCGACCCGCCCCTGACGCCTTCGGCACGCCACCAAGTCGGTTCACGCAAACGCTGCGACCGGCGCCACGCCGCAGCGAACGGATGCTGTATCGCAACCGGCGAACCAAAGGTGGCCGCACCATGCGCACTCCCCTGACCGGCCGCGAGCAGCGGCTGCTCGACGGCATCGAGTCCCACCTCCGGCGGGAGGATCCGGCGCTGGAGCGTCTGCTCGCAGTTCCCCCGGGTCTGCGGACGCGCCTGTGGCACCGGCCCCGTTTCCTGGCCGCCGCAGCCTCGGCCCTGGCCGCCCCGACTGCCGCCTGCGCGCTGTTGGCGGGCTCGGGTGCTGCCACCACACCCGTTGCCGAAGCCGGCGCGGGCGGGTCCGCGCCCGTGCTCCCGCTCGTCTTCCGGCGCCTGGCACTACTGCGCGCCGGCTGATGGCGCCGGCTGCTCGCAGGAAGGGATCGCGCCGGGCCGGACGGCGGGAGGGCGGACGATGCACCAACGATGCGACTACCGGACCAACGAGCCTGCTCTCAGGCTGAAAGCCCAAGACCGATTCGAGCATGTCGGAGGGAAGTCATGGCCATCGTGCGACGACTCCACGAAGCCGGAATCACCAGCGAACACGCCTACGCGGCGGCATTCGGATCCATCGGCCTGTCCCTGCTGAGCTGGATCGCGTCGATGAAGGCCGAACAGGCCGGCGTTGAACGCGCCGACCGGTGGGGCATCTTCGTGGGCGAGTGGGCGCCCACGTTCTTCGGGCTCGGGCTGGCACTCGCCGGGTACGAACGCGAGGCGCCCACCGTCTCCTCCAAGGGTCGGCGGAGCGCGTGGCTCGACCACCCGGGCGACAAGACCGGGTGACCGGCCCGAGCCGCCGCCTGGGCCCCGCAGGACAACACCTGCGGGGCCCGCAGCGCTTCACTCACCCTCGTAAGCCCCGACGGAGCAGCTCGCAGACGGCCGCGGTACCGGTCCCCGGCAGCTCCGCCGATCTCCAGTGCAGCAACGCTGCGAGGTCCCCGCCCCACCGCCGGGAGCGCACCATCCGAGGCCTGAACGCCAGCAGGGGAGGTACGGATGATCACCGAACCGGTGACGGTGGACCCGGCCCGGCCATCGAACAAGACAGCGGCAGCCCGCAAAGCGGCGGGCCACGACGGAAAGGCGAGCTGATGATCAGCGTCGAACGGAGCATGGTGATCGGGCGCCCTGCCGGGGAGGTGGTGAGGTACCTGGCGGACTTCGACAACACAGTGGAGTGGGATCCGGGCACCGTGGCCTGCGTGCGCCTGGACCCCGGTCCGCTCGTGGTAGGTGCGCGCTGGCGCAACACCTCGCGGTTCCGAGGGCGGCAAACCGACCTGGACTACCGCCTGGAGGAGTACGGGCCCGCCCGGCTGGTATTCGTCGGACACAACCGTACCGTCACGGCCACGGACGACATCACGGTCCGCGCAACCGAGGGCCGAACGCTGGTGGTCTACCGCGCGTCGTTGCACTTCCACGGCCTGGCGCGCCTTGCGGCGCCGTTCCTGCGGGCCGAGTTCGAGCGTCTCGCGAATGCGGTCGCCGAGCGCCTTCCCCGGGTGCTGGCCCGACGGTGACCCACCCCGGCGGGGAATCCGGTGCGTGCGGGTCGCACGCGCGCAGCCGGCCTGCGTCGCTCGCCCTGGGAGGAGACGGCGGTGGAGTTCGGCGGTGGAGTTCGGCGGATGGCGGCTGCTGGTGATGGACGCCACCGGTGTGATCGGGGCGCTGACCGGCGTCATCGTAGAGCGCCAGCTGTCGGGAACCGCTGCCTACCGGGCTGCCGAGGCCGCCCTGGCCGCCTGGCTCGAATCGGTGTGCGCCGAGCACCGCCGACAGGGTTTCACCCTGGTGGACGCACGCCTGCCGCGCCTGGACACCGGCTTCGCACAGCGCCCTCGCCGGAACGGTACCGCCGCTGCCGCCCGGCGCGGACCCGGGAATCCGGGTCTCGGCGGTGCTCGACCAACTGCCACCCAGGACCAGGATCCGCATGGAGGTGGCCATCCCAGCCGCCGCCTCCGCCTTCGGCTCGCTCCCGGGCCCGCACACCAGGCCGCCCGGGTACCGATCAGCAGCCAGGCCATTTCCGCACATACTCATGCAGAGGCGCCGCAGAGCGATTCCAGCCCTCGCCCGGCCTCTCCGACCGCTCCTGCTCGAACAGCTTCCGCGTACGCCGATCAGACCTGACTCACCATCGGCTTAGACCAGCAGAAGTCAGCATCAGTCCGAGTCCACCCTCACAGATACGCGAACACCTGAGAGATCAGCCCACGGCACGTCGAACCTGCACCGCCGCTGCGAGGAGGTCCGGCCGCCCTCCCGCGCTCGGGGCAGAAAGCCACGTCGACCTCTTTGCTCACACCATTCGCCCCGATATCACCTACTTTCCGGATGGTCGACATGGCTCCGTGTGTGCGGTCAGGACGGCAAGGTGACCGACTGGGCGTGGTGGAAGACGTTCCCGGCATCCCAGGTCTTCTTGGCCTTCTGCAGTCGGGCGTAGTTCTGCTTGTAGTAGAGCCGCTGGTAGGCCGGGTGCTTCTGGTCGGCCGTTCCGAGGTCGACGTCGGGGTAGTTCACATAGGCGCCGTCGGTGTCCGTGTCGATCTCCGGGATGCCGTTGGTGGCCTTGTAGACCGCTTGGTAGAGCCCGCTGAGGTAGGCCAGGTGCGCGGCGTCCTGCGCGGGGTCGGTCCAGTAGGTCTGGTACTGGAGCTTCATCACGGAGTCGCGCTGGGGGATCGCGGCTTCGGCGGGCTTGTGCTCGTTGATCCGGCAGCCGTAGGAGTCGATCTGGACCAGCGCCTGGGTGAGATCCACGCCGGGGACGGTTTTGGTCAGCCACTCCCAGAAGGCGTCGATGTGTGTGGGGGTGAAGCGCCGCCGGTGGTAGGCGGACTTGTACTTGCCGCGCTGATTGGCCCCGGAGGGGTTCAGCGTCATGGTGGCCTGGAACCACGGCATCTGTCGGCGCTTGTCCGGATACGGCAGGAGCACGCCCCCGGCGGCGTAGCTCTGGACCACGGCCCTGCTCGTCAGCCCGGCCTCCATCGCGGCCAGGAACTCCTCCAGCGGCGACGGATCGTCCTCGTCCCACTGGCTGAGCAGGACGACGTTCCCGTTCGTCCGGTGGGTGAGTTTGAGGATCGCGAAGAGGCCCCGGTAGACCGTCTCCTTCGGACCGCTGTGCTGGGCGAAGAAGGATCCGAAGTTCTCCACGAGGCGGCGGAAGTCCTCCGGGTGCTTGAGCAGGTCCGCCCAGGACCAGGCCACGCTGCTCAGCCAGACCCGTGGCGGCGGCTTGGGGAGGCGGGCGAAGTGGTAGCGCAGGACGACGCCGAAGTTTCCGCCGCCCCCACCGGTGTGCGCCCAGAAGAGGTCGCTCTCCGGCGAGGTCGCGGGGTCGTCCCGGTGGGCCGTGGTCAGCTCCACCGTGCCGCCGCGGACCGTGACCACGTCCACCTGGACGAGGTGGTCGACGGTCAGCCCGTCTCTTCGGGAGAGCAGCCCGTACCCGCCGCCACTGACGTGACCGCCCGCCCCGACCGAGTAGCACGACCCCGCGGGCAGCGTGACGCCGTACGTCCGGAACAGGCTGGTGTAAACGTCCCAGTTGGTCGCGCCGCCCTCGACGCAGTAGGTGGGGGCGCCGAACTTGTCCCGCGCCGCGCGGACACCGCGCAGGGTGCTGAGGTCGAGGATGACGCCCCGGTCGTTGTCGACGAACCCCTCGTAGCAGTGCCCGCCGCCCCGGATCGTCGGCCGCAGCCCCTTGTCGAGCGCGGTCTTCAGCGCCGCCACCGCGTCCGCGTCGCTCCCCACCAGCCGGATGTAGGCCGGTCTGCTGGACCAGCGCTGGTTGAAGCCCTGGCTGAGCGTCTGGTACCGCGGATCGCCCGGGAGCACCGACTGCCCGCCGAGGACGCCGGGGGCGCCGGCCGACTCGGCCGCGGCCGGGCCGGCCGCGCCGACCCCCAACGAAACGGCGGAAACCCCGGCGGCAGCCATTCCGGCACTGCCCAGGAACCCGCGGCGAGAGAATTCTTGACTCATGCCAGGACCCACTTTCTCGATTCTGAGAAGCTGGCGTCCGCACGCTAGCACGGGCATTCGCCCATGTGAATACCTGTACGAATTAGTGTGACTGTACGTCCTTTTCAATCCCCCTTCGAACTCTCCCGGCTCAGAGCCATTGTCAGTGGCGCCGATTAGTGTCCCCTCGTCGACCCCGGACCCCGGGGTGACAGCTCGATTCCGGGCCTCGCACCCCGGGCCGCACGACCCTCGGAGAATGTGATGCGAAATAGGAACGCCGATATGATGAATGCGCCTCGCGCGGGCGAATTCCCTGCGCTCGGTCACTCGACGACCCCGCCGGCCGCCATCGGCGGGGTCGGCCCGGTCACCCGTCGACGTCGTCCGGCCCGCGCGGGGCGGCCACGACCAGCCCGCGGATCTCGTCCGGCCGGACGCTCCCTCCGGCGACCAGCCGGTCGAAGACCAGCCCGTCCACGCAGGCCAGCAGGGCGAGGGTGCGGCCCGCCGGATCCGCCACGCCCGGCCCTGCCCGGCAATGAACGCGCGGACGCCGGCGCGCCGCGTTCTCACACGGGACGGCTCGCGCGCCCCCGGGAGTCCGGAGGTCCGCCCAGGGCGCCTTCCGAACGGGGCTGGAAGGCGCCCTGGGCCCGCCGAGAACCGGTCCCCGACCCCTGTGGGAGGCGCCCGCGACGCCCCCGGAGCAGCCCTCGTCACCCGGAGGGAGCACGATCCGTGTGGCGTGGCTCACCATGGGAATTCCGACCTGACGATCCGTCAAAATCACTGACGGGTCGTCACATCCACCACGATTAGGCCCACTTCTGAACTGATGCAACGTCAGATTCATTCAATTCAAGGCAAGTTGAGCAGAGTGTCGGGCAGTACGCCGTTCATCACACGGGGCTACCATCGGTGAGGTTGTCCGCTCCGGCCCCGGAGTGGGGTCACCCGATAGACTGAGTGGTCCCACCGCCCCAAGGGCCGGACACGGTCGGAACCAGGGGCGAGGACGAGGAGCGCACGGCAGCCATGACCGCTGAACCGAGCCACACAGAACAGACCGCGCGGGCCCCGCAGGCCCTCTTCCCCGGTCGCCCGGCTCCGGCCCCGCGCACCCTGGTCGACATCCTGGACGCCGCCGTCCGCGCCCACCCCAACGAGCCGGCCCTGGACGACGGGCACACCGTCCTCGGCTACCGGGCACTCGCCGCCGAGGTCGAGCAGCTGCGCCACCGGCTGAACGGCGCCGGGATCGGCCCCGGTGACCGGGTCGGCGTCCGCGTCCCCTCCGGCACCAACGACCTCTACATCGCCATCCTCGCCGTACTGGCCGCGGGCGCCGCCTACGTCCCGGTGGACGCCGAGGACCCGGACGAGCGCGCCCAGCTCGTCTTCGAGGAGGCCGCCGTGGCCGGCGTGCTCGGGGCCGAGCGCGTCCTGACCCTCACCGGCGACCGGCGGCCCGCCGTCCCCGCGGACACCCGGCCGACCCCCGCCGACGACGCCTGGATCATCTTCACCTCCGGCTCGACCGGCCGGCCGAAGGGCGTCGCCGTCACCCATCGCAACGCCGCCGCGTTCGTCGACGCCGAGGCCGCCCTCTTCCTCCAGGAGGAGCCGATCGGCCCGGGCGACCGCGTGATGGCCGGCCTCTCCGTCGCCTTCGACGCCTCCTGCGAGGAGATGTGGCTGGCCTGGCGCTACGGCGCCTGCCTGGTGCCCGTCCCCCGCTCGCAGGTGCGCAGCGGCGCCGATCTCGGCCCGTGGCTCGCCGAGCAGGAGATCACCGTCGTCTCCACCGTCCCGACGCTGGCCGCGCTCTGGCCCGCCGAGGCACTGAACGAGGTCCGGCTGCTGATCTTCGGCGGCGAGGCCTGCCCGCCCGAGCTGGTGCAGCGCCTGGTCACCGAGGGCCGCGAGGTGTGGAACACCTACGGCCCGACCGAGGCGACCGTGGTGGCCTGCGCCGCGCTGCTCACCGGCGACGGTCCGGTCCGGATCGGCCTGCCGCTGGACGGCTGGGACCTCGCCGTGGTCGACGAGGCCGGCGAGCCGGTCGCCGCGGGCGGCACCGGCCAGCTGGTGATCGGCGGCGTCGGTCTGGCCCGTTACCTGGACCCGGTCAAGGACGCCGAGAAGTACGCGCCGCTGCCCTCGCTCGGCTGGGACCGCGCCTACCGCAGCGGCGACCTCGTCGAGGCCGACCCCGAGGGCCTGCTCTTCCTCGGCCGCAGCGACGAGCAGATCAAGCTCGGCGGGCGCCGGATCGAGCTCGGCGAGGTCGACGCCGCGCTGCAGGCCCTGCCGGGCGTCGCCGGTGCGGCCGCCGCCGTGCGGACCGCCCGCGGCGGCAACCAGCTGCTGGTCGGCTACCTGGTCACCAAGGACGGCTGGGACCGGGAGGCCTCGGTCGAGCGGCTGCGCGCCGAGCTGCCCGCGGCTCTGGTGCCCCTGCTGGCGTCCGTGGAGTCCCTGCCCACCCGCACGTCCGGCAAGGTCGACCGCAACGCCCTGCCCTGGCCGCTGCCCGACCTGGAGACCGCCGGGCCCACCGAGCAGCTCTACGGCACCGAGGCCTGGCTGGCCGAGCAGTGGACCGAGATCCTCGGCGTGCCGGTCGGCGGCCCGCGCGAGGACTTCTTCGCCATCGGCGGCGGCAGCCTGGCCGCCGCCCGGCTCACCACCCTGCTGCGCGCCCGCTACCCGAGCGCCGCCGTGCTGGACATCTACCAGCAGCCGACGCTGCGCAAGCTCGCCCGCCATCTGGAGCGGTCGGTGGCGGACAGCGGCGAGACCCGCACCGTCGCCCTGGTGCCGACCTGGGCCAAGCTGCTCCAGCTGCTCCTGCTGATCCCGCTCTTCACCGTGGTCGGCCTGCGCTGGACGGTCGCCCTGCTCACTCTCGGCAATGTGCTCGCCTGGTTCGGCGACTACCCCTGGGCACCGACCGCCTCATGGTGGGTGGTCGGCGCGGGCGCGCTGGCGCTGTTCTCCCCGGCCGGCCGGCTCGCCATCGCGGCCGGCGGCGCCCGCCTGCTGCTGCGCGGCCTGCGGCCCGGCAGCTACCCGCGCGGCGGCAGCGCCCATCTACGGCTCTGGACCGCCGAGCGGCTGGCCGAGGTCAGTGGCGCGACCTCGCTCTCCGGAGCCTGGCTGACCCGCTACGCGCGGGCGCTCGGCGCCAAGGTCGGCCCGGAGGTGGACCTGCACTCGATGCCGCCGGTCACCGGGATGCTCAAGCTGGGCCGGGGCTGCGCCGTCGAGGCCGAGGTCGACCTCTGCGGCTACTGGCTGGACGGCGACCGGCTGGAGGTCGGCCAGGTCAAGGTCGGTTCGGGGGCCGTGGTCGGCACCCGCTCGACCCTGCTGCCCGGCGCCCGGGTCGGCAAGCGGTCGCACGTGGTGGCCGGTTCCAGCGTCACCGGGCACGTGCCGACCGGCCAGCGCTGGGGCGGCGCGCCCGCCGCCAAGCTGGGCCGGGCCGAGCGGACCTGGCCGAAGGACCGGCCGGCCCGCCAGGCGCGCTGGGCGGCGCTCTTCGGCGCCAGCGGCACAGCGCTCAGCCTGTTGCCGGTGCTGCCCGCCCTCGCCGGGCTCGTGGTGCTCTCCCGCTTCGTCCAGCCCGGCCAGGACCTCGGTGCCGCACTCGGGGGCGCCCTGCTCGGCCTCCTCCCGGCCACCCTGGCCTACGGCCTGGTGTACGCGGCGCAGCTGGTGGCGGCCGTGCGGCTGCTGAGCATCGGGCTGGCCCCGGGCGTGCACCCGCTGCACGGCCGGATCGGCTGGCAGGCCTGGACGGTCACCCAGCTGATGGACCAGGCCCGCGAGATCCTGTTCCCGCTGTACGCGGGTCTGGTCACGCCGCTGTGGCTGCGGGCGCTGGGGATGAAGGTCGGCCGGGGCGCCGAGGTGTCCACCGTGCTGGCGCTGCCGAGCCTGACCACGGTCGGGGACGGCGCGTTCCTGGCGGACGACACCCTGATCGCCCCGTACGAGCTGGGCGGCGGGTGGCTGCGGCTCGGTGAGGCGAAGGTCGGTGAGCGGGCGTTCCTCGGCAACTCGGGGATGACCGCTCCCGGGCGGGCCGTCCCGGCGCGCGGGCTGGTGGGTGTGCTGTCGGCGACGCCGAAGAAGGCCAAGAAGGGCAGCTCCTACCTGGGCATGCCGCCGATGCGGCTGCCGCGCTCGGCCGACCAGGCCGACCAGAGCCTCACCTACGAGCCGCCGGCCCGGCTGCTCTGGGCCCGCGGGCTGGTGGAGGTGGCCCGGCTGCTGCCGGTGCTGGCCTCCGGCGCGCTCGGTGCGCTGACCCTCGCGTCGCTCTCCTGGCTGTCGGCGAACTGGTCCCCGGTGGCGGCGGCGCTGCTCTCCGGGCTGGTGCTGCTCGCGGCGGGCGGGGCGGCCTGCGTGGTCGCGGTGGCCGCGAAGTGGCTGCTGGTCGGGCGGTTCCGGGCGGTGGAGCACCCGCTCTGGAGCGGCTTCGTCTGGCGCAACGAGCTCGCGGACACCTTCGTCGAGGTCCTGGCGGTGCCGTGGCTGGTGGGCGCGGTCCCGGGCACGCCGGTCCTGAACGTCTGGCTGCGGGCGCTCGGCGCGCGGGTCGGGCGGGGTGTCTGGTGCGAGAGCTACTGGCTGCCGGAGGCGGACCTGGTCACCCTCGGTGACGGGGTGACCATCAACCGGGGCTGCGTGGTGCAGACCCACCTCTTCCACGACCGGATCATGCGGATGGATACTGTCATCCTCCGCGAGGGCGCCACCCTGGGCCCGGGCGGCATCGTGCTGCCCGGCAGTACGGTGGGCGCACGCAGCACCCTGGGCCCGGCCTCGCTGGTGATGCGCGCCGAGTCCGTCCCCGCCGACACGCGGTGGCTGGGCAACCCGATCGAGGTGTGGCAGGCCACCTCGTGACCGCCGCCCCCTCCGACCCGCCCGCCACCTCCACGTCCCCCAGTTCGCAGGGAGCGCACGACCCGGTGAAACCCCGCCCGGTGAACCACCAGCACGCCTCGGCGGCCCGCGCCGCCGCCCCGGACCCGTACTTCCCGAACAGCGGGGACACCCGCTACCGGGTGCACCGCTACGAGCTCGCCCTGGACTACCGCCCCGGGCCCAACCGGCTGGGCGGCACCGCGCGACTGAGCGCGGTCGCCGGGACGGCGCTGCCCGAGTTCGCGCTCGACCTCGCCGAGTTCCGGATCGGCCGGGTCCTGGTGGACGGCAAGGCCGCCCGGTACACCCACCGGGCCGGCAAGCTGCGGGTGCGGCCGGTCAAGGCGCTCGCGGCCGGCGCCGCGTTCACGGTCGAGGTGCACTACACCGGGAACCCGCGGCCGGTGCGCAGCCCGTGGGGCGGCCTCGGCTGGGAGGAGCTGACCGACGGCGCGCTGGTCGCCAGCCAGCCCGTCGGCGCCCCGTCCTGGTTCCCGTGCAACGACCGGCCCGCCGACAAGGCGACCTACCAGATAGCGGTGACCACACCGTCCGCGTACACCGTGGTGGTCGGCGGCCGGCTGCTCACCCGCACCACGCACGCCTCCAGCACGACCTGGGTGTACGAGCAGAGCGCACCGACCTCGACGTACCTGGTGACGGTCTCGATCGGCCAGTACCGGCCGGTCGTGCTCGCCGAGCGCCCGGCCGTCCGGCAGACCGGGTACGTGCCCGAGCGGGTGGCCGGCGACTTCGCGGTGGACTTCGGGCGGCAGCCGCGGATGACCGCGTACTTCGAGGAGATCTTCGGCCCCTACCCGTTCGGCGAGTACACGGTGGTCGTCGCCGACGAGGAGCTGGACGTCCCGGTGGAGGCGCAGGGCGTCGCCACCTTCGGCACCAACCACCTCGGCGGGGGCTGGGAGCGGGAGCGGCTGATCGCCCACGAGCTGGCCCACCAGTGGTTCGGCAACAGCGTGTCGATCGCCGACTGGAGCCACATCTGGCTCAACGAGGGCTTCGCCAAGTACGCGGAGTGGCTCTGGTCCGAGCGGGCCGGCGGCCCGTCGGCCACCACGCACGCGGCGGCCGCGCACGCCCTGCTGGCCGGCCTCCCCCAGGACCTCAGGCTGGCCGACCCGGGCCGGAAGCTGATGTTCGACGACCGGCTCTACCAGCGCGGCGGCCTGACCGTCCACGCGCTCCGGCTCACCCTCGGCGACGCCGCGTTCTTCCCGATGCTCCGGGAGTGGGCCACCGCCCACCGGCACGGCGTCGTCGGCACCGCCGACCTGCGCGCCCATGCGGGGCGCTACGCCGATCACTCGCTGGAGCCCCTGTTCACCGCGTGGCTGGACCGCCCGGAGCTCCCGCCGCTGCGGGGGCTGAGCGGGCCGACCGGCTCGCCGCGACCGGGCTACTGACGGTCCGGCCCGGACCCCTCGCGGTGAGGGGGCCCGGGCCGGACCGCCGGCCGGGGTGTCAGCCCGTGAAGCCGGCCGTGATGGAGGTGAACTGCCAGTCGTTCTGGGCGATGCCGGAGCAGGTCTCCTGCAGGCCGCCGCCCGCGCAGCCGCGGTCGCGGTTCACCGACCAGAAGGCCAGCCGGGCGATGTGGTGGCTGTTGGCCCAGTCGCGGATCGCGGTCCAGTTCTGGACGGTGGTGACCTCGTTGTTGTCGCTGAGGCCGTTCATGCCGGAGATGCCGACGTGCGCGTAGGCGGTGGCGTCGTCCCAGCCGAAGGTGGACTTGAGCTTGGCCTTCAGGCCCTCCGCCGCACTCACGGTGGCGGCGTACATGTCGGTGGAGGCGTTGCCGAAGTCGAACGGCATGATGGTGAACACGTCGATGTCCGCGCCGAGCGCCTTGGCCTGCTCGATCAGCCGGTTCCCGTAGGAGGTCGGGCCGGTGGTGCCGGTACCGAAGGTCAGGACGGTGCGCAGGCCGGGGTTGTTCTGCTTGACGATCTTGAGCGCGCCGAGGATGCGGTCCTGGACGACGGTGTTCTCGAACTCGTCGGTGTTCTCGATGTCGACGTCGATCGCCTTCAGACCGTAGGCGTCGATCACCTTCTGGTAGGCGCCGGCGAGATCGGCGGTGGTGGCGCAGTTGGGACCGAGCTTGTTGCCGCTCCACCCGCCGATGGACGGGACGACGTCGCCGCCGGCCGCGCGGACGGCCTTGATGGTGGCCTGGTCGACCCCGTTCAGCAGCGGCCGCTGGCTGTCCCAGGTGGGGTTGCAGCCGTTCTGGGCGAGGACGAAGGCCAGGGTGAACCACTTCACGCCGGTGGCGTTCATGACGGTCGTGGGGGCCGGCGGGTTGCCCCAGCCGTTGTAGAGGTAGGGCGCGGCCTGCTTGAACCCGGTCGGGGTGCCGCCGGCCTGGTCGGTGGTGACCACGAGGGCGGCGGAGGAGCCGGAGGTGTTGCCGGCCGCGTCGCGGGCCTTGACGGTGAAGCTGTACGCGGTGGCGGCGGTCAGCCCGTCGACGGTCGCGCCGGTGCCGGTCGTGGTGGCGACCTTGGTGGCGCCCTGGTAGACGTCGTAGCCGGTCACGCCGACGTTGTCGGTGGCGGCGTCCCACGCGAGGGTGACGCCGGTGGCGGACTTGCCGGTGCTGCGCAGGTTGCCTGGGGACGTGGGTGCCTGGGTGTCGCCCGGGGTCCCGCCGCCTGGGCCGTCCAGGCTCAGGTCGTCGGCGTAGTAGGTGCCCTGGCCGTACCAGCCGTTGACATAGACCTCCGCGCTGGTCTGCGTGGCGCCGGTGGTGAAGGAGACGCTCAGCCGGGTGTAGTCGGCGGCCGAGGTCCAGGCGGAGCCGGCGCCGGTGACACCGAGGTAGACATAGCTGCCGCGGACCCAGCCGGACAGCGAGTACGTGGTGTTGGGCTGGACGGCGACGGTCTGCGTGCACTTGGCGTTGTCGCTCGCGGAGGCGGCGCCCGCCAGCGCCTTGCCGCCGCCGTGCACGGGGGTGGAGACCACCGAGCCGAGTCCGCCGGTGCAGGACCAGCCGGACAGGGTGCCGGTCTCGAAGCCGGGGTTGCCGAGTTGGTTCGCCGCGTGGGCGGCGGTGGGGGCGGTGAACGCGGCGGCGGCCGCGAGCAGGGCTGCCGCGCCGACGGCGGGCAGTCGGGTGCGCTTGAGCACCGGGGACCTCCAGTGGGGGTGTGGGGGTGGAGGTGCGGGGAGGAGCCCAAAATGGACTGGACCAATTCATGCTGTCAAGTACCGTCCGGTGAGCGGACGGTGAGCGGGCGGCGAGCGACGGGTGAACGGGGCCGGGAGCGGGCCGGAGCGCGGGGAGCGCCGGGAGAGCGAACGGAGACGCGGCCCGGGGACGCCGAAGGCCGCGCGGCCCCGGGTCCACCAGGCACCCGGGGCCGCGCGGCCTTCGGCCGCCGGCCCCTCCCCCGGAACGTGTGTTCAGGCCGGGAGCGGCAGGCGCCGACGCGTCAGCAGTTCGACGGCGCCGCGTTCCCGGCGAAGCGGTCGGCGATCCAGGTCAGGTACTCCTGCTGCGCCTCGAACGGGATCGTGTTGTGGGTCGCGCCCTGGTAGGTCGAGTATTCGACCGGCCGGCTGAACCCGCAGGCCCGCTTGATGTACTGCTCGGTGGAGTGCGGGTTGATGACGGTGTCCGCCGTTCCCTGCATGACCAGCACCGGTGCCACCGTGGCGGCGTAGCCCGGGGTGTTCTCGTAGAAGCGCCGGCTCCAGACCTCCGGCACATCGCGCAGCGGCTTGAACAGCGTGTCCAGCTGGTGGTTGTCCGCGACGTTGTTCTGGATCACGTCGGCGAAGTGCTCGATGCAGGCCACCCCGTCGCCCTCCAACGCCTGGAGTCCGGCCGGCTGCAGCACGTCGGTGGCCCGCAGCTCGGGGTAGGCCGCCAGGAAGCCCCGGTAGACGTTGATCCGCAGCGCCGCGTTGTGGGCCTCCGAGGACTCGTTGCGCGGACCGGGCGGCACGAGACCGGCGAACTGCGGACCGAGGTCGGCGGCCGGCGCCAGCGCGGCCACGCCGACCAGGTCGAGGTCCGGACTGTAGCCGGGCGCGTCCTGACCGACGAACAGCCCCGCGCCGCCGCCCTGCGACCAACCCAGGACGGCCGTGCGCCGGCCCGCCCGGGCCGAGCGGATCTGCCGCACCGCGGTGACGGAGTCCAGCACGTTGTGCGTCTCGGTCGCGCCGACCACGTACTGGTGGACGCCCGGCGCCCCCAGGCCCTGGTAGTCGGTCGCCACCACGACGTCGCCGGCGCCGAGGAACTGGGTCAGCGCGGGCACTCCGACGTCGATCGAGAAGGGGCTCTGGTAGCTGAAGTAGTCGACGAGGTCCCGGGCCGGGTTCGGGGCGGCCGACGGGGCGCACTGGCGCGGCCCGCCGACGGTCCCGTGGGCCCACGCCACGACGTTCCGGTCGCCGCGGCGGGGGACGGCATCGGTCGGCCAGGCCACCAGGCCGGAGACGGCGACCGGGGTGCCGTCGTGCAGCGTCGAGCGGTAGAGGATCCGGCAGGCCCGGGCGTGGTCGGGCGCCTCGATGGCGCGGGCCCAGATCAGGTCGCCGTGCCGGCCCTCGGGCAGCGGGGACGGGGGCTCGTAGAAGGCGTCGCCGCCGGGGCCGACCGGGACACCGGGGGCGCACCGGCCGGAGTGGTCCGGGCCGCGGCCGTCGTCGGTCGCGGCCGCCTCGGTGCTCAGTGCGGGCAGGGCAAGAAAGGTCACGAGGGCAGCCGCAGTGACTGCCCGTAGCCAGGCTCTCATCAGGTATCCCATCGCCGGAGGCCGGCTGCCCCCGGCCGGCCCCGGAGGCGGCCGTGCCGTGCGAGCCGGCTTGTCATGGTCGAGCCGAGGCTACTCCTCGTCGACCGGCAATCGACTGACCGTCACCACCGCCGCGTGTTGGCGGCTCCGGCCCGGGGAGGAGCCGCCGTGAGCGGCGCGGTGGGCCCTCGGCGGGACTCCCCCGGCCGGCCCGGGAAGGAGGTGGAGGACCGTGGACGACCGACGTAGGTTGAAGGAGCCGTCCGGCCCCGCCGACGGCATCCGGCGACGGTCGACACCGGCCCCGGTCCGCGTTTCAGCCCCTGCACCGAATGATTCAGAGGATCAGATGACCGACCAGTACGACGAGCTCCTCCCGACGACCCGCCGCGCGCTGCTGCACCGGATCGCGGTCGCACAGGCCGAGGGCCGGACGCCCTCCCTGGTCGCCGCGGTGGTCCGGGACGGCAGACTGGTCTGGAGCGGAGCGCGCAGCATGATCGACGGTCATGCGCCCACCGTCGATGTGCAGTACCGGATCGGCTCGCTCACCAAGACCTTCGTCGCCGTCCTGGTGCTCCGGCTGCGCGACGAGGGCCTGCTCGACCTGGCCGACCCGCTGGAACGCCACCTGCCCGGCACCCCGGCCGACGGCGCCACCGTCGCCCAACTGCTCGCCCACTCGGCTGGCCTCGCCTCCGAGACCCCGGCGCCCTGGTGGGAGCGGACCGACGGCACGCTGCGCCCCGAGCTCGCCGACCTCCTGGAGGGCGACAACCCGCGCAAGCACCCGGCGGGGCGGCTCCACCACTACTCCAACCCCGGCTACGCCCTGCTCGGCGCGCTGGTCGAGCGCCTGCGCGGCGAGCCGTGGCACGAGGTGCTGCACCGCGAGGTCCTGGCTCCGCTCGGGATGGACCGCACCACCCTGCTGCCCGAGCACCCGCACGCCGGCGGCTTCGCCGTCCACCCCTGGGCCGACGTCATGCTGCCCGAACCGCTGACCGAGACCGGGCTGATGGCACCGGCCGGGCAGCTCTGGTCGACCGTCGCCGACCTGGCCCGCTGGGCCGCCTTCCTGACCGCCGGCGACCCGAAGGTGCTGACCGCCGAGAGCCTCGCCGAGATGCGCGTACCCGCCGTCGGCCCGGGCGGCGAGAACTGGTCCGGCGGGTACGGGCTCGGGCTGCAACTGCTGCGCCACCAGGACCGGGTGCTCTACGGCCACACCGGTTCGATGCCGGGCTTCACCGCCGGCCTCTGGATCAGCGACGCGGACGGTCTGGCGGCGATCGCGGTCGCCAACGCGACCGGCGGCGGCGACACCCCGCGGGTCGCGGCGGAGCTGATCTCCCTCACCGCCCAGCACGAACCCCGGCTGCCCGAGCCCTGGCGCCCGCTGTCCTCCCTCGACGAGGACCTGCTCGCGCTCACCGGCCCCTGGTACTGGGGCGCCGCCGGCCACACCCTGCGGCTGAAGGCCGACCGCGTCCTGGAACTGGCCCCGCTCACCGGCGGCACCCGCAGCTCCCGGTTCCGCGCCGAGCCGGACGGCTCCTGGACGGGGCTGGACCACTACTACGCGGGCGAGACGCTGCGGGTCGTCCGCGCCGCCGACGGCTCGGTCAGCCACCTGGACGTCGGCTCCTTCGTCTTCACCCGCCGGCCCTACGGTCCGGCCGAGGCCGTGCCCGGCGGGGTCGACCCGGCCGGCTGGCAGGCCTTCTGAGGCGTCGGGCCTCCCCCGGCCCGGGTGTGTCGCCGCCGCGGGGCTCCGGCCCGCCGTGACGGGCGCCCGGTGCGGCGCGGCGGGCCTACACCGCGCCGCCGCGGGGCTCCGGCGCTTCGGCGTCGGGGGCCCGCGCTCCGGCCGGGGAACCAGGCGGACGGGCCAGGCGCAAAAGGTGGGCCGTGCGCAGCGCGTGCGACGCGAGCAGCGTGCCGACGACCGTGCACGGCGCCAGCGCGGTGTCCGTCGCGCCGCTCTCCCACCCGAGGAAGGCGCCGACCGCCAGGAACGGGACGACCCCCGTCACGGGGGCGACCACCATCGCGAAGGCGAGGGTGCTCCGCCTGCGGTCCTCCTCCCAGCACCGGTCGGAGGTGATCTGCAGGGCGCCGGCCATCGCCACCACCAGCATCCACCAGGGTGAGGTGGCCAGTCCGACCAGCCTGGCGAGCAGGTGGAGGAGGAGCAGTACGACCGCGAGCTGGGCCTGCACCCGCAGGATGTCCCGCAGCTCCGCGGCGATCTCCCGCCGCCGCGCCGAGCCCGGTTTCCACCCCATGGAGCGGAGCATACGGTGGCGCCCGCACACCGAACAGGTGTCCGGCAGACAGTGAGTGGCCCCATTCAGCAGGTGCACATCCAAGCTCTTCCGAACGGCAACGTGGACGCCAGCCGACACGGAGAAACATACGGATACCGGTTCGCACGCCCCACGACCGAGAGTGCGGGCCGGTGCCACGGCGATCCGTGGCCGCCGTCGTCCGTGCCGCCTTGGAGGGTCTGCCATGACCACCGTCCCCACGTACGCTCCGCCCGCCGTCACCCCCGGCCACACCTCGGTGCTCCCCGTCCCGCTGCCGGCGCAGCAGACCGTCGTCCGGCCGCTCACCGTCCGTCCGGTCCCCGCCCCGGCCGTACCCGCCCCGGCCGCTCCCGTGCCCGCCCTCGCAGCCCCGGCCCTCTCCGCACCGGCGCTCTCCGCACCGGCCCTGTCCGCACCGGCCCTCCTCGGCAAGGTGCCGGCGCCCGCCTACACCGTCGCGCTCGCCCGCGACGAGGCCGACGTGCGCGCCGCCCAGCTGCTGCGCCACCAGGTCTTCGCCGCTGAACTCGGTGCCCGGCTGCACAGCCCGGTGGCGGGGCTGGACGTCGACCCGTTCGACGCGTTCTGCGACCACCTGCTGGTGCGCGAGGGCGAGGACGGCCCCGTGGTGGGGACCTACCGGCTGCTGCGCCCGGCGGCCGCCCGACGGGCCGGACGGCTCTACTCCGACGGCGAGTTCGACCTGCGCAACCTGTCCCCGCTCCGCGACGGCCTGGTGGAGCTGGGCCGCTCCTGCATCCACCCGGACCACCGGGGCAACGGCGCGGTCATCAACCTGATGTGGGGCGGCATCGCCCGCTACCTCGCCGACACCGGCAACACCTGGGTAGGCGGTTGCTGCTCGATCCCGCTGGACGACGGCGGCGCGACGGCGGCGCGGGTCTGGGACACCGTCAGCGCCAAGTACCTCGCCCCCGAGGAGTACCGGGTCGCCCCGCACCGGCCGTGGGACCCCACCGGCCTGCCCCGCGCCGAGCGGGCCGCGCTGCCGGCACTGCTCCGCGGGTACCTGCGGCTGGGCGCCTGGGTCTGCGGCGCGCCCGCCCACGACCCGGACTTCGCCACCGCCGACCTCTACGTGCTGCTGTCCCTGGAGCGCACCGATCCGCGCTACCTGCGGCACTTCCTCTCCGGGCTCGCTCCGGCGGCCCCGGCCACCGGACCGGCGGTGCCCGGCGGTACGGAACCCGCGCCCGGGCCGCTCTCGTGAGCGTCTGGCTGCCGACCGCCCCCTGCACGCCGGAGACCTGCCTGACCGAGGCCGCCCCCGTGGTGGCGCTCCCCCGGCGGATCCTGCGCCTCGGCGCGTTCCTGGTCGTGCTGGTGGCGGGCCTCGCGCTCACCCCGTCGGTCCGGGCCCTGCCCGGGGGCCCTCGCGACGCGCTGGTCCGGTTCTGGGCACGCACCCTGCTCCGCGCGCTCGGGGTCACCGCCCGGATCGCGCCGCCCCCGGCCTGCGGCGGCGGGGTGCTGGTGGTGGCCAACCACGTCTCGTGGCTGGACATCCCGCTGATCGCGGCCGGCCGGCCCGGCCGCTCGCTGGCCAAGACCGAAGTCCGGCACTGGCCGGTGCTCGGCCCGCTGGTGGCCTGGGGCGGCACCGTCTTCCTCGACCGCGACCGGCTGCGCACCCTCCCCGGCACGGTCGCCGCGGTCACCGAACTGCTGCGCGCGGGACGGCCCGTGGTCGTCTTCCCCGAGGGGTCGACCTGGTGCGGGCGGGAGAGCGGCCGGTTCCGCCCTGCGCTCTTCGAGGCCGCCGTCCAGTCCGGTGCTCCCGTGCAGCCGGTGACGGTCCGCTACCGGCTCGCGGACGGGCGGGCGACCAGCGCGCCGGCCTTCGTCGGCGAGGACGGCCTGCTCGCCTCGATCGCCCGGGTGGTGTCGGTCCGTGGACTGGTGGCCGAGGTGACCTTCCTGCCCGCGATCCCGGCACCCGCGGTCCGGACCGGTCAGCCGGCGGACCGGTGGCAGCCGCGCCGGGAGCTGGCCCGTGCCGCCCAGGCGGCCGTGGAGGCGACCGGCCGGTGAGTGCCCGTTGGTGACTGCCCATTGTGAGCGCCCGCTGTGGGTGCCCGCTGTGAGTGCCCGCTGGTGAGTCAGACCGGTGGGGTCGGTGCGGCCGGGTGCCCGCGGCGGATGCCCGTCGTGCCCGGCGCCGCCCGGTGATCGACGGGCGGCGGGCCGGGCGGGTAGCCTCACGGCATCCGCCCGTCCACCACGGCTCGCCGCCGTCGACCGCCGTGCCACACCGTCCGACTCCCCTGCGACCGGCAGCCGTTCCACGGGACCGCCCCCGCCCGCCGCCGAGGTCGGCCGACGCCACGCCCAGGAGGACTCCCGCCGTGCCCGAGCTGTACCCGATCGGCAAGCCCTACGCGCAAGGACTCCTGGAGGTCGGCGACGGCCAGCGAATCTACTGGGAGGCCTCGGGCAACCCCGCCGGCAAGCCGGCCGTCGTGGTGCACGGCGGGCCGGGCTCCGGCCACAGTCCGAAGAACCGGCGCTGCTTCGACCCCGAGCGCTACCACCTGGTGCTGTTCGACCAGCGCGGGTGCGGACGGAGCCTGCCGCACGCCGCCGACCCGACGACCGGTCTGGAACACAACACCACCGCCCATCTGATCGCCGACATGGAACGGCTTCGCGAACACCTGGGCATCGAGAAGTGGCTGCTGTACGGCGGCTCCTGGGGCTCGACCCTGATCCTCGCCTACGCGCAGACCCACCCCGAGCGAGTCTCGGAGATCGTGATCTGCGGGGTGACCATGACCCGCCCCGAGGAGACCGACTGGCTGTACCGCGGCGTGGGCCGGCTGCTGCCGGGCCCCTGGGAGGCGTTCCGCGACGGGCTGCCGCCCGCCGAACGGGACGGCGACCTGGTGGCCGCGTACAGCCGGCTGCTGAACAGCCCCGACGAGGCCGTCCGCCGCAAGGCCGCACGGGACTGGGCGACCTGGGAGGACGCGGTGATCGCGCACGAGTCGCTGGGGAAACCGAACGCCTACTCCGACCGCCCGGACGACGCCCTGATGGCGTTCACCCGGATCACCGCGCACTATTTCGCGCACGACGCCTTCCTGGAGGACGGCCGACTCCTGCGCGACGCCGGACGGCTGGCCGGGATCCCGGGCGTCCTGATCCACGGCCGGCTGGACCTCGGATCGCCGCTGAAGACCGCCTGGGAACTGGCGAAGGCTTGGCCGGACGCCGAGTTGACGGTCATCCAGGACTCCGGCCACACCGGGAGCCCCGCCATGGGCGAGGCGGTGTTCGCAGCCATCGAACGGTTCGCCGGACCCGCCCGGAACTGACCACGACGGCTCGCTCCGGCCGTCTCGGGCCGGCGGCGAGACGGCCCGCCGGCCCGACCGGGAGTCGGACCTGCGGCGAGACCGAGACGGCGGAGTTGCCCGGCCGTTGCCCGGCCGTTGCCCGGCCGGGGGCCGTCCGGGCCCGGTCGGCCGTGTGCCCAAGGGCCGCTCCCGGCCGCCCGATCGGGCCCCTACGATACGAGCATGATCGCCTATGCCCCCGCGGCCCTGTTCTTCGTCCTGTGCGGGATCGGGGTGCTCCGTGACCGACGCCGATTCAGCAACGCCGTCCTGCTCGGCATAGCCGTCTCCTTTCTCGCCCTGGCACTGCTCGCCGAGTTGCGCAAGGCCCCGACACTGGTCGCCGAGGTGGCAGCCGTCGCCATCATCCTGCTGCCGGCGGTCGGAACGCTGGCGCTGGTCGGCTTCCTGATCGCCAACGGCCTGACGATGGTCCGCAAGGAGGGCAGACGGCCGGCCAATCTGCTGTCCCTGCTCGCGGGCCTCGGCATCCTCTCCGTGATCAGCCTGCTCGTCGCCGCCGTGGTGACCCGCTCGTACCGGCTGGGGGTCCTCGCCGGCACCGCCGTGCTGGTGGTCGGTTACATCTCCTTCCTGTTCGTCTGCTTCGTGGGCTACGCCTTCCTGTACGGCCGCCACCGCCCCCGCCGGGACGTCGACTTCGTCGTGGTGCTCGGCTCGGGCCTGATCGGCGGCGACCGGGTGCCGCCGCTGCTGGCGAGCCGGCTGAACCGGGGCCGTGAGGTGTACGAGAAGCAGGCCGCTCGCGGCAACCCACCGGTGCTGATCACCTCGGGCGGCCAGGGACCGGACGAGAAGCTGCCCGAGTCCCACGCGATGGCCGACTACCTCGTGCAGCGCGGCTTCCCCGAGGCACACCTCGTGCGTGAGGAGCACTCGCGCACGACGGAGGAGAACCTGCTCTTCTCCAGGGCGATCATGGAGCAGGCCAAGCCCGGGTACCGCTGCGTGATCGTCACCAACAACTTCCACGCGTTCCGTGCCGCGCTGACGGCCCGTAAGGCGGGTGTGACCGGGCAGGTCTTCGGCTCCCCCACCGCGGCGTACTACTGGCCGAGTGCGACGATCCGGGAGTTCGCCGCCGTCTTCCTCTCCCACAAGCTGATCAACTTCGGTATCTGCGGCTTCCTCGCGCTGTGCGGAGTGCTCGCCGCCGCGCTCTGACGCACCGGGCACCCCGTCCTTCCGGGCCCCGGCCGCCAGAACCCGGGGAAACGGCCCGGGGCCCGCCATGTCATGCCGTCGGACGCGGCGCCAGGACCGCGCAGGTGGTCGTCCCGTGCGCGTACAGCTTGCCGTCCTCCACGCCGACCACCCGCGCCTCCGCCGTCGCGAGGGTACGGCCGACGTGCAGCGCCACGGCCTCGCACCGCAGCTTCCCCGAGTCGGCGAACACCGGGCGCACCATGTGCACGTTCAGCTGGGTCGTGGTGTAGGCCGTGCCGGCGGGCAGTCGGCTCATCACGGCGCAGCCGAGCGCCGAGTCGAGCAGGGTGGCGAGGTAGCCGCCGTGCACGGTGTTCATCGGGTTGAAGAGATGCTCGCCGACCTCGCCCTCGAAGACCGCCGTGCCCGGCCCGGCCTCGACCAGTCCGAAGCCCAGGGTGCTGGCGATCGGCGGAGCCTGGATCCGTCCCGCGATCATCTCCTGCAGGATCTCCTCCCCGGTGAGGTGCGGGAACGCGGAGACCGGCGGTCCGGCCTGCCAGTGGTGGGTACGGCTGTGCGACGCCTTGTCCGGCACGGTCTGCTCTCCCTGGAATCCATACGTGGTCATGGGACCAACCTGCCCGGTCCGCCCGTCCGGCTCAACTGCGATTCGCACTACGGAGCGGCTCCGCCCATGGCGGCACCGGCCATGACGGGCGCGCCGACAACGGGTGACCGTCACATGTCACCCGACGACCGGACGCGCCACGCTGCACGGCAGTCCACCGAACTCCGCCCCCACCCAGGAGTCCTCCATGGTTCTGCTGCCCGTGCGCGTGTCGACCGCGCCCGCCGTGACCGCCCCGTCCACCGCGCTCGTCCCACCGACCGGATCCGACGTGCCCGGATCCAGCGCACCCGGATCCAGCGCACCCGGTACCGCTGAGACCGGGACCACCCGCGCCGTGCCCGTCGCCGGACCGGCCCGCCCGGGCCGGCGGCTCGCGCGCCGCGCCGCGGCTGCGCTGCTCGCGGCGCTGGCACTCGCCTCCACGGCACCGGCCTCCGCCGTCGCGGCCGCCACCCCGGGCCCCGGCCGTACCGCGGCCTCCGCGACTTCCGCCGCGCATGTGGCCGCCCCTGCCGCTTCCACGGCGGGCGGGACCTTCCAACAGGTCACCGGGTTCGGTGGCAACCCCGGGAACCTGGCGATGTTCTCCTACACCCCGGCAGGCCTGCCGACCGGCGCACCGCTGGTGGTCGCGCTGCACGGCTGCACCCAGACAGCCACCGACTACTACCGCAACTCCGGCTGGACCACCCTGGCCGACCGGTACGGCTTCGCGGTGGTGTTCCCGCAGACCGGCAGCGCCAACAACGCCCTCTCCTGCTTCAGCTGGTTCGACGCCGCCAAGGACAGCCGGGGCGCGGGCGAGGCCGAATCGGTGTCCGAAATGGTCACCGAAGCCCGGGCCCTGTACGGCTCCGACGGGCGCCGGGTGTTCGTCACGGGCCTCTCGGCCGGCGGCGGTATGGCGGCCGACCTGCTGGCCGACTACCCGGACGTGTTCGCGGGCGGGGCGATCGACTCCGGCCTGCCGGCGCACTGCGCCACCACCCAGGCCGCCGCCTCGGGGTGCCAGAACGACGACCAGCGGCTCACCCCGGCCCAATGGGGCGACCGAGTCCGCCGGGCGTACCCGGGCCACAGCGGGCCGTGGCCCCGACTGGCGATCTGGCAGGGCACCGCGGACACCACCGTCAGGCCCGTGAACGGCACCGAGCTGCGGGACCAGTGGACGGATGTGTGGAGCATCGGCCAGAGCGCCTCCGCCACCCGGAACCTGCCGGGTGGGACCACCGAGTCCGTCTACAACGACGCGAGCGGCCGGCCCGCCGTGGCGCTCTACTCCGTCGCGGGGATGGGTCACGGACTCGCGGTCGACCCGGGCCCGGGGGCGGACCAGTGCGGGGCCGGCGGCGCCTACTTCCTCGACACGATCTGCTCCAGCTACTACACCGCGCGGTTCTGGGGCTTGGACGGCGGCGGCCCGGCCACGCCCTCGCTGCCCGCACCGGCGGGCCTGACCGCGACCGCCACCGGCCAGGACTCGATCGCGCTCGGCTGGCAGGCCGTCACCGGCGCCGCGTCCTACGTGCTGTACCGGAACGGAACGCGGGCGGCCGCCCCGGCCGGCACCTCGTACACCGACGGCGGCCTGAACCCCGGGGCCTCGTACACCTACACCGTGGCCGCCGTCGACGCGGCGGGCGCCGTGGGAGCCCGGTCGGCGGCGGTGACGGCGAGCACTCCCGGCGGCGCGCAGCAGTGCTTCACGGACAGCAACTACGACCAGGTGAAGGCGGGCCGTGCGACCCAGACCGGCGGCCTCACCTACGCCCTCGGCTCGGGGCAGGCCATGGGCCTCTGGAACACCTTCACGATCCACACGCTGAAGGAGACCGGGGCGGGCTACTTCGTCCTCGCCGACGGGCGGTGCTGACCCGCAACCGGCCGCGAGTCGGCCCCGGCACGGGCCCTGATGCGGCCCCCGACTCCGGGCCGGGCCCGCGTGGCCGCGGTGTCCGGCCACCGTGCCACCGCCGGTGTGCCGGCCTCCGCCCAACCTTCTGAGCATCCTCATCCGTGCTCCTCTCCGGGGCGCAGACCGGCGAACAGGTCGGATTCGGGGAGGACCGTCTCCACCAGGCTCCGGGCCAGGTGGTAGTCCTCCGTCGGCCAGACCTCGCGCTCGATCTCACGCGGGTGTGCCATGAACCCGGTACCGGGCTGTATCTGGGTGGCGTGCGCGAGCAGGGCGGCGTCCCGTACGGCGAACTGCTCGGCGCAGCGGATCCGGGTGGTGGTGGCGAGGGCGGGCGGGGCGTCGGGCCAGCCGGCCAGCACCTCGCCCATGGCCGAGTCGACGCCGCGCACCGTCATCGCGTCGTGCATGGTCTGGAACCAGGCCCGGGACAGCGCCAGGTGGTAGTAGAGCTTGGCCGCCTGCCAGGGCTCGCCCGCCTCCGGAGAGCGGTCGGGGTCGGCCGCGCCCTCGACCGCCTCGACGGTGACCCGATGGGTCATCACATGGTCGGGGTGCGGGTAGCCGCCCGTCTCGTCGTAGGTGACGACGACGTGGGGGCGGAACTCGCGGATCAGCGTGATCAGCGGCTCGGCGGCGACGGCGGGCGGCAGGAGCGCGAAGCAGCCGTCGGGCAGTGGCTCGCCGGGGCCCGGTAGCCCGGAGTCGGTGAAGCCCAGGAAGCGCTGGCCGACACCGAGGATCTCGCGTGCGGCTGCCATCTCCTCGCGCCGGATCCGGGTCAGCTCGGCCCTGGTCCCGGGCCGGTCGAGTCCCGGGTTGAGCACCGAGCCGCGCTCGCCGCCGGTGCACGTCGCGACCATGACGTCCACCCCCTGGGCGGCGTAGCGGGCGAGGGTGGCCGCCCCCTTGCTGGACTCGTCGTCGGGGTGGGCGTGCACGGTCAGCAGCCGGAGTGCGGAGGGGTGAGTGAACATGCGCGGTTCCTTCGGTCCGAGTGGCATCGAGCAGCGGTCCGGTCCGGTGGCCCGCCGGGAGACAACTTAGGTCGGACCCATTGACTGGGTCAAGCCTAATTTCTGTACCCGACCCAGTGAATCTGCGCTACGCTCACGCCATGACCGAGGGCACCCCCAACCTGCGCGAGCTCAACAAGCGCCGCACCCGCGAGGCGATCTCGAACGCCGCCACGCGGCTCTTCATCGAGCACGGCTTCGACCGGACGACGATCGCCGAGGTCGCGGTGGCCGCCGGGGTCGCCAAGATGACCGTCACCAACCACTTCCCGCGCAAGGAGGACCTCGTCCTCGACCTGCACCGGGAGATGATCGCCGCCCAGGCCGAGGCGGTCGCCGGGCGCGCGCCCGGCGAGTCCGCGCTGGCGGCGCTGCGCCGCACCTGCCTCGCCTCGATCGACCGGCACGACCCGGCCCTCGGCTTCGCCGATCCGCCGTTCGCCCGCACCGTCACGGAGAGCCCCGCCCTGCTCGCCCGGCTGCGCGAGATCCACGAGCAGAGCGAGAACGCGCTCACCGCGACCCTCGCCGAGGCCACCGACTCCCCTCCGGGCGACCTCACCGCCAGACTCGCGGCCGGCCTGCTGGCGGCGATCCGCCGCGCGCTCTTCACCGAGGTCTTCCGCCGCGTCCTGGCCGGCGAGGAGCACGAGGCGATATCGGCGGCCATCAGACCGTCCGCCGTCCGGGCCTTCGACCACCTGCGGAGCGCGCTCGACGGGTACGCCGTCCGGCCGACCGACTGACGCGCCGCCACACACCGGGCGCGCCGACGACGGCATCCCCCGACCGGGCCGCTCGTCGTACAGGCACACCGGCACAGCGAAAAAGCGCAGGTCCCGACACTTGACGAAAGGTTGACTTGTTCACGGCAGAACGTTGGCGGGCCCCGACCCTATGGTCGGCGCATGCCCCCACAGCCCATCGGGCGGACAGCCCTGCCCGTCCTGCCCTACCGCAAACCCACCCCCGGCCGGGACTACTGGGTGCTGGACGACGTGCTGCCCGATCCGGACGCGGTCCGCGAACGGTGCCTCGCCCGGGGCGACTGGACCGAGGGGTACCCCTACCGGCCCGAGACATGGCCCGGGCTGCGCACCATGCCCGGCCTGGAGCCGGCCGAGCTCGCCCGGGTGGAGGCACTGGTCCGCAGGGCGACCGGTACCGCCAAGCTCTGGGTCCAGAGCACGCCCGGCGGCGGAACGCTCAACCACAACTGCGTCCAACTGGTCGGCGCCGGCGAGTCGGAATCCCGCCCCCACACCGACTCCCGCGCGCTCTGCCGCTACGCGGCCGTCCTCTACCTCAGCCCCGGTGCCCCCAAGGAGGCCGGCACCAGCTTCTACCGCCAGCAGTTCCCCGGCGGGCGCCTCGGCGGCAACCTCGTCGACGCACCGCACAACAACCTCGTCGAGGCGCTCGGCACGCGCCGCGTCCCGGGTGACGCCTTCACCGAGGACGTCCGCGTCCCCAACCGCTACAACCGGCTCCTGCTGTACCGCGCCAACCTGATCCACAGTGCCACCGGCTACTACGGCATCCCGCTGGAGGAGCGGCGAATGACGGCCGTCTTCTTCTGGATGGCCTGACCCCGGAGCGCCCTGGCACCGGGCCCCGGAGCGCCCGGCCCCGGATCCCTGACGCGACCCGTCCGTGCAGCTGAACCCCGGAGCACCGGCCCCGCCGCCCACCCTGGTTCACGGCACGCACACCCGGGGAAACAGCGCTCATGGACAGCGACCTCCCGCCGCACCCGGAGCCCGGCACAGCGACCGGTGCGACCGACGACCCCGGCAGCGACACCCCCAGCAACACCCGCAGCGACACCCTCAGCGACAGCGGCGACGACACCGACAGCACCAGCGGGACCGACAGCGGCGACGGCGCCATCGGCGGTTCGGTGACCGAGGCCGTACGCCCCGATTGGTCCGGCATCGACCGGATGACGACCCTCGACCTCCTCCGCCTGATCAACGACGAGGACCGCACCGTGGCCGAGGCCGTGGCCACGCAGCTGGAACCGATCGCCGCTGCGGCCGACGCGATCGCCGCCCGGATGGCCCGGGGCGGCCGACTGGTGTACGTGGGAGCGGGAACGGCCGGGCGGCTCGGAGTGCTGGACGCGAGCGAGTGCCCGCCGACCTTCAACACCGCCCCCGGCCAGGTCGTGGGCCTCATCGCGGGCGGCTCCGCAGCGCTGGTCCGCGCCGTCGAGGGCGCGGAGGACCGGCCGGACCTCGCCGTCGCCGACCTCGAAGCACTCGCTCCGACGGCCGCCGACTGCGTGGTGGGCGTCTCCGCCTCGGGCCGTACGCCGTACACGGTGGCCGCGATCCGACAGGCCCGCGCCGCCGGGGCGCTGACCGTGGGCCTGGCCTGCAACCGGGGGTCCGCCCTGGTGTCGGCGGCCGCGCTGGGCATCGAGGTGGTGACGGGGCCGGAGGTGCTGGCCGGATCCACCCGGCTCAAGGCGGGCACCGCACAGAAGCTCGTCCTGAACCTGCTCTCGACGGCCGTCATGGTTCGGCTCGGCAAGACCTACGGAAATCTGATGGTCGACGTGCGGGCGGGCAATGCCAAGCTTCGCGACCGGGCCCACCGGATCGTGGCCACGGCCACCGGCGCGGACGAGGAGACCGTCCGGAGCGCGCTGGCCGTGACGGGCGGCGAGGCCAAGGACGCCGTCCTGGTCGTGCTCGCCGGAGTGGACGCGCCGACCGCCCGCCGACTGCTCGCCGCCTCGGGCGGCCGACTGCGCGAAGCCCTGGAAGCGGCCCGGACGGTGGACTGACGGACGGTGGACTGACGGACGGCCTCGGCGGCACGCACTCGTGGCGGCCGCAGAGACGCCGCCGGAGCACACTGAGCCGGCTAGCCGTTCGTCGACGGCGTGCTTGTTCCGCCAGACGATGTAGCGGCGGATCATGCTTGAACTTGGTGATCTCCATGATCTCCCGGCGCTCGGGCAGGGTGAACGCCCGTGGCCGCCCGCCCTCGTGCTTCGGGAAGAGTGAGTCGAAGCCGTCGGCGTTGAAGTGGTGGATCACGTCGCGAACCCGGTCCGTACTGGTGAAGGTGACCTCGGCGAGCTTCGCCACAGGCACACGCGGGGCAGACAGCAGCACTATCTGTGCCCGCCGCCAGGGCACCACCACCCGGCGACCCGGTGGACGATCCGCAGCAGCCGGCTGCCCTCGTCATCATCGATCTCGCGGACCTGTACGTGGACGCCGGGTCGCCAACCATGCGGTGCGGGACGGGGATCCGTTGCGTCGGTCTACAGCTGATCGAATGTCCAGGTGAGGACTACCTGTCCCGTTTCCGGGACGCCGCCGGCGCGGCGGTACGTGGCCAGTGCTGCCGCGTTCTCCTCGTCCGTGATGGTCCACACGCCATAGCAGCCCCGTTCACGGGACAGGTCGGCGAGCGCCGACACCAGAGCCCGGCCGACGCCACGCCCGCGGAAGGACTCGTCCACGCCCAGCTCGTACAAGAACATCTCGGTTCCCTTGTCCGGATGGGTCATCTCGACACCGGTGACGATCCCCGCCGGGACGTCGTCCACATAGGCGACGAGGAGGTGATGGCGCTCGTCCGTCAGGAACCGTTCAGTCGCCTCCCGCCCTGGGACGGTGTCGAAGAGATGTCCAGCGGCGTCGACCGCCTCGACCTGAGTGACACGACGGATCTCCATTCGAAGATCCTGACACGTTCCGGCATCGGGGGGCGGCCATTTTGCCGCAGAGCGATCCCGACGCCGAACCCGTCTCTACGGCCTTCGGAACCCCGTCGCTCCGACCTCTGTCGGTACCCCAGCAGGGCGAACGTCGCCTGATGCGGCACTGAGCCCAAGGCCGCCGTCGGCCGGACAACCACGATCGCCGACGGCGGCTACCCCGGAACCGGCCTCGTCATCCCGCACCGTCGGCTCGAAGGCGACGAACTGACCGACTGGCAGGCCGAACACAACCACGACCACCAACGGGTCCGCGCCCGCGTCGAGCCCGCCTTCGCCCGGATGAAGACCCGGAAGAACCTGCGCGACCGCCGCCTGAGAGGCGACGGTGTGCGCCACGCGATGCACGGCGTTGCCCGTCCGCACAACCTCGCTCTCACGGGATGACTCCCGCCGCATGCGCGACCTCAGAGGTTCCCGGGAGGGGAGTCCCCACCTCGCAGTCTCGGAGGGGAAATCAGGCGAGGCAGAACTCGTTGCCCTCGATGTCCTGCATCGTGATGCACGACTCGTTGACGCCATCGGCGCGCTGCGTCAGCACGTGCTTCGCCCCGAGCGCCATCAGCCGTGCGCATTCGGCCTCGAGTGTGGCCAGGCGCTCGTCACCCACGAGCCCGGTGCCGGCCCGCACATCGAGATGCACCCGGTTCTTGACGACCTTTCCTTCGGGGACTCGCTGGAAGAGCAGGCGCGGAGCCACACCCGCGGGATCAGTGCACGCGAAGTAGATCGCATCCTCGGGCGGCAGTGAGCGGAAGCACTCCTCCCACGTGGCGAAGCCCTCCGGGACCGCCGGCATGACGTACCCCAGCACCTCGCACCAGAAGGCGGCGAGGCGCACAGGCTCCGCGCAGTCGAAGGCCACTTGGAACTGTTTGATCGTTGACATTGGCGCACAATAACAGGGGCTCTGCTCATTCTCGCAGGTCAGGGGATCCACAGGTGGTCAGGCGGCGGGGTGGACGGCAGCGCCGACGGTGCGGACGACGGCACGGTAGGCGGCGGGTACGCCACCTACCGGCGGCCGGATGCCGAGGATCGAGCAGGCGATCTCCGCCGCCCTGGGTGGGGCGCGCCGTGGTCAATGTCGGGGCCGGCGCGGGGTCGTACGAGTCGGCGACGCTGGAGGTGAGGGCGGTCGAGCCGTCGGCGTCCATGCGTGCCCAGCGCCCCGCGCACCTGTCTGCCGCCGTCGATGCCGTCGATGCCGTGGCCGAGCAGCTGCCGTTCGGCGACGACGCGTTCGACGCGGCGTTGACCGCCTTCAGCGTGCACCAGTGGAGCGACCTCATGACGGGCCTGCGCGAGATGCGGCGGACGGCGCGTGGCCCCCTCGTCGTGTTGACCTGCGACCCCGCTCTCGTCCGGGACTTCTGGCTTTACGAGTACGCGCCGGAGGTGCTGGACACCGAGGCGCGCCGCACCCCGGCGATCGCGGATCTGACCGAGGCGCTCGGCGGACCCGCGTCGGTGACCCGGGTGCCGATACCCGTCGACTGCACCGACGGCTGCAACGAGGCGTCCTACGCTCGCCCCGAGATGCTGGTCGACCCCGGTGCTCGACAGGCGTGCTCGGCGTGGAGCTTCGTCGACGAGCAGTCGCGCGAACGGTTCGCCGCAGATCTGCGGGCCGACCTGGACAGCGGAGCATGGGACACCCGGTTCGGCGCTCGGCGGCAACAGCCCTGCCACCAAGGCTCGCTGGTCGTGATCCGGTCCGGTCCGGCCTGATGCCGGCGGCGCAGCGCTGAGACGCGCCGCGGCCACTCCCCGGCACGGATCCGGGTACAGCACGACGCTCAGCACGTACAGTGGCGGGCCCCTCCAGCGGTACGCCGAACGGTGGGAAGGCCGCCCGCCACGCGATCGGACCCCGCCCGGGGCTCACCCGGCGGTCACGAGAGACGGACGGCTTCCCGCGCCACCACCTCGCCGAAGCGGGGCAGGTCGAGGTCGACCGCCGACCGGTGCTCCGCCTCCGTCAGGGCCGCCATCGCATCCTCGACGAACACCAGCTCGTAGCCGTGGTCGGCGGCTGCCCGAGCGGTCGACTCCACGCCCAGGTTGGTCGCGATGCCGGCGAACACCAACGTGTCCACGCCGCGCCCCTGGAGCAGGTCGTGCAGCCCGGTGTCCTGGAACCCGCCGATGGTGCGCTTCACCAATACGGCATCGGCGGTCGCCGCCACCTCCGCGACCAGCCCACTGCCGGGCGGCTGCTCGGCGACGTTCGGGCGCTCGACGCGCAGGGCGACGACGGGGGCACCCGCTGCCCGGAAGGCCGCCGCCAGTTCCAGCGACGCCCTGAGCACCTCGGTCCCCGCGTGCGGGGCCAGCGGCAGGGCGACGATCCGGTCCATCAGGTCGACCAGGACGAGCGCCGTCCGGCCGGAGTCAAGGGTTCGCATGGCGGATCACGGTAGCGGATCACCGTGGTCGGATGCCTGCTCCTGGGCGGTCGCGCTCCGTAATCCTCGATCAGCACCCACCGCCCGTACTCGACGTCTGCGACGTGGTCGGTCATCCGCAGGATGTCGGCGGCCTCGCTCAACAGCGGCAGGCCGCGCGACGCCACACACGAGCTGACGAGCGACGGCCGAACAAGGTGCCTTCCGACCAGGCAACCGGGCAACTGATCGGACCGCCGCAACGCCGTCCGGCCGCGCCGTCGGCCGGCTTCGGCCAGGCCGCCGACAAGAGTTGAACGCCAACGCCGTCCTTGACGCCCTCGGCGGGTTGTCGATTTCATGGTGTGAACGTCGCCCGGTCCCGAGCATCGACCGCGATGTGGGTGCCTCATGCCCCAGGGGGGTGATGTCCGCACCTCCGTCCGCGACGCACCACCCAGCGACGACACCGCACCGGCCGCCCACCCCGAGAACACCGGAGCTTCCCCGCACCCGAAGGTGGGAGCGCTCCCGCACTCCTCATCCCGCCCCACCCCTCCCCGCCCCGCCCCGCAAGAACCGCCCGCAAGAACCATCCGCTCCGCCCCGGCCGGTGCCCACCGGCGGAGGCCCGCTCGGACCGCCGCCGCACTCCTCGGAGAGGAAGACCGACGTGTCCCACCCCCTACGCCGCCTGCGCAGGATCGTGACAGCGCTCGCTGTCACGGCGGCCGTGCTCCTGTCGGCCCCGCCCGCGCAGGCCGCCCCCACCCCGACCAGCGCCCCCGCCCCCGGAGCGCTCGAAGCAACCGGCGCCACCGCCCCGGGCTCCGGCTACTGGCACACCAGCGGGCGCCAACTGCTCGACGAGGCCGGCCGACCCGTCCGGATCGCCGGAGTCAACTGGTTCGGCTTCGAAACGGCCGACCACGTTCCGCACGGCCTCTGGGCCCGCGACTACGGCAGCATGATCGACCAGATGCGCGCCCTCGGCTTCAACACCATCCGCCTGCCCTACAGCGACGACCTCTTCCGGGGCTCCGTACCGACCGGCGTCAACCACTCCGGCGGCATGAACGCCGACCTCCAGGGCCTGACCTCGCTCCAGGTGATGGACCGGATCGTCGACCGGGCCGGATCCGCCGGGCTCAAGGTGATCCTCGACCGCCACCGCCCGGACGCCGGTGGGCAGTCGGCGCTCTGGTACACGAGCGCCGTCCCGGAGAGCACCTGGCTCGCCGACCTCCGGGCGATCGCCGCGCGCTACGCCGGCAACCCCACCGTCATCGGCATCGACCTGCACAACGAGCCGCACGATCCGGCCTGTTGGGGCTGCGGCGACCCGGCGCTCGACTGGCGCCTGGCGGCCGAGCGCGGCGGCGAGGCCGTCCTGGGGGCCAACCCCTCGCTGCTCGTCCTCGTCGAGGGCGTGCAGAGCTTCCAGGGCAGTTCGACCTGGTGGGGCGGGAACCTCCGCGGCGCGGCGGCGTACCCGGTCCGGCTGGGCGTGCCGAACCGCCTCGTCTACTCCCCGCACGAGTACGCCACGAGCGTGGCGCGCCAACCGTGGTTCGACGACCCGGCGTTCCCCGCCAACCTGCCCGGGGTGTGGGACTCCGACTGGGGCTACCTGTTCCGACAGAACATCGCGCCGGTGTGGATCGGCGAATTCGGCTCCACCCTGCAAGCGGCCGCCGACCGGACCTGGCTGACCGCGCTCACCCAGTACCTGCGGCCCACCGCGCAGGCGGGCGCGGACGCCTTCTCCTGGACGTTCTGGTCCTGGAACCCGAACTCGGGCGACACCGGCGGGATCCTCAAGGACGACTGGACCACCGTGGACACGGTGAAGGACGGCTACCTCACCGCCGTCAAGGCCCCGGGGTTCGCCGCCGGCGGCGGGGTCGGCGACACCCGGTCGCCGACGGCCCCCAGCGGTCTCACGGCGACCGCTGTCACCGCCACCTCCGCCACCCTCGGCTGGGCCGCCTCCCAGGACGACACGGTCGTCACCGGCTACGACGTCCACCGGGGCGCCACACTGGTGGGCACGGTCACGGGCACCACGTACACGGACACCGGCCTCACCCCGGCGACCGCCTACACCTACACCGTCACCGCCCGGGACGCCGCCGGGAACGTCTCGGCCGCCTCCGGGGCGACGACCGTGACCACCGCGGGGCCTCCCGACACCACCGGCTGCACGGCCAGTTGGTACACGGACAGCCAGTGGGACACCGGGTTCACCGCGACCGTGACGGTCACCAACACCGGGAGCCGGGCCGGTAGCACCTGGACGGCCGCCTGGGACCGGCCCGCCGGGTGGCAGCCGACCGGTACCTGGAACGCCGCCGTCACCCAGTCGGCGAGCACGGTCACCGCGACCGGCCTGGCGTACAACAGCGCCTTGGCGCCCGGCGCTTCGACGACCTTCGGCCTTCAGGGCAGCGGCCGGCTCGGCGCCTCCCCGCCGGTGCCGACGTGCAGCGTCACGCCCTGACGGCAGCAGGGCCTGCGCCCACCCGGCACCACCAGCCACCGGGCACCACCACCAGGTACCGGACACCAGGCCGTACCGCAGGCAGCCCACCCAGACCCACCCGACACTCGCCGAGGCCCAGCACGGACCCTGCTGCGGGAGCGCTCCCACGCATTTGCGTCGAACGCCTTGACGCCCCCGAGCGTTCATGGGTTGATAGCGGGGAGCCGGAGTCTGACTCCATCTCACTCACACAGCAGCCGAATTGAGAGCCCTCCCGCAGTTCGGCAACCATCCCGGCCGACCCGCCGGAAACCTGCACCGGGATCGCTCTCATCTCTGATGGGAGCGATCCCACTCCGGCGCCCCGGACCGGCGCCCTTACCCCTGGGTCCCCCACCCGAAAGGACTCCCCCATGCCTTCCGGCCACCACAACGGCGGACGCACCCGCCGCAGGCCCGTGCTCCACCGGCTGCGCGCCCTCGCCGCCGTCGCGGCGCTCGGCGCCACCAGCCTCCTGCCCGTCGCCACCGCCTCCGCCTCCGCCGCCCCCGCCTCCGCCTCAGCCGCTGCGGCGGAGGCCTCGACGCCGGCCGCCCGGGTCGACAACCCCTATGCCGGCGCGGGCGTCTACGTGAACCCCGAGTGGGCCGCGAACGCCGCCGCCGAACCCGGCGGCAGCGCCGTCGCGGGCCAGCCGACCGCCGTCTGGCTCGACCGCATCGCCGCCATCAACGGCACCGCCGGCCACCTGGGCCTGCGCGGACACCTCGACAACGCCGTCCGGCAGGCGGCGGGCAAGCCCTTCGTCGTCCAGCTCGTCGTCTACGACCTCCCCGGCCGCGACTGCGCCGCCCTCGCCTCCAACGGCGAACTCGGCCCGACCGAGATCGGCCGCTACCGGACCGAGTTCATCGACCCGATCGCCGCCGTGCTGGCCGATCCCGCCTACGCCGGCCTGCGGATCGTCACCACCGTCGAGATCGACTCGCTGCCGAACCTGGTCACCAACGCGGGCGGCACCGCCACCGCCACCCCGCAGTGCGACACCATGAAGGCCAACGGCAACTACGTGAACGGCGTCGGGTACGCACTGGCCAAGCTGGGCGCCGTCCCGAACGTCTACAACTACGTCGATGCCGGCCACCACGGCTGGCTCGGCTGGGACTCCAACCTCGGCCCAGCCGTCGACGTCCTCCACCAGGCCGCGACGGCCGCCGGCTCCACCACCGCCAACGTGCACGGCTTCATCGTCAACACCGCCAACTACTCGGCCCTGAAGGAGCCCTACTACACCATCGACGACTCGGTGAACGGCACCTCGGTGCGCCAGAGCGCCTGGGTGGACTGGAACCGCTACGTCGACGAGCTCTCCTACGCCCAGGCCTTCCGGCAGAAGGCCGTCAGCGCCGGGTTCGACCCGGCCGTCGGCATGCTGATCGACACCTCGCGCAACGGCTGGGGCGGCGCGGCCCGCCCGACCGGGCCGGGCGCCCGAACCAGCGTGGACAGCTACGTGGACGGCGGCCGGACCGACCGGCGGTTCCAGACCGGCAACTGGTGCAACCAGTCCGGGGCCGGCCTCGGCGAGCGTCCGCGGACCGCACCCGAGCCGGGCATCGACGCCTACGTGTGGGTGAAGCCCCCGGGCGAGTCGGACGGCGCCAGCCAGTACATCCCCAACGACGAGGGGAAGGGCTTCGACCGGATGTGCGACCCGACGTACACGGGCAACGCGCGCAACAACTTCCACCTCTCCGGCGCCCTGCCGGGCGCGCCGCTGGCCGGGGCCTGGTTCTCCGCCCAGTTCCAGGAGTTGCTGAAGAACGCCTACCCGCCGGTGACCGGCGGCGGCACCGGCGACACCACGCCGCCGAGCACCCCGGCCGGCCTCCGCGCCACCGCCACCACGGCCGCCACCGTCTCGCTGGCGTGGACGGCCTCGACCGACAACGTCGGGGTCACGGGGTACGACGTCTACCGCAACGGCACGGCGGTCGGGTCCACCACGGGCGCCGGCGGCACCACCTACACCGACGGCGGGCTGACCGCCTCGACCGCCTACCGCTACACCGTGGTCGCACGTGACGCGGCGGGCAACGCCTCGACGGCCTCGGCGGCCCTCACCGTCACCACCGCCGCGGGCAGCGGCGGCGGGAGCTCCGGCTGCACCGCGACCTACCGGGTCGGCAGCGACTGGGGCAGCGGCTTCAACGCCGACGTCACCGTCACCAACACCGGCACGGCCGCCGCCACGCACTGGAAGGTGACCTGGACCTGGGGCGGCACCCAGCAGGTGAGCAACCTCTGGAACGGCGTCCTCGCGCAGTCCGGCCCGAGCGTGACCGTCACCAACGCCCCGTACAACGGCGCGCTGGCGGCGGGCGCGAGCACGGCCTTCGGGTTCGGCGCCGGTTACTCCGGCGGCAACACCGCGCCCACGCTGAGCTGCACGACGAGCTGACGCCCGACCGGCCCGGTGTCGGCTCCGCCACGACGGCGGGGCCGGCACCGGCGCTGTCCCCAGCGTTCCGGCCAGTCAGGGGCTCCCGCCACACAGGGGCTCCCGCCAAGCCGGTACTCGCGCCGGGGCCGCGGGCAGGCCCCCGTCAGGCCGAGTCGCGGACCACCAGCTCGGTCGCCAGCACCACCTGCCGGCTGCCCCGGTGCCGCCCGGCGATCTCCTCCAGGAGCAGCCGGGCCATCGTGCGCCCCATCTCCTCGATCGGCTGGCGGACGCTGGTCATCGCCGGTTCGGTGTGCCGGGCCACGATCGAGTCGTCGAACCCGATCACCGCGACCTGGTCCGGAATCCGCCGGCCTGCCGCCCGGAGCACCTGCATGGCCCCGGCGGCCATTACGTCCGAGGCGCAGAACACCGCGTCGAGGTCGGGCCGCCGCTCCAGCAGCGCCCGCATCGCCTGCCGCCCGCCCTCCTCGGTGAAGTCGGCCAGACCGACGAGGTCCTCCTCGTACGTCTGCCCGGCCTCCTCCAGGGCCCGGCGGTAGCCGTCCAGGCGGGCCAGCGCCACCTCCATGTCCAGCGGGCCGGTGATGGTGGCCACCCGGCCGCAGCCGCGCCGCAGCAGGTGCCGGACGGCCATCCGCGCACCGCCGGCGTTGTCGGCGTGGACATAGCTGAGGACCTCGTGGTCGTTGCGCCGGCCGGCCAGCACCGACGGGATCTCCAGGCTCTCCAGCAGGCCGGGCAGCGGGTCGTCCCGGTGCACCGCGACGAGCAGCACGCCGTCCACCCGCTGGGCCGACAGGTACGCGGCCAGCCGGTCGCGCTCGCGCTGGTTGCGGACCAGGATCAGCAGCAACTGCATGTCGGTCTCGCTGAGTTCGGCCGCGACCCCGCTGATGATGTCGGAGAAGTAGGGCTCGGAGAAGAGCCTGGTCTCCGCCTCCGGGACGACCAGGGCGACGGCGTCCGTCCGGGAGGTGACCAGGGCCCGCGCCGCCCGGTTCGGCACGTAGCCGAGTTCGGCGATCGCGGCCTGGACCGCCTCCCGGGCCTTGTCGCTCACCCGGGGCGAGCCGTTGACCACCCGGGAGACCGTGCCGCGGCCCACGCCGGCGAGGGCGGCCACCTCCTCCAGGGTCGGCCGTGCCGAGCCCCGTGACCCACTGCCCGACGCGCCGGCCGTCCCACTCGCCGCCTGTGCCATCGTCCACCTCTCCAAGACCTCGCCACGGGGGCCGCCGCGCCGGGCGGGCGCCCCGGAGACCATCCTCCTCCACCGGGGCGCGGCGCGGGCGCGAGGGGGCAGGTGCCGGCCCGGTGGGCCGCCCGCCGCAGGACACGTTCCCGCAACGGATGGCGCGATCCGCCTTGACACCCGACCCGATCACCCAGCAACCTTCCCCTAGTGCTTGGGAGCGCTCCCACGACAGTGCGCCCACCCTAGCGGCCCGCCGCCACCGGGGCCAGCCTCCGACGCCCGACCGGAGCCGGAGGGGCTGTCCGACGCTCAATCAACAAGCTTGCCAGTGAGCCGAATTGGCCGCCGTAACACTGACTGATCAACCGAGGCCGGGCACCACGCACGCGTCCGCCGAGTACTGCCGGAACCAGAGCCCGAGCCGGAACCAGAGAGCCCGAGCCGAAGCCCGAGCAAACCCGCACCCGGCCCCCGGGAGCACCGGCCACCCGGCCACCCGGCCACCCGGCCCCCGGGAGCACCGGACACCGGCCACCAGACACCCGCCACACCCACCACGCACAGGCACCGAGGAGAACCCCCATGCGTCCCACCACCCGCGCACGCCGCCGGGCCGTCCCCGTCACCACCGCACTGACCCTCTCGGCCCTCCTGCTCACCGGCTGCGCCGGCGGCTCCGACGCCGATCCCGCCACCGGCGCAGCCGCCGACGGCGGCGGCAAAGTCACGCTCTCCGTCGGCGACTTCGGCACCTTCGGCTACCGGGAAGCCGGCCTGTACGACGAGTACATGGCCGCCCACCCCTCGATCACCATCCGGTACGAGACCGTCCAGGACGGTCAGAAGTACTGGGACGCCCTGGCCACCCACCTGGCCTCCGGCAGCGGCCTCAACGACATCCAGGCCGTCGAGGTCGGCTACATCGCGCAGGCCACCGGCACGCTCGGCGACAAGTTCACCGACCTCTCCAAGGCGGAGGGCGTCCGGGCCGACGCGTGGCTGCCGTGGAAGGCCAAGCAGGCCACCACCGCCAAGGGCGCCCTGATCGGCCTGGGCACCGACATCGGCCCGATGGCCGTCTGCTACCGCAAGGACCTCTTCGAGCAGGCCGGACTGCCGACCGACCGCGAGGCCGTCGGCAAGCTGTGGAGCGGGGACTGGGCGAAGTTCGTCGAGGCCGGTAAGCAGTACCAGGCCAAGGCCCCGGCGGGCACCTTCTTCACCGACTCGGCGAGCGGCCTCTTCAACGCGGCCCTCTCCGCGGAGTCCCAGCAGTACTCGGACGCCTCCGGCAAGCTCGTCTACCGGGACAGCCCCGGGGTGAAGAAGGCCTGGACGACCGCCGTGGACGCGTCCCGCGCCGGTATCAGCGCCGGTCTGCGGCAGTTCCAGGACGACTGGAACACCGCCTTCAGCAACGCCCGGTTCGCCACCGTGGTCTGCCCGTCCTGGATGACCGGCATCATCAGCAAGTACTCCGGCGACCCGGGCAAGGGCAAGTGGGACATCGCGCAGGCGCCGGTGGCCTCCAACTGGGGCGGCGCCTTCCTCACGGTGCCCAAGGCCGGCAAGCACCAGAGGGAAGCCGCCGCGCTGGCCGCCTGGCTGACCGCGCCCGAGCAGCAGGCCAAGGTCTTCGCCAAGGTCGGCAATCTGCCGTCGACCACCGCGGCACTGGCTCAACCCGCCGTCCAGAACGCCACCTTGGACTACTTCGGCACCACCCCGACCGGGAAGATCTTCGCCGCCACCGCACAGAACATCGCGCCGGCACCGATCGGTGAACAGGACGGCACGGTCAAGACCGTCATCACGGACAACGGGATCCTCGACATCGAGCAGCACGGCACCGACCCGGCCAAGGCCTGGAGCAACGTCACCAAGCTGATCGACGACAAGGTCAACGGCTGAGCGCCACCCCTCCGGCCGTTCCGGTGCCGGGCCCGTCCGCGGCCCGGACCGGCCCGGCCCGCCACCCCTGGAAGGACTCCCCCGTGGCCACCACCCACCGGCCCGCGACGGGCAGCGGCCCGCCCCGGCCCGCGCCCGCAGGGCGCCGCTCCGGCCCCGCCGCGCCGCCCCCCAGCTGGCGCTCGCGCCTGCACCGACTCGACCTCAAGGCCTCGCCCTACGCGTACATCGCGCCCTTCTTCCTCTGCTTCGCGGCCTTCGGCCTGTTCCCCCTCCTGTGGACCGGCTGGCTCTCGCTGCACCGGGTCGACCTGCTCGACCCGGGGGTGATGGAGTGGCGCGGGCTGGGCAACTACACCCGGCTCTGGGGCACGGAGCAGTTCCGCACCGCGCTGCTCAACACCTTCACCATCGGGGTGCTGTCCACCGTGCCGCAGCTGCTGATGGCGCTCGGGCTGGCGCACCTGCTCAACTACCGGCTGCGCGGCCGCGGCTTCCTGCGGGTGGCGGTCCTGGCGCCGTACGCCACCTCGATCGCGGCGGCGACCCTGGTCTTCGTCCAACTGTTCAACCCCGACTACGGCTTGGTCAACTGGCTGCTCTCGCTGGTGGGGGTCGGCCGGACGGACTGGTACGCCGACACCTGGCCCGCCCAGATCGCCGTCGCCACCATCGTCACCTGGCGCTGGACGGGCTACAACGCGCTGATCTACCTGGCCGCGATGCAGGCCGTCCCGAAGGACCTCTACGAGGCCGCGAGCCTGGACGGCGCCTCCCGCTGGCAGCAGTTCACCCGGATCACCGTGCCGTCCATCCGGCCCACCATCCTGTTCACGGTGATCGTCTCGACCATCGGGGCCACCCAGCTGTTCGGCGAGCCGCTGCTCTTCGGCGGCGGTGTCGGGGTCAGCGGCGGATCGGCCCACCAGTTCCAGACCTTGAGCCTCTACATGTACGAACTCGGATGGCCGAGCCGTCAGTTGGGCCGCGCGTCGGCCGTCGCCTGGACGATGCTGCTGATCCTGTTGCTGATCGGCGCCGTCCAACTGCTGCTCGCCCGCCGGGGCCGTGCCGGACAGGGGCGCTGAGATGACCACCACCCTCGAACCCACCCCGACGGCGGGGCCGTCCACCGCCGGCCGTGCCCCCCGCCGTCTCGCGGGCGCGCTGCGCGCCGTCCGGCGCCGGCTGCGGCCCGGTGCCGGGGAGCAGGACAAGGCCGGGCCGCTGACCTACGCCGTCCTGGTGGCCGCCGCCGTGCTCTCGCTGTTCCCCCTGTACTGGACCTTCGTCGCCGCCTCCTCCACCGGGGAGCGGGTGGCCCAGGCACCGCCGCCGCTGCTGCCCGGCGGATCGCTGTGGACCAACATCACCACCGCCTGGGAGCAGGCCGACCTCGGCCGGGCGCTGCTCAACTCCACGGTCGTGGCGGGCTGCGTCGCACTGAGCACGGTCGCGTTCTCCACCCTGGCCGGGTTCGCCTTCGCCAAGCTGGCGTTCCGCGGCCGGGGCGCCCTGCTGACCGTGGTCGTCGCCACCATGACCATCCCCCCGCAGCTCAGCGTGATCCCGCTCTACCGGATCATCACCGACCTGGGCTGGGGCAACCAGCTGAAGGCCGTCGTACTCCCCTCCCTGGTGGCCGCCTTCGGGGTGTTCTTCATGCGGCAGTACCTCGCCGAGGCGCTGCCGGTGGAGCTGATCGAGGCGGCCCGGGTGGACGGCGCGCACAGTCTGCGGATCGTCTGGCACGTCGTGCTGCCGGTGGCCCGGCCGGCGATGGCCGTGCTGGGAATGCTGGTCTTCGTGCAGTCCTGGAACGACTTCTTCTGGCCCTTCGTCGTCCTGACCCAGCAGAACCCGACCGTCCAGGTCGCGTTGTCCGCCATCGGCGGCGGCAGCGCCTACGAAGTCAACCAGGCGGTCATCATGACCGGCGCCCTGGTCGGCACGCTGCCGCTGCTGCTGCTCTTCGCCGTCCTGGGCCGGCACATCGTCGGGGGCATCACCGCCGGCGCCGTCAAGAGCTGAACCCGCCCCACGCCGCCGTCAAGAGCTGAACCGCCGTCGAGCGCTGACCCCCGCCCCGCCCACCACCTCCCGGGAGCATCCCCGCCATGACCTCCACCGTGCCGCCCGCCCGCACCGATGCCGTCCCCGCGGCCCGCACCTCCGCCCGCACCTCCGCCTCCACCCCCGCCGCCCGCACCGCGGCCGAACCCCCCGCCCGGGCCTTCCCGCCCGGCTTCCGCTGGGGCGCCGCCACCGCCGCCTACCAGATCGAGGGCGCCGCCGCCGAGGGCGGCCGGACGCCGTCGATCTGGGACACCTTCAGCCACACCCCCGGCCGGACCGCCGGCGGGCAGACAGGCGACGTGGCGGTCGACCACTACCACCGGTTCCGCGAGGACGTCCGGCTGATGGCCCGGCTCGGCCTCACCTCCTACCGGTTCTCGCTCTCCTGGCCACGGATCCAGCCCACCGGCCGCGGCCCCGCCCTGGAGAGCGGCCTGGACTTCTACCGGGCCCTGGCCGACGAGCTCGCGGAGCACGGCATCCGGCCGGTCGCCACCCTCTACCACTGGGACCTCCCGCAGCACCTGGAGGACGCCGGCGGCTGGCCGGTGCGCGAGAGCGCCGAGCGCTTCGCCGAGTACGCGGCCCTCGCGGCGCAGGCCCTGGGCGACCGGATCGACACCTGGGTGACCCTGAACGAACCCTGGTGCAGCGCCTTCCTCGGCTACGGCTCCGGCGTCCACGCACCCGGCCGCACCAGCCCGGCCGACGCGCTCCGCGCCGCCCACCACCTCAACCTCGGGCACGGCCTCGCCGTCGGCGCCCTGCGCGCCGCCCTGCCCTCGACCGCCGAGATCGCCGTCTCGCTCAACCTGCACGCCGTCCGCCCGCTCACCGGCCACTCCGACGACCTCGCCGCGGCCCGGCGCATCGACGCGGTGGGCAACCGGATCTTCACCGGTCCGATGTTCGCCGGCGCCTACCCGGACGACCTGCTGGCCGACACCGCCCACCTGGTCGACTGGGCGGACCTGGTGCGCGACGGCGACCTCGCCGAGATCTCCCGGCCCATCGACCTGCTCGGGCTGAACTACTACACGCCGACGGTGGTCTCCGCCGCCCGCGACGGCGAGGCCGCGACGGCCCGCCACGACGGCCACGGCGCGAGCCCGCACTCCCCCTGGCCGGGTGCCGACGACGTCACCTTCCACCGCGCGCCCGGCGAACTCACCGCCATGGGGTGGCCGATCGACCCGACCGGCCTGACCGAGCTGCTGACCTCGCTGCACCGGGAGCACGGGCTGCCGCTCCTCGTGACCGAGAACGGCGCGGCCTTCGAGGACGTGGTCGGCCCCGACGGCAGCGTCGACGACCCCCGGCGGATCGCCTACATCCGCGCCCACCTCGCCGCCGTCCACCACGCCCTCGAAGCCGGCGCAGACGTGCGCGGCTACTACCTCTGGTCGCTGCTCGACAACTTCGAGTGGGCCTACGGCTACGCCAAGCGCTTCGGCGCCGTCCACGTGGACTACGACACGCTCGCCCGCACCCCGAAGGCCAGCGCCCACTGGTACGCGGAGGTGATCCGCCGGGGCGGGATCGACTGAGCGAGGGGCCGGGTGCCCCGGGCCTCAGCCGGCCAGCTCGTCGCGCCGCACCAGCGCGACGGCCCGGCCGTCGACCAGGACGAGCGCGGCGTCCTGGCCGGGCCCGAGCGACTCCCGGGCCTCGGCGAGCGACTGGCCGACGCCGACGGTCGGCAGGGCGGGGCCCAGCAGGGCGGTGACCGGGCCGTCCGACGCGGCGCGGCCCTCGGTGACCGCTCGCTCGACGGCCGCCGAGGAGAGGGAGCCGAGCACCTCGGTGGCGCTGACCCCGTACGGGCGCTCCGGCCGGGCCAGCACCACCGGCGCAACGCCGCCGGGCACCTCGCGCAGCACGGCCAGGGCGTCGGCCACCGAGGCGTCCGAGGCGACCGAGGCGACCGCGACCGGCCCGCCGGGCCGAGCGTCCAGCAGGGACCGGACGGTCGGCCCGGTGTCGTCGGCGCCCCGCGGCTCCTCCAGGAACCCCCACCGGCGCAGCCAGTCGTCGCTGTACAGCTTGGAGAGGTAGGACCGGCCGGAGTCGGGCAGCAGCACCACGACGAGGTCGTCGGGGCCGAGTCCGCGCGCGACCCGGAGCGCGGCGGCCACCGCCGTGCCCGAGGAGGGGCCGGCCAGCAGTCCCTCCTCACGGGCCAGCCGCCGTGCGGTCAGCAGGGACTCGCGGTCCGGGATCCGCTCGACGTGGTCGACGACCTCGCGGTGGTAGGACTCCGGCCAGCGGTCCTCCGCCGTGCCGGGGTGCAGGAAGTGGCCGATGCTGTCGACGAAGTAGGGGCTGCCGTCGCCACCGCCGTAGCGGGAGGACTCCGGGTCCGCGCCGACCACCGTGACGCCGCCGCCGGAGGCCTTCTTGAGGAAGGCGCCGGTGCCGCTGATCGTGCCGCCGGTGCCGACCCCCGCGACGAAGTGGGTCACCCGGCCCCCGGTCTGCTTCCAGAGCTCCGGACCGGTGGTCCGCACGTGCGCGTCGGGGTTGGCGGGGTTGTCGTACTGGTTGGCCAGCCAGGCGCCGGGGATCTCCTCGGCGAGCCGGCGCACCACGTTGAACAGGTGGTCCGGGTGCTCGGCCGGCAGTGTGGTCGGGGCGAGCACCACCTCGGCGCCGTACGCCCGCAGGATGTCCGACTTCTCGACGGCGGACCGGTCGGCCACGCAGGCGATCACCCGGTAGCCGCGCCGGCGGCCGACGATGGTGAGGCCGATCCCGGTGTTGCCGGAGGTCGCCTCGATGATCGTCCCACCGGGCCGGAGCAGGCCCTCCCGCTCGGCCGCCAGGACCATCGACAGCGCGGCGCGGTCCTTCACGCTCCCGCCGATGCTGAGGAACTCGGCCTTGGCGTAGACGGGGGTCGCGAGGCCGGCGCCGAGCCGGGCCAGCCGGAACAGCGGCGTCCCGCCGATCGCGTCGACCACCGATTCGTGAACCGTCATGCGACTCCTTGCCCCGGTACCCCGCCGCGCGCGGCCTCTGCCGCGTACGCCACGGCCCCGGGCGAACGCCTGCGACCGCTGGGACGAAAGGCTTTCACCGCACGATCGCCCGACGCAAGAGGACCCGGCGCGAGAGAACCCGGCGCGAGAGGACCCGGCCGGGTCGGCAGGCCGGGCCCAGAGCCGGACGGACGGGCCCGGCCGGGCCGGGTCACGCCTCCTGGGTGTCGAGCCAGTTCAGCAGGACGGCGCGGTCGGCGACGGTGCCGGTGGGGTTCGCCGGGTCCAGCAGCCAGTGCCGGATCCGCCCGACGGTCTCCGGATCGAGGTCCAGGTACAGGCGCCAGTGTGCCCGGGTGTGGCAGTTCGGGTCACGCGGCTCGTCACAGTCGTGGCAGTGGGTGAAGAAGGCGTCCACCATGCGGTGCACGATCAGCTCGTCGGACATGAAGGCCGCGTTTCCCTCTCTCGGTGCGTGCTGCCGGCCTCCACGGGCCGGCGCTCCACTTCCAGGGTGCGGGGCGGCCGACCCGGACGGGAGGGACGAACGTCCCGCGCCCCGGCCCGTCCGGCGCCCGCCGGGGCCCGGGAACGCCGGAGGCCCGGTACCCGTGGGGGTGGGTACCGGGCCGTTCGAGGGGCGGTGGTCAGCCGCGGCCCGAGGACTTCTGCGTGCGACGGGAGACCGAGTCCAGGACGACGGCGGCCAGCAGCACGGCACCGGTGATCATGTACTGGATCGCCTGGGCGGCGTGCACCATGTCCAGGCCCGTGGTGATGGACTGGATGACCAGGATGCCGAGCAGCGCCGACCAGGTCTTGCCGCGCCCGCCGAAGAGGCTGGTGCCACCGATGACGGCGGCCGCGATGGCGCTCATCAGCACGTTGCCGCTGCCCAGCGTCTTGTCCGCCGAGCCCTGCTGGGAGGCGATGAACAGGCCGCCGAGACCGGCCAGGCCGGCCGAGATCATGAAGACCGAGATGCGGACCCAGGCGACGTTGATGCCCGCGCGGCGGGCGGCCTCGATGCCACCGCCGACGGCGAAGATCTGCCGGCCGTAGGAGGTGCGGCGCAGCACGAAGTCGGTCAGCACGACGACGCCGAGCAGGATGACCAGCGGCAGCGGCAGGCCGCTGTCCTGGTTGAGGGTGTAGGCGCCGGCCAGGGCGAGCACCGCGAGGGCGCCGGTGCGCAGCGCTATCTCGCCGGTGGTGCGGGCGGGCAGTCCGGCGGTGGTGCGGCGGCGGGCGTCCAGGAGCTGGCCGCCGAGGAACAGCACGATCGCGAGGACGGCCGCCAGCCAGGCGAAGGCGATGTCGCCGTCGCCCAGGAAGTAGGTGTCCAGGTTGGCGACGACGCCGTCGTTGATGTTGTTGACGGTGCCGAGCTTGCCGAGGACGTAGTCCTGCAGACCGCTCCAGGCGAGCATGCCGGCCAGGGTGACGACGAAGGCGGGGACGCCGATCCTGGCGAAGAAGAAGCCGTGCAGGGCGCCCATGGCCACCGCCGCGACGAGGGCGAGCAGGATCGCCAGGCCCTCGTTGAGGCCCTGACGGACCGCCAGGACGGAGGTGATGGCCGAGGTGACGCCCGCGATGGAGCCCAGCGAGAGGTCGATCTCGCCGAGCAGCAGGACGAAGACGACACCGACGGCGATCAGGCCGGGACCGGCGATCCACTTGGTGATGTTGGTCAGGTTGTCGGCCTGGAGGAAGTGGCCGGTGACGCTCTGGAAGATGACCGCGATCAGGACCAGGCCGATGACGACGGGCAGCGAGCCGAGGTCCCCGCTCTTGATCTTGCGGCGGAACTCCTCCACGTAGCCCGCGACGCCGCCCTGGCGGACCAGCAGACGCGGGTCGGCCACCGGTGCCGGGGCGTTGGTGGGGGTGGTCTGGCTGGTGCTCACTTCGCTTCCTCCGCGATACGTGCCTGACGCCGGGTGACGGCGTTGTCGGTGGCGCCGGTGATGGCGGAGATGATCTCCTCGGGCGAGGTGCCGGCGACCGGGAAGACCCCGTTGTTGCGGCCCAGGCGCAGGACGGCGACGGTGTCGGCGACCGCCCGTACGTCCGCCATGTTGTGGCTGATCAGGATCACGCCGAGGCCGCGCTGGCGCAGCCGCTCGACCAGGTCGAGGACCTGCGCGGTCTGCTCGACGCCGAGGGCCGCGGTCGGCTCGTCGAGGATCACGATCCTCGGGTCGCCGACGAGGGCGCGGGCGATCGCCACGACCTGGCGCTGGCCGCCGGAGAGCGCGGCGATCGGGATCCGCACGCTGGGGATCCGGATCGAGAGCGTGTCCAGCAGTTCCTTGGCGCGCCGCTCCATGGCGACCTCGTCCAGCGTGCCGAAGCGGCGCAGCTCGCGGCCCAGGAAGAGGTTGGCGACGACGTCGAGGTTGTCGCAGAGCGCGAGGTCCTGGTACACGGTGGCGATGCCGAGTGCCTGGGCCTCCTGGGGGCGGGTGACCCGGACCGGGCGCCCGTCCCAGGTGATCTCACCCTCGTCGATCGGGTGAACTCCTGCGATCGTCTTGACCAGGGTGGACTTGCCGGCGCCGTTGTCGCCGACCAGCGCGACGACTTCGCCGGCGTGGACGTCGAGGTCGACATCGGTGAGTGCCTGGACAGCGCCGAAGCGCTTGGAGACCGCGCGCAGCGCCAGTACGGGTGCGCCTGTCACGTGAACCATCTCCTGCGGGGTAGTGCGTGGGGTGGGGTGGGGTTCCTGCGGGCAGGAGGGCCGGCGCTCCCCGGGCGGTACGGGGAGCGCCGTGGCCTTCGAGCCCGGCGGGCGCGCTACTTGACGCCGGCGGTGGTGCAGGCGGCGGCGAAGTCCGCGGTGCAGATGTCGGCGGCCTTGTAGAGGCCGTCGGCGATGACGGTGTCGTTGATGTTGGCCTTGGTGACGACCTTGGGCTCCAGCAGCTTGGCCGGGATGCCCTTGTCCGTGTCGCTGTCCACCGTGGACGGCGCCGCGGCCTTGAGGTCCTTGCCCTGCAGGAGGTTCACGGCCAGCTCGGCGGCGCTGTCGGCGAGCGGCTTGTAGGCCTTGTAGATGGTGTAGGCCTGGTCCCCGGCGACGATCCGCTGGACGGCGTCGAGGCCGGCGTCCTGACCGCCGACCGGGACGCTGACGCCCGCGGCCTTCAGCTGGGTGATGATGGCGCCCGCCATGCCGTCGTTGGCGGAGTAGACGGCCTGGAAGCCGTCCTTGCCCAGCTGGGTGATGGCGGCACCGGTCTTCTGGCCGGCGACGGTGGGCTTCCACTCGCCGGACTGCTCGTAGACCACCTTCTTGACCTTGCCGTCGAGCACCTTGTGCGCGCCCGACTTGAACTGCGCGGCGTTGGGGTCGGCCTCGTCACCGTTGATCATGATGATGTCGGCGTCGGCCGCCTTGGCGCCGAGCGCGTCGACCAGCGCCTGGCCCTGCAGCTCGCCGACCTTCTCGTTGTCGAAGGAGACGTAGGCCGAGACCGGGCCGGTGGCGAGCCGGTCGTAGGCGATGACCTTGACGCCCTTGCCGGCCGCCTCCTTCACCCAGGACTGGGTGGACTTGGCGTCGAAGGCGTCCAGGATGATCACCTTCACACCCTGGGCGATCAGGGTGTCGAACTGCTGCTTCTGCTTGGCGGCGCTGCCCTCGGCGTTGCTGTACTGCACCTTGCAGTCCGAGCAGAGCGCCTTGACCTTCGCCTCGATGAACGGCCGGTCGAAGGACTCGTAGCGGGTGGAGGAGGCGTTCTCGGGGAGCAGCAGGCCGATGGACTTGCTGTCCCCGGAGCTCGCGGAGTCCTTCTTGTCACTGCCGGCCTTGCCGCAGGCGGCCATCGAAAGGGCCATCGAGACCGCGGCGGTGCCAATGACGACGCGACGCATCGTTGCGTTCATGTGGGGAGTGCCTCCGTGACGGTGCCGCAGCGCTGCGGCGGGGTGGGAGGAGTTAATCCGTCTTCGGCATATGACGTCAATAAGTAAATCCAAGCCCTCACGATTCAGATCTTTTCGTTATCTTCGTGAACGCCTACTCGTCATTGAAGCTTGGAGGAACCTCCGAGTATCAATCTGGCAGGACATGACAGAACGGACATATTGTTTCGCTTCGACGTTCACCACCTGGTGCGAACATGAGAATCGATCCGCGAATCCAAAGGGCCGGTCGCCGATCCCCTGACTGTTGCGCTCTTGACAAGAACAGAGCAAAATGCTTCGTGCGTTCAAGACTTAGATCAACAGGACGGAAGGCTTGAGGATCTGACGTTCCGTCGGCGGCGGCCGGGATCACCGTGCGGGCCCGCCGGCGCCCGAACGTGGTACAGGAAGGGCGGCCGCGGCGCACCCCCGGAACGCCGTGGACCCGCCGGACGTGATCGTCCGACGGGTCCACGGCGTTCGGGAACGTGCTCGTAGGGGGTGCCTACCGGCGGACGGCACCCACCACCCGGGGCCCGGGTCCGCCGGGGCCCCGCCCGCTCAGCCCCACCACTGCTCCGGCACGGCGGCCGCCTCCGGAGCACCGCCGGACCGCACCGCCTCCTCCCGCGCCCGGGGGCCGGCCGTCACCAGCAGCTCACCCGGCCCGGCCTCGGCCACCCGGTAGCCGGACTCCCGGAGCACCGCGGCGACCGCCCCCGTCATCGCCGTACGGATGCCCTCGACGGGCGGCGGCGCGGCGTCGCCCGGCCCGCCGGCGCCGTCCCCGCCGGGCTCGGCGCCCTGCCCGGCGTCCTGGTCCGCGCCCGGCGACCAGCCGACCAGCACGCCCTGGGGCAGTTCCGCGATCCGCAGGCCCGAGGGCCCCGAGGGGTCCCGCTCGGTGTCGAACCCGGCACGGGCCAGGGCCGCTGTCACGTCCTCGTAGAGTTCCCGGTGATCCACCATTGGCGCAGCGTAGGCCGGGGACCGCACCCTCCCCGCGCACGGCGCGCGCCGAAACGGTTCGGCTCCCCGGCAACAGCACCCGGGCGCACCATTCCCGGCCCGAAAGCGGCCGGTCAGCGGCACGCACACCCCCGGACGGGCCGACACGAGCGGCCGTCCGGGCCGATGGACGTGCACAGTCGGCCCCCTGCCGACAGCATGACAGAGTAAGCGCTCCATCACTTTGAGCAACGGGGCCAGCGGGTCGGCGGATCCGCGCGCCGGCGACCCCGGCGGCCCCGTATCGAGAGGTCCCATGATCACATCACTCCGCCGGCCGGCAGCTCCGCAGGCGGGCTCCCCGGACGGTACGCAGCGGACGCCGGGGAGCCCGTCGTGAGAGCCCACCAGCAGTCGCGCCCGGGACCGGTCACCAGCACGCGCTCGGCGCCCGCGAACAAGGCCGAGGCCCTCGCCGACTGGGCCGACGGCCGGCTCGGCATCTACGCCCTGTCCAAGGCCAACCTGCGCAAGATCTTCCCGGACCACTGGTCCTTCATGCTCGGCGAGATCTGCCTGTACACCTTCATCATCATCATCCTGACCGGCGTCTGGCTGACCCTGTTCTTCCAGCCGTCGATGGCCGAGGTGACGTACGAGGGCTCGTACATCCCGCTCCGGGGCATCCGGATGTCCGAGGCGTACGCCTCGACGGTCGACATCAGCTTCGACATCCGCGGCGGTCTGCTGATCCGGCAGATCCACCACTGGGCGGCGATCGTGTTCGTCGCCGCGATGCTGGTGCACATGATGCGCGTCTTCTTCACCGGCGCGTTCCGCAAGCCGCGCGAGATCAACTGGATCTTCGGCGCGCTGCTGCTGTTCCTCGGCATGTTCGACGGCTTCATGGGCTACTCGCTGCCCGACGACCTGCTCTCCGGCACCGGCATCCGGTTCATGGAGGGCGCGGTGCTGGCCGTCCCGCTGGTCGGCACGTACCTGCAGTTCTTCATCTACGGCGGCCAGTTCCCGGGCTTCGTGATCGTGCCCCGGCTGTTCACCGTGCACATCCTGCTGATCCCGGGGATCATGCTGGGCCTGCTGGTGGCCCATCTGATCCTGGTCTTCTACCACAAGCACACCCAGTTCTCCGGCCCCGGCCGCAAGGAGGAGAACGTCGTCGGCATGCCGCTGATGCCGGTCTACATGGCCAAGGCGGGCGGCTTCTTCTTCCTGGTGTTCGGCATCATCAGCGCGATGGCGGCGATCGCCACCGTCAACCCGATCTGGGCCTACGGCCCGTACCGGCCGGACCAGGTGTCCACGGACGCCCAGCCCGACTGGTACATGGGCTTCTCCGAGGGCCTGATCCGGATCATGCCGGGCTGGGAGATCGGCCTCTGGGGGCACACCCTCAACATGGGCGTCTTCGTGCCTCTGATGATCTTCCCACTGGTGCTCTTCGCCATCTGGACGTACCCGTTCCTGGAGGCCTGGGTCACCGGCGACCGGCGCGAGCACCACATCGCGGACCGCCCGCGCAACGCGCCCGTGCGGACCGGCTTCGGCGCCGCCTGGGTCAGCCTCTACGTGATCCTGCTGATCGGTGGCGGCAACGACCTCATCGCCACCCACTTCCACCTGTCCATCAACGCCATCACCAACGCGGTCCGGATCGGCTTCTTCGTCCTCCCGGTGGTGGTCTTCGTGATCACCAAGCGCTGGTGCCTGGGCCTCCAGCGGCGCGACAAGGAGAAGGTGCTGCACGGCCGCGAGACCGGCGTCATCAACCGGCTGCAGCACGGCGAGTTCGTCGAGGTGCACGCCCCGCTCCCGCAGGGACGGCTGTACACGCTCACCTCGCACGAGCAGCCGCAGCCGATGGAGCTGCCGGCCGAGGTGGACGAGAACGGCGTGGTCCGCCGAGCCGGCCTGCTCACCCGCACCCGGGCCCAGCTCTCGCGCGGCTTCTTCGGCCGGGGCAGCCAGATCGCCAAGCCGACCGCGCAGGAGCACGAGGAGATCACCAGCGGCCACGGCCACCACTGACCTCCCGCACCCCGCACGACCGGGCCCGCCACGCCGTCCAGCGCGTGGCGGGCCCGTCGCGTGCGGCCACCCCGCAGGCTCCGGCGCGCGGCCGCCGCCCCGGTCAGGCCCGCAGCGCGACCGGCACCACCGCGAGCAGGGCCGCGGCGAGCGCCACCGAGAGGCAGACGGCCGCCCAGCGCGCGCAGATCCGCCAGCACTCGCTGCGGTAGCGCGCGGCCAGCTGGCGGCACCGCTCCACCGCCCGGTCGACGACGTCCTCGGCGTAGCGCAACCGGTCGGCCGCGTAGGCCCGTTCGAGGTCCTCCCGTTCGGCGGGCGACAGCCAGGGGAACCGGCCCGCGAACGCCTGGGCGTCCCGCTCGGCCGCCGCCACCTCGGCCTCCCAGGCCAGGTAGCCCTCCAGCCGGGCGATCTCCACCCGTGCGTCCACCCGGGGCCGGGCCGGCCCGCCGCCCTTGCCCGGCCGAGGGGTCCGCGCTCTCGGCGGGCGCTCTCTGCCACCCATGACCGCTCCTTGTCCAGCACCCGGGCACCGCGGCGAGCAGCACTGCGGCAGCGGCGCGCACCAGTCGATTGGGCCGGCCGAACGCTCCACCGGCCAGGACAGGCCGGCGGTCGATCGCACCGCAACCACGCAACTACTATCAGTGACCGACGGCGGCCCACGGGACGACTCGCCGGGTCCGGCCGCACCACGGGGCGCCCGCCCGGCCGCCCGCGCTGGGCCGATCGGTGCGACGGCGACCCCACGGGACGCCCGCACGACCGGCGCGGCGGCCCGCCCGGGCGACCCGCCCGCACCCCGAAAACCGGGTGGACACGCTCCGCACACAGGCGTGTACGATCAGCGATCACGGCGGCGCTCTGCCCGACCGCCGGTCCGGCCTGCCCCGGTCCGCCCGGGGTCCGAACCAGGAGGTCAGCCGTGCCCGATGCCGGTCGGTTCAGCGAGTCGGGCGAGCAGGGCTCGCAGGCCGTCATGGAGGCGGCCGCGGTGCTGGAGCGCGAGCTGTCCGCCGGGCTGACCGACGCCGAGGCCGCCGGCGACCGGCTGACCGGCGAACACCACGTCGACCAGGAGGAGTTCGACCGCCTGGTGCGCCGGGTCTCGGAGAACACCCACCAGCTGATCGAGGCCGTCAGCAGCCGTCTGCTCGGCAGCACCACCGGCGACGCCGCCGACCAGACCCAGCGCCTCGCCGCCAACGCGCACGACGTCCTCGACCTGCTGCTCAACCTCAGCTCGCTGGCGCCGGCGCTCGCCAACCGGACCATGGAGAGCACCTTCGGGCCCCGGCAGAGCCCGGCCGAGCGCCCCGGCGGGGCCGACGGCCGGCAGGGGTGACGACCACCGCCCGGCCGCTCGCCGGCGCCGCCTGCCGGTCTAGCCGGTACTCGCCCGGCAGGCGGCGGACGTGCTGGTGCCCCCTGCTCGTGGTGCAGTGGCCGGTGGCGTACCTGCTGCGGCCGGCCCGGGTCTGGGCGGCGCTGCTGTCGGTGGTCGCCGCGATCTTCACCATCAACCCGGGCACCTGAGCGTCAGGCGAAGGCCGAAGGCCGGCCGAGGGCGACCAGGCGGTGGTCCTTGGTCCCGACGTAGATCCGGCCCTTGTCGGTGGCCGGCACCGAGAACTTGCTGACCGTGCCGATCGGGAAGGAGCGGCGCAGCTTCAGCGTGCCGTCGACCGGGACGGGGTCGTAGGCACGCAGTTCGCCGCCCTCGCCGTACTGGCCGGTGCCGGACCAGATCACCCAGACCAGGGCGGAGCCGGACCGGGTGCCGTCGGAGGTGACGACGGGTGAGCCGGACATCTTGAGGAAGTCCTCGGCGCTCGTGCCGGCGCTGGTCAGCCGCGGGTCGCCGGCCGCGGTGACGGAGTACTTGAGGGCGCGCAGCCTGCCGTAGTTCTCGACGGTGTAGACGTAGCCGCCGTCGCCGCCCCAGACTGCCGGGTGGCCCCAGACGCCGCCGTGCGGGCCGGTCACGCCGACGGCCCGGTCGGTGCCGCCGGGGCCCTGGCCCATGCCGCCGAGGTCGTCCCGGTCGAGCAGGAAGATCCGGCCGTCCTTGCCGACCTGGACCAGCAGGCGGGGGCGGGCGGGGGTGCCGAAGTGCGCGGCGGGCAGGGCGACCGGGCCGCCGGAGCCGAGGTCGGTGTCCCGCTTGTCGAGGGTCGCGTTGTTGCTGGGGCTGAAGAAGTCCTGCGGGGTGAAGCCGCCGTCGTCGTCGACGGCGAAGCGGATCACCGACTCGCCGAGGCCGCCGGGCGGGCTGGAGCCGGGGCCCCGCGCGGGTGAGGCGCCGGCGCCCTGGCCGTTGGCGGTGGTGAGGATGATCCGGCCGGGTCCGTCCGAGACCGGCCCGCTGCCGGCCATCCAGATGGAGGCCCGCTGGGTGTCGGAGCCGGCCACCGTCGACCAGAGGGTGAGCTTGCGGGTCCGGGTGTCGAGGCCGGCCAGGGTGCCGATGTAGTCGCCGATGCCGCAGAGCGAGCCGAAGCCGAGGTAGAGCCGCCCGTCGAGGAGCAGCAGTCCGGGCCGCTGGAGCGAGCGGTAGGCGTTGAACGGCTTGCCGGGCGCGTTCACCGGGTCCCCCTGGACGGTCACCGGCCAGCCGCTGCGCTCGGCACCGGTCTGCGCGTCCATGGCGTGCACGTAGTAGTGCGGGTGCCGGTCGTCCGGCCCGTCGTCGACCTTGCCGGTCAGGTAGACGGTGCCGGTGCCCGGGTCGTACACGGGGGTGGAGGTGGTGCCGACGTTGGGACCGGGGTCGGAGCAGCCGATCGCGGCGGAGCGCCAGGGGGCGCCCGTCGTCCGGTGCCAGCGGACCCTCCCGGTGGCCGCGTCGACGCCGTAGACGTGGTTGGTCTCGGTGGCGACGACCACGGTCGGGCCGATGACCAGCGGCTGGGCGAACACCTGGCCGTCGAGCGGGGTGCTGAAGCGGATGCCGAAGTCGGAGGCGTCGACCTCGCCGGGGGCGAGCCCCGGTTCGGCCTGGTCCCAGGCGGTGCGTTCGGTGGTGACGGAGACGGTCGTGACGTCCGCGTGGGCGACCGCTGCCGGGGCGAGCAGGGCGATGCCGGTGAGCAGGGCGGCCGCCCGGGCGTACGGTCTGTTGGTTCGGTTCATGGCGCCCATGCTTCGGCGGTGGCGGCACGGCCACCAGCGGGCGTGGTCCAGTCGGCGCACCCGGAGCGGCTCGGCCGCCGCCGAAGGCGGTCATTCGCCCGACGGCGGGGGCGCGGTGATCTATCGTCGTCGCTGCACGCGTCACGGGGCGCGCGACGACGGAGGGCGAGGCACGGTGCGGTTCGCAGTCATCGGCACAGGGACGGTCGGGCGGACGCTCGCGGACAAACTGGTGGCGCTCGGCCACGAGGTGACGCTGGGCTCCCGGAACAAGGACAACGAGACGGCCGTCGCCTGGGCGGAGCAGGCGGGGCCGAACGGGCGGCACGGGACCTTCGCCGACGCGGCGGGCTTCGGCGAGGTGGTGCTGAACGCCACCGGCGGGACGGTCGCGCTGGAGGCGCTCCGGGCGGCGGGCGCCGAGCGGCTGGCCGGGAAGCTGCTGGTGGACATCTCCAACCCGCTGGTCTTCTCCGCCGAGGGCGAGGTGACGCTGGATCCGGTGAACACCGACAGTGTGGGCGAGCGGATCCAGCGGGAGTTCCCGGAGGCCCGGGTGGTGAAGGCGCTCAACACCCTGACCGCGCCGCTGATGGTGGACCCGGGGCGGCTCCCGGGTGAGCACAACGTCTTCGTCGCCGGGAACGACGCGGGGGCGAAGGCCGAGACGGTCGCGCTGCTGGGCGAGTTCGGCTGGCCGGCGGAGTCGGTCGTCGACCTCGGGGACATCGCGGGCGCCCGGGCGATGGAGATGATGATGCCGTTCTGGCTCCGCCTGATGCGGGCCTACGGCACGGCCGAGTTCAACTACTCCATCAGGCGCGCCGGGTAGCGCGCCGGGAGGCCCGTGCCCCGTCCCCCCGGTCGCGGGGGGGACGGGGCACGCCGCTACCGGGAGCCCGGTCCGGCTCCGGCGGGTACGCGCTTCTCGGGCTCGTCCTCGACCGGCTCCGGGGTGCCCCGGGCCGGCCGGGGAATCCGTACCCCGGCCGGGGCGACGGCGCCCGGGCCGGCCGGGGCAGCGGTACCGGCCACGCGGGCCGCCTCGGTGAGCGCCAGCAGGCGGTCCGCCTCGGCCTGGATGGCGTCCTTGTCACCGATCTCGGCGTCCGGCAGGGCGTCCGGCAGCAGGTCTTCGATCAGCCGCAGCGGCCGGTAGGCGAGGCCGAGCAGGCCCCAGACCGCCAGGACGGCGCCGACCACGACGAGCAGCAGGCCCGCGCCGCGCCCCGGGCCGGTGCCGAGCACCAGGCCGACGGAGTCGGCGAGCGCGCCGCCCGGCCGCATCAGCGGCTCGAAGACGTGGTCGGAGAGCGGCCCCGCGGTGAGGAAGCCGAGCGGCATCATCGACATCGCGAGCATCTGGTTGGTGGCCAGCACCCGGCCCTGGAGCTCCATCCCGACCTTGGTCTGGATCAGCGCCATCCAGTGCGAGTTGAGGATCATCAACGCCGCCCAGAGGCCGAAGAGCCCGCAGGCGGTGATGGCCGCCTGCGGCCGGCAGCCGGTGACGACGGCGGCCACGCCGACCAGCGAGGTGAAGCCGATCATGCCGACCGCGCGCCGCCTGGTGCCGCCCCACAGGGCCATCACCAGCGCGCCCGTCAGCGCGCCGACGCCGCCGACGGCGGTGATCACGCCCAGCTGCACGGCCGAGCCGCCGGCCAGCACCATCGGGGTGACCAGCACCGTCGCGACGGCGAACAGGTAGTTGAAGACCACGAAGAAGACCACCATCGCCACCAGGCTGTGCCGGCGCACGATGTAGCGCCAGCCGGTGACCACCTCGCGCAGCAGCGGCTCCTCCTGCCGGTCGAACAGCGCGTCGGGGAAGCGGACCAGCAGCAGGCAGCTGACCCCGGTCAGGAAGGTCGCCATGTCGAAGAGCACCACACCGTGCAGGCCGATCAGCGAGACCAGCACGCCACCGGCCAGGACGGCCATCATGTCGCCCGCACCGGTGCCGAGTTGGGCGAGGCCGTTGGCCTGTCCGAGGTAGCGCTTGGGCACCAGCTGGGTGATCGCGGCCAGATAGGCCGGGCGTTGGAAGGCCGAGCAGACCGCCCCGACGCAGGCCACCAGATAGATGTGCCAGACCTCCAGGAGGTCGGCCCAGAGCAGGAGACCGAGCGAGAGCATCGCGGCCGCGGCCACCGTGTCCGTGACGATCATGATCTTGCGGCGGTCGATCCGGTCGGCCAGCGCGCCCGCGATCGGCAGCAGCAGCACGGCGGGCAGCACCGCCACCACCGAGATCATCGCGAAGTCGAAGGCCGAGCCGGTCTGCTGGTAGACCCAGACGCCGAGGGCGAAGGTGGAGAGGCTGGTGCCGATCATCGAGACGAACTGGCCGATCGCCACCTTGGCGAAGGTGCCGAGCTCGGCCCGGGCCGCCGGCCGCTTGGCCGCGACCTGCTCGGCCACCGCCCCGGTGGCGGTGAACTCGGCCAGCACCCGGGCGAGTTCGTCGGCCTGGTGCTTGAGGAAGTAGTGCCCGGCCCGTGGAATGACGGCCAGGTCGACGGCCTCGCCGAAGTGCTCCCACTCGGCGTACCGCTCCTCGTACAGCTGGGTGGCGCGGTCCTTCTCGCCCACCACGCAGAGGATCGGCGCCGCGATCCGGGCCGGGCGGGCGTCCCCGTACGCCTGGGTGTAGAAGTCCTCCGCCTGCCGGACGTCGTGGCGCAACGCCCGTACCAGGAAGTCCTGTTCCTCCTGGTCGTAGACGTCGGTGAAGCCGCCCATGGCGCGCAGGTAGTCGAGGTAGGAGCGGTTGGAGAGCATCCGGTCGCCGGGCAACCGCTTGGCCATCCACTCGGCGAACCGGCCGGGCAGCCGGGCCGCCGGGAAGGTCCCGCCGAGGGCGACGCCGCGCAGGTCGACGCCGGCCGCCTCCAGCCGGGAGCCGAGCGCGGTGGCGAGCGCACCGCCGAGGCAGTGGCCGTAGAGCAGCACCGGGCCCTCGATCCGCTCGGTGATCTGCTCGACCAGGTGGTCCGCCAGGGCGCCGAGTTCGACGAGCTCGTCGTCGGGCCTGCTCGGATCGTGCCCGGGCAGCTCGACGGCGTACAGCCGGTGGCCGGCCGGCAGCGCGTCCGCGAGCGGCTGGAAGGTGATCGGACTGCCGCCGCCGTACGGCACGCAGACCACGCTCACCTCGGCGGGCGCCGTGCCGCGGGTCAGCCGGTGCAGCAGGGTGCGCGGTCCCTCGTCCCCGGTGCCGGCGGCCCGGGCGTCGAGCAGCGCGGCGAGTTCGCGGACGGTGGGGTGCTGGAACAGGTCGATCACCGAGAGGCCCCGGCCGATCAGGCGGACGGCGTGCACCGCGGAGAAGGAGTCGCCGCCGAGCGCGAAGAAGTCGTCCGCCGGGCCGGGTTCGTCGACGGCCAGCACGGTGCGGTAGGCGGCGGCCACCTCGTGCTCGGTGGCGGAGGACAACGCGCCCCCGCCCTCGGCCGGGCGGGCGGCGGCCGGCTCGGGCAGCGCGGCCCGGTCGACCTTGCCGTTGGCGTTCAGCGGCAGGGCGTCCAGCACGACCAGCGCGGCGGGCACCATGTAGTCCGGCAGCCGGGTGCGCAGCGCGGCGCGCAGGGCGGCCGGGTCGGGGGCGGCCGCCGGGTGGGCGGGCACCAGGTAGCCGACGAGGGTGCGGGCGGCTCCCTCGCCGCGCGCCACCACCACGGCCTCGCGCACCTCGGGGCGGCCGGTGAGTTCGGCCTCCACCTCGCCGATCTCGACCCGGAAGCCGCGGATCTTCACCTGGTGGTCGATCCGGCCGAGGAACTCGACGGCGCCGTCCTCCCGGCGGCGGACCAGGTCTCCGGTGCGGTAGCTCCGGCGGCCGTCGACCCGGACGAACCGCTCGGCGGTGAGGTCGTCCCGGCCGAGGTAGCCGCGGGCCACGCCGGCGCCGGAGACGTACAGCTCGCCGGGGACGCCGATCGGCACCGGGCGCCGCCGGGCGTCCAGGACGTGGGCGCCGACGTTGCCGAACGGCAGGCCGAGCGGCGCGGTGGCGGCGTCCCCGAGGTCGGCCGGGACGGCGGCGCCGAGCATCGACACCGTGGTCTCGGTCGGGCCGTAGTGGTTGTGCAGCAGCAGGTCCGGGCGGGCGGCCCGGATCCGGGCCACCAGGTCGGGCCGCAGGGCCTCGCCGGCGCAGATCAGCAGCCGGCCGGGGAGGATCCCGGCGAGCCCGGCGCCGTGGGCCGCGAGGCCCTCCAGGTGGCTGGGGACGAGCTTCATCGCGTCGATCCGGTGGACGGCCGTGTAGGCCGCGAAGGCGTCCGGATCGGTGGCCTGGTCACGGGTGAGCAGGTGCAGGCAGCCGCCGCCGGTGAGCGCGCCGAACACGTTGGTGGTGCCGAGGTCGGCGGCGAAGGTGGAGACCAGGGCCCAGTCCCAGCCCCGCTGGTCGCCGCCGATCCGCTCGCGCAGCCCGTGCAGGTAGTTGCGGACGTTGCGGTGCTCGACGGCGACGCCCTTGGGCGCCCCGGTGGAGCCGGAGGTGAAGATCAGATAGCAGAGGTTCTCCGGGCCGGCCCCGGCCTCGGGGGCCGGGCACGGCGCCACCGGGGCGTCCAGCGGCTCCGGGACGACGACCGGGGTGCCGGCCACCCGGCCGGCCAGGTCGTCGGTGGTGACCACGGCGGCGGCCCCGGCGGCCGCCAGCAGCGCCCGGATCCGCTCGTCCGGGTAGACCGGGTCGAGCGGCAGGTAGGCGCCGCCGGCCTTGAGGATGCCGAGCATGCCGACGACCAGCGCGGCCGAGCGCTCGACCAGCAGCCCGACCGGACGGTCCGGACCGACCCCGAGCGCGCGCAGCCGGTGGGCCAACGCGTTGGCGCGGTTGTCCAGTTCGGCGTAGTCGAGGACGCCGTCGGCGCCCCGGACGGCGGGCGCGCCGGGGGTGCGGCGGGCCTGCTCCTCGACCAGGCCGTGCAGGGTGGCTCCGAGGTCCCAGTCGCGCGGGGCGCCGTCCCACTCGGCCAGCCGGCGCCGCTCGGAGGGGGTGAGCAGCGGCAGCTCGGCGAGCGGCCGGTCGGGGGCCTCGGCCATCGCGTCGAGCACGGTGCTGAGATGGCCGAAGACCCGTCGTACGGTCGGCTCGTCGTACAGCTCGGCGCGCCAGACCAGGTCGGCGCAGAGCTCTCCGCCGTGGTCGACGACGGCGACCGAGAGGTCGAACTTCGCGGTGTCGGTGCCGATCGGCCGCCAGTCGGCCCGCAGCCCGGGCAGGTCGAGGTCGGCCCGGTCCTGGTTGTGGACGTTGAGCATGACCTGGAAGAGCGGGGTGTGGGCGAGTTCGCGTTCCAGGCCGAGGGAGTCGACCAGCCGCTCGAACGGCAGGTCCTGGTGGCCGAAGGCGCCCAGGGTGCCTTCGCGGACCCGCTCCAGCAACTGCCGGACGCTCGGGTCGCCGGAGAGGTCGGTGCGCATCGCCAGGGTGTTGACGAAGCAGCCGACCAGCGGCTCCGTCTCGCTGCGGGTGCGCCCGGCGACCGGCGTGCCGACCACGACGTCCTGCGCGCCGGTGTAGCGGGACAGCACGGTCTGCAGGGCGGCGAGCAGCACCATGTAGACGGTGCCGCCGGTCTGCTCGGCGAGCGCCCGGATGCGGCGGGTGCGCTCGGCGCCGAACTCGACGGTGATCCGCCGGCCGTCGGTGCCGGCCACCGCGGGACGCGGGCGGTCGGTGGGCACGGTGACGGTGGCGGTGGCGCCGCGCAGGCGCTCCTGCCACCAGGCCTGCTGGCGGGCCAGCTCGTCGGCCAGCTCGGTCTGCTGCCAGTACGCCACGTCGGCGTACTGGAGGGGCAGCGGCTCGAAGGCCGGTGCGCGGCCCTCCCGGCGGGCGCCGTAGGCGGTGGCGAGGTCGGCGAAGAACACGCCGATCGACCAGCCGTCGGCGGCGATGTGGTGCAGCACCAGGCTCAGCACCGCGCCCTCGGCGGTGCGCAGCAGGGTGGCCCGGACCGGCAGGTCCGCCGCGAGGTCGAACGGGCGGCGGGCGTCCTCCTCCAGCCGGGCGTCTACCTCGTCGGCGGGGACGTCGGCGGTGGCGAGGATCAGCGGGGCGGCGGTCAGCGGCCGCGGCCGGACCTCGCCGTCGACGGTCGGGTAGACGGTGCGCAGCACCTCGTGCCGGTCGAGGACGTCGGTGAGCGCGGCGGCCAGTGCGGCGGTGTCCGGCTCGCCGGTGAGGTGGAGGGCGAGCGGGATGTGGTAGGCCGCGCTGTCCGGCTCGTACTGGGCGAGGAACCACATCCGGCGCTGGGCCGAGGAGAGCGGGGCCGGGGTGCCCTCGGGGCGGGGCGCGACGCCCCGGCGGGCGGGCTCGCCGCTGCCGGCGTCCCGGGCGGCCTTCGCGGCCTTGGCCGCGGCGAGCCGACGGCGGAGCAGCTCCTGGCGTCTCGCCTCCCGGTCCGGCCGGTCGCCGGTGGTGTGCTGGTCGCTCATACCGTCTCCCCCGTCAGTGCGCCGATGCCGTCCTCGGCGTCCATGCCGTCCACGCCGTCGATCTCGTCGATCTCGTCGAGCAGTCGCTCCTCTATTCGGCGGGCCATCGCGGCCAGCGTGCGGGACTCGAAGACGCTGCGCAGCGGCAGGTCGATCTCGAAGGTGTCGCGGACCCGGGCGGCCATGCGGGTGGCGAGCAGCGAGTGGCCGCCGAGCGAGAAGAAGTCGTCGTGCCGGGAGACCCGCTCGACGCCGAGGACCTCCTGCCAGAGGTCGGCCAGCAGTTCCTCGCAGTCGCCCTCCGGCGGGGCACCGGCACCGCCGGAGGGCGGCACCGGCAGCGCGGCCCGGTCGATCTTGCCGCTGGAGGTCAGCGGCAGCCGGTCGAGCAGGACGAGCGCGGCGGGCACCATGTAGTCGGGCAGCCGGGCGCCGAGCGCGGTGCGCAGCGCGTCCTCCCCGACGGTGCCGTCGGTGACGGCGTACCCGGCGAGGACGGGACCGGCCGGGCCGTCGGCCAGCCGGGCGGCGCCGGCGGTGACACCGGGGACGGCGGTCAGCGCGGCCTCGATCTCGCCGAGTTCGATCCGGAAGCCGCGCAGCTTGACCTGGGCGTCGGTGCGGCCGTGGTACTCCAGCCGGCCGTCGGCGCGGCGGCAGGCGAGGTCGCCGGTGCGGTACATCGGCGCGCCCTCGGGGCGGCCGGGCTCGGGGACGAACCGCTCGGCGGTGAGGTCCGGGCGGCCGTGGTAGCCGAGCGCGACACCGTCGCCGGCGATGCAGAGCTCGCCGATGCCGTTGACCGGGACGGGCCGCCCGGCCGTGTCGAGCAGGTGCAGCCGGGTGTTGGCGACGGGCGCGCCGAGCGCCACCACTCCTCCGTGGGCGACGAGTTCGGGCGTGACCCGCTGGATGGTGGACCAGACGGTGGTCTCGGTGGGGCCGTAGAGGTTCCACAGCGCGCCGGTGCGCTTCAGCAGGGTCTCGGCGAGGTCTGCGGTGAGCGCCTCGCCGCCGCAGAGCGCGGTCAGCCCGGGTCTGCCCGGCCAGTCGGCCTCCAGCAGCAGCCGCCAGGTGGCCGGGGTCGCCTGGAGGTGGGTGACCGCGCGCCGCTCCAGCCAGTCGGCCAGCGCACGGCCGTCGGTGGCGGTGGCGCGGTCGGCGATCTCCACCCGGGCGCCGGTGACCAGGGGCAGCCACAGCTCCAGGCCGGCGATGTCGAAGGTCACGGTGGTGACGGCGGCCATCACGTCGCTCGCGGTGAGGCCGGGTTCGCGGCCCATCGAGGTGAGGAAGTTGACGATCGCGCGGTGCGGGACGGCCACGCCCTTGGGCGTGCCGGTGGAGCCGGAGGTGTAGAGCAGGTAGGCGCGGTCCTCCGGCCCGACCGGGACGGCCGGCAGCTCCGGTGCGGCGGCCGCCTGCGGGCCGTCGACCAGGACGACGGTCCGCCCGTCGAGCAGCGCGTCCCCGGCGGTGGACCGTTCGGCGACCAGCAGGGTGACACCGGCGTCGTCGAGCACCGCCCGGTTGCGGGCCAGCGGCTGGTCGATGTCGAGCGGCAGGTAGGCGGCGCCGCTGCGCAGCACGCCGAGCAGGGCGGCGGGCAGCAGCCGGCCGCGCCGGACGGCGACCGCCACCAGGGTGCCGGGGCCGGCCCCGTGCCCGGCCAGCAGCTGGGCCAGCCGGCCCGCGGTGGCGTCGAGTCCGGCGTAGTCGAGGACGCCGTCGTCGGCGGAGACGGCCACCGCCTCCGGGGTGCGGGCGGCCTGGGCGGCGACCAGCTCGTGCAGACGGAGGTCGGGCAGCGCCGCCGCGGGGCCCTCGGCGGGCGCCACGGCCTCCGGCCCGGTGGCCGGGAGCATCGCCAGCTCGCCGAGCGGGCGGTCCGGTTCGGCGACGGCGGCGGCCAGCAGGGCCACCAGGTGGTCCAGCGCGGCCCGGACGGACCGCTCGTCGTAGCGCGAGGTGCGGTACTCGGCGGAGAGCAGCGGGCCCTCGGCCGGGAACTCCAGGAACAGCGACAGGTCGGTCTTGGCCGTGCCGTTGCACACCTCGGCGACGAACTGCAGGCTGAGGCCGGGGAGTTCGAGGCCGGCCACCGGGTGGTTCTGGACCGCGAGCAGGACCTGGGCGATCGGTGAGGCGGTCAGCCCGGCGGAGCCGCCGACCCGGCGGACGTGCTCCAGGAACGGGTAGCCGCTGTGCTCGGCGGCCTCCAGCACCACCGGACGCACGCGCGCGACCAGTTCGCGGAAGGTGTCGGTGCCGGCCGCGTCGAAGCGGAGCGCGACGGTGTTGATCAGCGAGCCGAGCACCTGCTCCAGCTCGGGCACCGGCCGGACCGCGAACGGGCTGAGCACCGCGAGGTCCGTGCGGCCGCTGTAGCGGTGCAGCACGCCGCCGAGCGCGGCCAGCACGGCCATGTAGAGGCTGGCGCCCTCCTGCGCGGCCCAGCGCTCGGTGGCCTGGATCAGCTCGGTGTCGAGCCGGCGGGCGATCCGGCGGCCGGCCGTGTCGTACGGGTTGGGGTGCGGGCGGTCGCCGGGCAGGTGCTGGTCGGCGTCGAGGCCGAACAGCCCGTCGCCCCAGCGCAGCGCGCCGTCGCGGGCGGCCGCGTGGGCGCGCTCCTCCCAGCGGGCGATGTCGGAGAACTGCAGCTGAGGCTCGGCGAGTTCCCCGCCCTGGTAGGCGCGGCCGAGTTCGGCCAGCAGCAGCCCGGCGGCCCAGCCGTCCATCGCGGCGTGGTGGACGGTGATCAGCAGCTCGTGCCGGTCGGTCCCGGTGCGCACGGCGAGGGCGCGCAGCAGCTGCCCCCCGGCGAGGTCCAGCGCCCGGGCGGCCTCGGTGCGCAGCGCGGCGTCCAGCTCCTCCTCACCGGCTCCGGCGAGGTCGAGCAGCGGCACGTCGACGGGGTACGGCGGGCGGATCTCCGCGGTCACCTCGCCGTCGCGGTCGGCGAACGCGGTGCGCAGCACCTCGTGCCGGCGGACCACCTCGCTCAGCGCCCGGCTGAGGGCGGACCGGTCCAGCGTGCCGACGGCGCGGAAGCGCAGCGGCACGTTGTAGAGCGCACTGCCGGGCTCCAGCGACTCGTGCAGCCAGAGCTCGCGCTGGAAGCCGGTGGGGCGGGCGGGCAGCGCGGCCTCCCGCACGGGCGGGGCGACGGACGGACGGCCGCCGCCCCCCTTGGTGACCCGGACGGCGAGCGCGGCGACGGTCGGCGCGGCGAAGAACTCGGCCAGCGGGACGCGGGTGCCGTAGGCGCGCTCGATCCGGGCGAGCAGTCCGGCGGCGAGCAGCGAGTGCCCGCCGAGGTCGAGGAAGACGTCGTGCACGCCGACCCGCGGGACGCCGAGCAGTTGCTGCCAGAGCTCGGCGATCCCGGTCTCGACCGGGGTGCGTGGCGCGACGAACAGCTCCTGGTCGCCCCGGCTCCGGGCGACCGGCGGGAGCGCCCTGCGGTCGGTCTTGCCGTTGGGGGTCAGCGGCAGCCGCGCCAGCACGCCGACGGCCAGCGGCACCATGTAGCCGGGCAGCGCCGCGGCGCAGTGCGCGCGCAGCTCGGCCGCGGTGGGGTCGGCGACGCCGGGCCCGGGCTGGACGAAGGCGGCGAGGTAGTCGCCGGCCTCGTCCCGCTGGACCACGGCGGCGGCGGCCTCGACGGCGGGGTGGGTCGCGAGCACCGCCTCGATCTCGCCCAGCTCGACGCGGAAGCCGCGTACCTTCACCTGGTGGTCGACCCGGCCGTGGTACTCCAGCTCCCCGCCCGGCAGGCGGCGCACCAGGTCCCCGGTGCGGTAGCAGCGCTCGCCGTCGACGGTGACGAAGCGCTCCTCGGTGAGGTCCGGGCGGCCGTGGTAGCCGCGGGCGAGGCCCTCGCCGGAGAGGTACAGCTCACCGATGCCGCCGTCCGGTACGGCGCTCCGGCGCTCGTCGAGCACGTGGCCGGTGGTGCCGGGCAGCGGGCGGCCGATCAGCGGCTCCTCGCTGCCGCCCCGGTCGACCAGCGACCAGGTGGAGTAGACGGTGTCCTCGGTGGGCCCGTAGAGGTTGTAGACCCGCTCGACCCGCGGTTCGCCGTAGACCTGGTCGGCCAGCCGGCGCGGCAGCGCCTCGCCCGCCAGGTTGACCACGCGGACGCCGCCCGGCAGGCCCCTGCCGCCGGGAAGGGCGCCACCGCGCAGCAGCGCCGCCATGGCGCTCGGCACGGTGTTGACCAGGGTCACCTCGTCGCGGGCCGGCAGCTCGGGCAGGGCGAGGACGTTCTCCGCCACCACGACCGTGCCGCCGACGGCGAGCGGGAAGAACAGCTCGTAGACCGAGATGTCGAAGCAGACCGAGGTGCCGAACAGCACGCCCGCGACGTCGGCCGGCCCGTAGGTCCGGGCGGCCCAGCGGAGCATCGCGTTGACGCCGCGCTGGGTGACCGCGACGCCCTTGGGCCGGCCGGTGGAGCCGGAGGTGTAGAGGACGTAGGCGAGGGAGTCGGCGCCGGCGCCCGGGGCGAGCGGTGCGCGGGGGCTCTCGGCGTCGGTGTACAGCAGGGTCGCGCCGGCGCCGGCCAGCAGGTGCTCGTGGGCGCGGTCGGTGAGGACCACGGGCGCCTGCGCGTCGCCGATCACCAGCTCCAGCCGGTCCCGCGGGTAGGCCGGGTCGAGCGGCACGTAGGCGCCGCCGGCCCGCAGGACCGCCAGCAGGGCGATCACGAGGTCCGCCGTGCGCGGCAGGCAGACCGCCACCAGGGTTTCGGCGCGTACTCCTGCGGCGGCCAGGCGGCCGGCCATCGCGTCGACGGCGGCGGCCAGCTCGCGGTAGGTCAGCCGCCGGTCGCCGTCGATCACCGCCGTCGCCCCGGGGGTCCGGCCGACCTGTGCGTCGACCAGATCGGCCAGCGAGGCCGTCGGGTCCGGTGGAGCCAGTGGAGGAAGTCCCGTCGAACTCATCAACTCTCCTGAGGGATGGCCCTGCGCCGACTTGTGGTCGGCTGGAAATGGGCGGTGTGCCCTCGGAGATGGTGGGGTAACGGTCTCCGGATGACCAGCACATCTCCATCACTCGTTCGATATGCCGGAAAGATCACCTGCCCATCACCACGGAGCGGTACGAGTACGTGACGGTTCGTCGACGATTCCTACCGGTTGCCGAAGCCCGTGACATCCGCGCGCGGTGCCGATACGGTCTCCCCAGTAGCCGACGGGGCATCAGCTCCGGGGCGGCAAAGGGCCTTCGACCTCGGATGTCTTGACCTGAACCCGTCATTTCGGTGCCTGAAGCAGCGTCAGCCACTCACCCCCGAAGGCTCACGACCCCCTCGGCAACGCCCGCCGTACGCGGCCGGCCGCACCACCGCCGCGCGACCGCGCGATCCGGCCCGCCTTCACGCGGTACGCACATGTCCGCAGCGGGTCCGCCCCTTCGCCCGGATTCCGGCGGATCGGGGCGACCCGGCCCCGTCCAGACACCCGGCCCGGCACCCGACCGGCACCCGCCCCTGCACCCGGCCCGGCACCCGGGTGCAGGGGCGGGGCGGCGGCGGCCCCGCGAGGGGTGAGAATGGACGCCATGTCCCGACGCCGCTCCGCGCCCCGCGCCGCCACCCCCGCACCCCGCCTGCTGCCCTCCTCGCCCTGCCCCTGCGGCCTGTCCGCCGCGTACGGCGACTGCTGCGGCCGCTACCACCGGGGCCTGGCCGCCGCGCCGACCGCCGAGGCGCTGATGCGCTCGCGCTTCAGCGCCTTCGCCGCCCACGACGAGGCGTACCTGCTCCGCTCCTGGCACCCCGACACCCGGCCGGACGCGATCGACGTCGATCCCACGCTGCGCTGGACCGGGCTGGAGGTGCTCTCCACCACCGACGGTGGCCGCTTCCACGCCGAGGGCACCGTCGCCTTCCGCGCCCACTACACCGAGGGCCGCGACCAGGGGATCCTGACCGAGCACAGCCGCTTCGTCCGGTACGAGGGCGCCTGGGTGTACCTGGACGCCCTCGCGGTGGACTGACCGGGCCGCCGGCGGCGCACCGGCGGCGGCTACAGGTAGTCGTCCAGCCGGGCGAGGGCGAAGCCCTGCGCGGTGACGTCGTTCACGACCTTGCGGAGCAGGTCGGGCATGGTGCCCGGCCACAGGTCGGTGCCCCGGAAGTGGGTGAGGATGATGTCCCCCGCGTGCAGCCGCTGGTCGTCGTAGCGGTACTCCATGTGGTCGGGGAAGGCCTCCTCGTTCCAGAGCGGCACCGCCTCGATGCCGCAGGAGGCGGCGGCCCGCAGGGTGTCGTCGTTGTACTCGCCGTACGGGGGCCGGAACAGCCGGGGCCGGGTACCGATCTGCCCCTCCAACTGGTCCTGCTGGCGGCAGATCTCGTCCCGCTGCACGTCGTAGCCGAGCACCTTGAGGTTGCGGTGGTTGATGGTGTGGTTGTTCACCGCGTCGCCCTGGGCGGCGAGGTCGCGGAAGTAACCGTAGTCGGCGCGCGCGAGGTAGTCGGCGACGAAGGTGCTGAGCGGGATTCCGAGCTCCGCCGCCATCCGGGAGAACTCCGGGTCCTTCTCCGCGCCGTCGTCGACGGTCAGGAAGACGATCTTCTCGTCGGTCGGGACGCGGTACACCACCGGCGGCCGCCCGTCCTGGAGCCGCACCCCCTGCACCGGCTTCAGCTCCGGCTTGGACACCGGTGGCCGCGGCGCCCGCAGCGGCAGCCGGTCCACCCCCCAGCGCCGCGCGGTCTCCAGCGCCTCGCGGACGGCCGTCTCCCGGCGCGCCACCGCCTCGCTGCTGGTCTCCTCCTCCGCCCGGGCCAGGCCGGGCAGCGCCAGCGGCACGGCCGGCGGCCGGGGTCCGCCCCGCTCGGCGGTGGAGGTGGCGGCCGGGGCGGCCGGGGCGGGGGCGGCGCTCAGACCGGCCCGCGAGGACGGCGCCTGGTGTCCGGTCGGCGCGGCGCAGCCGGCGATCACCGCCGCCAGGCAGACCGCCGCCACGAGGCCGGTTCCGGCCCGGCGACTCCCCCTCAACCCTCCGTTAATACGATGATCTGATGGTGTGTCCATGGAGCACTGCTCCCCCGCCACGCCCACCGGCCAATCCCACCGTCACCCACCCGGCGCAACACCGGTCCGCGCAGGTCACCGGGCCGTCCAGCCCGGATAACCGTTCGCGCCGTGCACCGTCCGACGCCGATAATCCGGCGCATGACCACCACCACCCCGCGCACGAACGACCGCTGGGCCATCGAACGGGCCGATGTGAACTCCGAGGAGGCGCAGGCCCTGCTGCGCGCGTACTACATCGACGTCGCCAACCGGTACTACCGGCTGCACCTGGGCCGGGACGGCACGCCCGAGGAGATCGAGACCGGCCTGGCCGACTCCCCCAGCGACGACCTCGCGGAGCCGACCGGCCTCTTCCTGCTCGGCCGCCTCGGCGGGGCCGCGCAGGCCTGCGCCGGCCTGCGGGTGCTCGACGACCGCACGGTGGAGCTGACCAGGGTCTTCGTCCGGCACGCGGCCCGCGGCACCGGCGGCGGCGCGCTCCTGCTCGCCGCCGTGGACGAGGGCGCCCGAGCACTCGGCGCCGAGCGCGTCGTGCTCGACACCCGGCTCGACCTCGTCGAGGCCCGGGCGCTCTACACCCGGCACGGGTACCGCGAGATCCCGGCGTACACCAGCGGGGCGTACGCCGAGGTCTGGTACGGCAAGGACCTCACCGAGCAGTAGGGGCAAGGCGGTTGACGCCGGTCGCGGACCACCGGCCGGCGGGGCGGGGGCTGGAGGGAGCAGTACGCGCGGCGGCCCCGAAGTCCAGCCCGGGCGGCGCATCCACACCGGAGATTCGTCGCGCCCCGCGGCTCGCGCGGGGCGACGGCTCGCGGCGGGGGGCTCGGCGGGGCGGTTTCCCGTCCCCAGCTCCCGCCCCCGCCCAGGAGTCGCGTGGCGGGCTGGGGTGAGAGCATGAAGAACGGCCGCCGGACCTGGCCAGGTGCTCCGACGGCCGTGGCCCCGTCCGTCAGGGGGCGGAGCACTTCGAACGCTATGACAGTCCGCAGCCACTCGGCTACCGCGGTGGGCCGTCCGGGGGATGCCGCGTGTCGCGCGGCCTCCCGGACCGTCCGACCGATCCGCTACGATCCGTGCTCGAAAGGTCACCCTGCGGCACCGGCGGACCTCGCCGCCGCACTCCGGGACACGACACGAAAGCGGTGATCACCCTGGCCAGGCCGCGCTCCAGCCTCGTCATCGCCCTGGCACTCGCGACGGCGGTGCTCGGCGCCGCGGTGCCGCCCGGCGCGGCCGCGGCGGACGCTCCGGCCGCCGGCGTCGGTGACCCGGTCTTCCCCCAGCTCGGGAACGCCGGCTACGACGTGCAGGGCTACGACCTCGACCTCCGCTACCGCCCCGACAGCCGCACGGTCGACGGCACCGCCGTGCTGACGGCGCGGGCACTCACCGCCCTGCCCAGCCTGGAGCTGGACGCGCTCGGCCTGGACGTGCACGCCGTCCGGGTCGACGGCCGGCCGGCCGCGTTCCGCGCGCACGACGAGAAGCTGACCGTCGTCCCGGCCCGTCCGGTGCGCCGCGACGCCACGCTCCGGGTGACGGTCGACTACTCGGCCGACCCCGCCGCGAAGCTGCCGCACACCGGCTGGGTCCCCACCCCCGACGGCTTCGCGGTGGCCGGTCAGCCGGACGGCGCGCACACCGTGTTCCCGTGCAACGACCACCCGAGCGACAAGGCCCGCTTCACCGTCGCCGTCACCGCGCCGGACGCGCTGTACGGGGTGGCCAACGGCCGGCTCACGACGACCGAGCGGCGCGACGGCGGGCAGACCACCCGCCGGTACGTCTCGCGCGAGCCGATGGCCACCGAGCTGGTGCAGGTGTCGGTCGGCGACTACACGGTGCGCGAGCGCACCGGCCCGGGCGGGCTGCCGCTGCGGGACGTCGTCCCGACCGCGCGCGCCGCCGCTCTGGAGCCCGCCCTCGCGCTCACCCCGGGCCAGCTGGCCTGGGCCGAGCAGCACCTCGGGGCCTTCCCGTTCGAGACGTACGGGCTGCTGCCCGCCAACACCGACGACCCGGCGGCCTTCGGCTTCACCGGGCTGGAGACGCAGACCCTCACCCTCTACAAGCCGAACTTCCTGCGCCAGCCCGAGCCCCTGATCGGCTCGCACATGATGCACGAGCTGGTGCACTCGTGGTTCGGCGACAGCGTCTCGCCGCGCACCTGGGCGGACCTCTGGCTGAACGAGGGCCACGCCGACTTCTACGGCCTGATGTACCGCTACGAGCGCGGCTGGCCGGACTCGGGCGGCTTCGCCACCCTCACCGACCGGATGCGCGACGTGTACGCCAAGGGCGACCAGTGGCGCCACGACTCCGGGCCGGTCGCCTCGCCGACCGCCGCCGACCTCTTCGACAGCCAGCGGTACACCGGCGGGGCCCTGGTGCTGTTCGCCCTGCGCGAGCGGGTCGGGGCGGCCGCCTTCGACCGGATCGAGCGGACGTTCCTCCGCCGGCACCGGGACGGCACGGCCACCACCGCGGACTACATCCGGACCGCCTCGGAGGTGTCCGGCCAGGACCTCACCGCCTTCCTCACCGAGTGGCTCTACGGCGACCGGACCCCGGCCATGCCGGGCCACCCGGACTGGACCGTCACGCCGGTCACGCCGACCGACCGCGCGGCCGACCGGTCCGCCCCGGCGCCGCGCGGCAGCGGGACGCTCTGAGCCGGCTCCCCTCCGGGGTACCGGACCCACCCGGTGCGGCGGGCCCCTCCCCGCCTCCCGGCCGGCCACCGTCGCCCCGGCCCCGCCGTACGCCGGAGCGCGCCGGTCCGGTGCGCTCGGGCGCCCATCGCGCGCCCTGTACGACGGGGGTCCGCGGGCGCATCGTGGTCACACGGCCCGCCCGCCGCCCGGCCGAGTTCCGGCCGGCTCGCGGGCCGTCCAAGGTCCGCGCGCCGGCCGGCCCCGCCGGCCCGCTCCGGACGATGCCAAGGCCCCGCCCGTGACGCCCGGCGGGGGCCGCGGCGCCGGTCCGCGACGCACTGCTGGAAAATGTGCCCTTCCGGCAGGCAACCCGTTCGACCTCCCATCGCGTTCAGCAGCCGTGAGTAGGACGACGACGGCACGGCCACCACGGCCGGCGATGACGGCGGGAACGACGGGAGCACCATGGCGGGGGCGGCACGATGAGGGATGCGACACCGGACTTCGAGGAGTTCGTCGCCGCCCGCAGCCCGCGCCTGCTGCGGATGGCCTGGCTGCTGACCGGCGATCCGCACCTCGCCGAGGACCTGCTGCAGACGGCGCTCGCCAAGGTCTGGCCCCGGTGGGAGAAGATCGCGATCGACCGGCCGGAGGCGTACGTCCGGCGGGTGCTGGTGAACTCGCACGTCTCCTGGTGGCGGCGCCGTTGGCACGGGGAACTGCCGCACGGCGAACTGCCGGAGCAGCCCGTGACCTCGGACCCGTTCGAGGAGCTGGTGGTCGGCGAGGTGGTGGCCGCCGCCGTCCGGGCACTCCCGCCGCGGCAGCGCGCGGTGGTCGTGCTGCGGTATTTCGAGGACCTGAGCGTCGAGGAGACCGCCGAGGCACTCGGCTGTACCACGGGCACGGTCAAGAGCCAGACGCACCGGGCGCTGCAGGCCCTGCGCGGCACGATGCCCACCCGGGAGCTGCTGCTGGAGGGGGGACGCCGTGACCTGGTCTGACCCCGACCGCCCCGACCGCCGGCCCGGACACCCCGGGTTCGGCGACCCCGTGCTCGGCGCCCCCGACGGCCTCTCGATGGCGGACGCCGAGGTGGAGGACGAGCTGCGCGTGCTGCTGCAGCGGGCCGCCCCGCACCTGCCCGCGCCCGCCGACCGGATGGACCGGATCCGCGAACTCGCCGCCCGCAACCGCCGCCGGCGCCGGGCGGCCGGGCTCGGGGCCGGGCTGACCGGGGGCCTGCTCGCCGCCGCGCTGGCCGCTGCCCCGGCCATCGCCCCCGCGCCGACGCACACCGCCCTGCGCCCCTCGGCGGGCGGACCGGCCGCCGACGCACCCGGGAACGGGGCCCCGTCACCGAGCCTGCCACCGGAGGGCGCGGGCCCGGCGCCGAGCGTCTCCCCGAGCTCCCTGCCCGTCGCCGAGGACGACTGGCAGGCCGTCCGGTACCCGGAACTCAACAGTGTGGTCATCCGGGTGCCGCCTGGCTGGTCCACCCTGGTCGTGCGCTCCCCCGACCCGCTGCGCGCGACCGGGTACACGGCCAGCCAACCGCTGGCGGGCGGGCCCGAGTGCGCACCCGAGCCGGGCTACTGCACGCCCCTCACCGCCCTGGCGACCGACGGCGCACTCGTCAGCATGACCCTGCTCAGGGACCCGGCCTACCTCGGGAAGATCGCGGGGAGCACGATGGCCGTGCAGGACTCCACGATCGACAAGGAGTGCGGCCTCCGCGGCGGCACCAGCCAGCTCACCGGGTACCGGACCATCGCCCTGGGCGACGCGGTGGCGGTGGTCGAGCTGACCGCCTGCCTGAACCACGCGTCCACCCGGACCCTGGGCCTGGTCCAGAAGATCGTCGACTCCGTCCGGATCACCGGCGGCGCCTCGGGGGTCGCCGACGGCAGCCTGGTCGACTGAACCCGCCCGGCCCCGCTCCGCCCACCCCGCATCCCGAAGGCGGTCCCACCATGGCCCTGCCCCGTCGCACCCTCGTCGGCCTGATGCTGCTCCTGCTGGGCTGCGCGCCCGCCACCGCGGGCTCGGCGGCCGCCCCGTCCGCGCCGCCGCGTCCCGGATCCCCGGCGACCCGGGACGCGGCCGAGCCCCCGCCCCGGTGCACCCGGCGCCGCCGGCACCCCGCGAACCGGCCCCGGCGGGCCTGCCGGGCCGCCGGGCCGGCCCCCGACCGGGGCGGCTCACCGCGGCGGCCCGGCAGGCCCTGGTGGTGAGCGGAACGCCGCCGCCGGGCGAAGGATCCCGCTGACGGCCGCCCGCCCCTCGACGTCCTCGGCGGCGGGCCGGACATCCGTCCTCCGACGGCGGCGGGACCGCGGGTCGCGGGCGGCAGACAGCCCCGGGCCCGGCCGGGGTGACCGACCGGGCCCGGGGCGGACGGTGGTCAGTAGCGCAGCACGGCGGCGATCCGGTCGCGGCCGGCGAGCTCGCCGGAGGGGACGAACTGCACCTTGGCGCCGGTGTCCAGGGCACGCTCGACGATCTCGTCGACCATGTCGTCGCGGACGTCCGGCTCGTCGGCGGTGGTGGGCACCAGGTGGCTGTCCGTGACCCGCACCGGCTCCCAGTAGTCCTCCTCGACCGCCAGCAGCGCCGCCCGGCCCTCGTTCACGTTCTGCCAGACCTCGTCGATGCCGGCGGCCAGCGCCTTGACGCTCTGGGCCGAGTCGAGCCGCGCGTGGAGTTCGGCGACGGCCTGCTGCTCCTGCTTCGCGACGATGGGGCGGACGGCCTCGGCGACGGCCGCGGCCGAGGCGTGCCCCAGGCCGCCGCGCGGCACCTGGGCGGCGGCCCGCTTCACGGCGGTGCCGACCTCGTCCAGCAGGGCGAGCGCGGCGGCCTCGCCGAGCACGTACAGCGGGCGCGCGTCGGCCTCCAGGACCGCGGCCAGCGCGGTGTCCGCGTCCCGCAGGAATCGCCTGGTCTCCTCGTCGCGGAAGGTGCTCGGCACGTCGCCGATCCGCTCCTTGCGCTCGACGTCCCAGTCCGGGCCGACCTGGTCCAGGGGGAAGGCGCCCGCCATGTGCTCGGACAGCCGCGACGCCGTACCGCCGAACAGCGCGACCCGGTCGGCGGCGACCGTCAGCACCCAGTACGGCGCGCCGGCCGCGTAGGCGGAGACGAGGTTGCGGGTCAGGAAGGTTTCGGAGAACACCACCCGGGCGGCGACGCTCCGCGGCAGCGACCAGACCTGGTGCTCACCGGGCGCCACGAAGATCGCCAGACCGTCCTCGGCGTGCACCAGGTCGATCTCCCGCAGGGCCCGGTCCAACTGCTCCACCACGTCCAGCCGGTCCGCCCGGGACACGGCCTCGTCCGCGTGCAGCCGGTTCTTGGCCTCCGCGATCAGATTGCGCAGGCGCACCGGGTCCTGGGCGTTGTCGGGCTCGCTTCGGTGGGTGGGCAGCAGGATGGAGACGGCCGGGTAGCGCCGGGGGCGGCGCAGTTCGGCGAGGACGGCAGGCGTGAGCTCGGCTGCGTGCATCGGATGCCCTTCTTGTCGCGGTTGCCTCGACATGCTCGGCAGAATCAGATTCTCTTATGGTTTGCCAGCTTTGCCGGATTTGCCTCTCCACCCCTCCCCATCCAAACCCGCTCCTATGCCCGGCGCCACCGAAAAGGTGTCCGTATCCACGGTGGGACCGGGCGCACCGGACCCAGCGGGAGGACCGCCCCCGCCCACGGAAGATCCGCCGCTCAGCTGAGACGCCATCAGAACCCCCTGATCGTCGGATAGTTATGTCGTACGGCGGGCCCGGCTCCTACGCTGAGCGCTGCCGCGCGCACCGGCCGGCCACCGCGCTGGACGTGTCCGGCATGCTGCTCGCGGCGCGCGGCCGGCACGGCGGCGCGCCGCGGGCCCTGGCCGAGGCCGGCGGAGCTGCACCGGCGGGTGCACGGCCACGACCACCCCGCGTGGGCGGAGAACCGGTGGCGGCTGGGCCGGGTGGTGGCGGCCGCCGGACAGGACGCGCGGGCCCGCGGGTTGTTCGTCGAGGCACGGGCGGTGCTGGCCGCCCGGCTCGGCCCGGAGCACCCCCGGCTGGTACCGATCGACGCCGCGCTCGCCCGGCTCGGCCCCCGCCCGCGTGACGAGGACGGGTGAAGCCGGTGGCCCGGCCGTAACCCGGGTGGCGCAGTGTCGTTGGGCGGGGCATGAAGAAGCGCAGCTTGCTCGCCGTCGCCTCGCTCGCCGTGGGTGTCGTGGCCTCCCTCACCGCTCCCAGCGCGCACGCGGGCGCGATCGGCGGCCGGGGGGACCTGTCCGGCCCGCTCCAGCAGGGCGGCACGCTGAACGCCGCGCCCGACGCCCTGCCGGGGCAGGTCGGCGACGCCGGCGGGGTGCTCGGCGAGGCCACCGGTCACGTGACCGGTCAGGCGGACGGCCTGATCGGCCTGCCGTCCTGACGCCAGTCCGGGCGGTAGCGGCCGTCCCGGCGGTACCGGCGCTCGGTGGTCAGCCGAGCGGGGCGCCGAGGTCCTGGGTCCAGTAGAGGCCGCCGGGCCCGGTGGTCACGCCGATGCCCACGTCCTTGAAGCCGCAGTCCAGCATGTTCGACTGGTGGATCCCGCCGTCCATCCAACGGGAGACCACGGTGGCGGGGGCGGTCGGGCCCCGGTCGAGGTTCTCGCCCCACTGGGACCAGCGGTAGCCGGCCGCCGACAGCCGGGCGTCCGCGCGGGCGCCGTCGGGGTTGACGTGGTCGAAGTAGCTCCGGGCCACCATGTCGTCCGAGTGCTTCTGCGCCGCCGCGTGCAGCTTGGGGTCGATCCGCAGCGGGGCGCAGCCGACCTTGGCACGCTCGGCGTTGACGAGGTCCACCAGCTGGCGCTCCGGGCTGGGCGGCGTGGCCGGGCGCGCGGTCACCGGGGACGGCGGCGCAGTGACGGCCACCGGCGGCTCGGTGGGTGTCGAGGTCGGCGCCGGCGGGGCCGCCGGGGTCTCGGTGACGGGCGGTTCCGGTACGGACTGCACGGGTATCGCAGGCACCGGCAGGCTGTCGGGCAGGGTGTCGGGCGCGGCGCTCGGGGTGGTCGGTTCGGGCGCGGCGTGCTCGGGTCGCGGATGCGGCCAGACCAGGGCGAGGGTCGCGACGGCCAGCACCGCCGCCGTACCGCCCGCGACGGCCGTCCGACGCCGGATCGGGCCGAACCGGCCCTGCGCTCCCCCCGGTCCGGACGCTCCCCCGGAGCCCGTGGCACCGCCCCCCGGCCCGCCGGCGGAGCCCGGCGGCGGGGTGGAGCCGGCCGCGGCGGCCGCGGCCTGGAGCTGCAGCCCGGTGGGCGAGTCCAGCGGGATCGGCACCAGCGCCAGGCCGGCCAGCAGGCCCTCGGCGGGGAAGAGGTCCCGGCCGAGCCCGTCGCAGCCGGCGCAGCCCCGGATGTGCCGGGCGATGCGCTTGCGCCACACCGAGTCCGGGGTGCCGTCCCAGCCCGCCGTCAGCTCGACCAGCTCCGCGCAGCGCGGGTAGGCGGTGAGCGCCCGGACCACCACCCGGCCCGCCTCCAGCTGCTTCTTCATCCGCTGGACCCGGACCGCGGTGTGCTGCGGCGTCAGGTCGAGCGCCTCGGCGAGTTCGGCCCGGCTGAGTTCGCCGCAGGCCTCCAGCCACCAGAGCGCGAGCAGCTCCCGGTCGTCCGGGTCCAGCCAGCGGGTGGCCTCGGCGACCTCGCGGCGCTGGCCGGACAGCCCCAGCCGCAGGATGGTGAGGTCGGTGAAGTCGGCCCGCGGGTCGGCGAGCTCCCAGGCCTCGTCGAGGCCGCCGACGGTGCTCTGCTGCTGGCCGGTGAAGCGCCGGCGGACCTGGTTCATGGTGATCGCGACCAGCCAGGAGCGGAAGGACTCGGGGTCGCGCAGCCCGTCCAGGCCGTCCAGCGCCCGGATCATGGTCTCCTGGGCCACGTCGTCGACGTCGGCGTGGCCGTTCAACGCACGGCCGGCGACGTTGTAGACCAGCGGCAACCAGGCGGCGACCAGCGCCTCCTGGGCCTGCCGGTCGCCGGACTGGGCCGCCAGCACCAGGGTCGTCCCGGTCCTGCTCTGCACGTCAACGTTCATGGGTACGCACTCCGTCTTGCCGTCATCCGTCCGCCGTTGCCTCCTGGGAGACCTCGGGGAAGTGCTCAGATAACAACAATTCGCGCGGATTCGGAAACGGGGGTTCGAGCGGGGCCGGAGATCAGGACGGGGAGGCGAAGACCTGGGTCCACCAGGGGCCGCCGGAGCCGGTCTTCACACCGACGCCGATCTGCTTGAAGGAGCAGTTCAGGATGTTGGCGCGGTGGCCGGGGCTGTTCATCCAGGCGTCCATCACGGCCGCCGGGTCCTTCTGACCGCGGGCGATGTTCTCGCCCCAGCTGCTCCAGCGGTAGCCGGTCGCCTCGATCCGGTAGTCCGCGTGCCGGCCCTCGGGGCTGGCGTGGTCGAAGTAGTTGCGGGCCGCCATGTCCTCGCTGTGGCCCTGGGCGGCAGTGGCCAGCCGGGAGTCGGCGGTGAGCGGTCCGCACCCGTTCTGGGCGCGCTGGGCGTTGACCAGGTCCACGACCTGCTGGGCGTACTGGGCCGCGGTGCCGCCCGCGGGGGCGCCGCTCGCGGGGGCCGCGGTGGTCCGGGGCGGCGTCGCGGCCGCGCTCGTCGAGGCCTTCGGGGCGGTGCCCGCGCTCGCGGTGGAGGTCGGCTTGGCGGTCGCCGAGGCCGTGGCCGGGGCGGACGCGGTCGTCGCGGCGGCACCGGCCGAGGGGCTCTGGCCCGCGGCGGCCGAGTCGGACGGCGCCGGGGTCGCGGTGGCGGCGTGGGCCGGGTCGGCGGCGGACGGGCTGTCGGTGGGCGAGGGCTTCAGCGCCGGGTCGATGACACCGGACCCGGGGATCTGGATCCCGTTGTGGTCCCCGGCCTCCGCCGCGATCTGCGGGTCCAGGGCCACCGTCCACTGCCCGTCCCGGTCGGCGGACCCGTGGTAGTAGCCGTACCCGGCGCCGGCCAGCGCGGCGATCACCCCGGTGCCGGCCACCGCGGCGACCACCGCCACCACCGGGCCGACGCTGCGACGGCGGCGGCCCCGACGGCCGCGCCCCCGGTGGCGGTCGGCCGCGCGCCGTGCCGCGCGGCCGCCGTCGGAGGCGTCCGGGCCCCCGACGGCGGGGAGGATCGTCGTCCTGTCTTCGCTGTTCACCTGGGCACACTTCCTGTTCGGGCCGGCCGGTACGGGTGCCGACACCTGGGAGACCCCCCGGCGGCGCGCCGATAACAGAAAGTACGAACGAATTTCCGATGCTCCGGCCGGTGGCCGGTCGGACCGGGGAGACCGAGGCCTCCGGAGCCTGTCAGCCGGCGGCGTCCGGCGCCATGGCGTAGGTCACGAGCACGGTCCGGTGGGGGACCTGGCCGTCCGTGCCGCGGGCCCGGTGGCCGTCGTCGGCGGTGCTCCAGCGGACGGCGTGCCGGCCGCGCCCGGCGGCGGTCGCCCTGAGCCGGGCGAGCGGCGCGTCCACCGCAGCGCCGACCCGGACGTCCGCGGCATGACGGGCCGTCGGATCCCTTCCACTGGACGGTACGGCCAAGAGCCCCGGCCGGCGCACCACGCGGTGGCGCAATCCCTCCCGGCCGCGCCCGGGGCGTGTCCTGCGATCCGGAACGGGCCGCGTCGCGGATGCTGGAGCCTGCCCGCCCGATCCGTTCGCCGGTCCGATCCGCGCCTCCCGCGTCCCGGTCGGCCCCGATACCGCGTCCGGCCCGCTCTCGGGTCCGGCCGGCACTCGGGTCCGGCGGGTTCTCGGGTCCGGCCGGCGCCGAGCCCCCATCGAGGAGCCCCCATGCTGCTCCGGCACCTGGCCCTGACCTCCCGCGCCGTGGCGGGCGAGCCCGGCCGCCGGGCCAAGACCACGCTGCTGGCGGACTGCCTGCGCGAGCTCGGCCCGGCCGAGGCCCCGGCGGCGGTGGCCCTGCTCTCCGGAGAGGCCCACCGGTTGCGCACCGGCATCGGACCGGCGGCCCTGCGCGACCTGCCGCCCGCCGTCGCCGAGCCGTCCTGGGGCGTCCGGGAGACCGAGCAGGCCCTGGAGACCATCGCCGCGGTGCACGGCCCGGGCGCCAGGGCCGAGCGGCAGCGGCTGCTGGCCGAGCTGTTCGGGCGGGCCACCGAGGTCGAGCAGGCGTTCCTGCGGGCGGTGCTGGTCGGCGAGCTGCGTCAGGGCGCGCTGGACGCGGTGGTGGCCGACGCCGTCGCCCAGGCCGCCGGCGTCCCGGCGGCGGCGGTGCGGCGGGCGCTGATGTTCCGGGGTTCGGCCCGCGCGGTGGCCGAGGCCGCGCTGACCGGCGGCGTGCCCGCCCTGGAGGCGTTCCGGCTGGAGGTCGGCCGCCCGGTCCGGCCGATGCTGGCCGCCTCGGCACCGGACGTCGCCGCCGCGCTCGACCGGATCGGCCCGGCCACGCTGGAGTGGAAGCTGGACGGCATCCGGATCCAGGTGCACCGGGACGGCCGGGACGTCGCGGTGTTCACCCGGAGCCTGGACGACATCACCGCCCGGGTGCCCGAGGTGGTCGAGGCGGCCCTCGCCCTGCCGGTCCGCTCGGCGGTGCTGGACGGCGAGGCGATCGCGCTCGACCCCGACGGCCGCCCCCGGCCGTTCCAGGAGACCGCCGCGCGGACCGCCTCCCGGCAGGACCCGGACCGGCTGCGCGCCGAAGTGCCGCTCAACGCCTACTTCTTCGACCTGCTGCACCGCGACGGCGTGGACTTCGTGGACCGGCCGGGGCTGGACCGCTGGGCGGCCCTCGACGAGTCGGTGCCGGCCGCCCTGCGGGTGGCGCGCACCGGGACGGCGGACCGCGAGGCCGCCCTGGCCTTCTTCCGGGACACGCTGGCGCTGGGCCACGAGGGCGTGCTGGCCAAGGACCCCGCGGCCGGCTACGCGGCCGGCCGGCGCGGAGCCGGGTGGATCAAGGTCAAGCCCCGGCACACCCTGGACCTCGTGGTGCTCGCCGCCGAGTGGGGCAGCGGCCGGCGGCGCGGCTTCCTCAGCAACCTGCACCTCGGCGCCCGGGCCGCCGGCGAGCCCGGCCTCGGGCCCTGGGTGATGCTCGGCAAGACCTTCAAGGGCCTGACCGACGAGACGCTCGCCCGCCAGACCACCGAACTCCTCGCCCGGGAGGTCGAACGGGACTCGTACACCGTGCGGGTACGGCCGGAACTCGTCGTGGAGATCGCCTTCGACGGCGTCCAGCGCAGCCCCCGCTATCCCGCCGGGCTGGCCCTGCGGTTCGCCCGGGTGCTGCGCTACCGGCCCGACAAGAGCGCGGACGAGGCGGACACCGTGGCCACCGTCCGGGAGATCGCCGCGGCGGAGGGGCTCAGCGAGGCCGGACCCGCCTCGGAAGGGTCATGACGGTCGGTCAAACCGCCTTTGCCAGAGCTTTGTTCGGGTTGAGCGTGGAATCGGCCATTCTGCACGAGTATGGCGACGCACCCTTCGTGTGCGACAGAGCGACGGCTACGTTGGCGTGGACGGCGGGGGGCGGCCGGCCCGGGCGATCCGGTGCCACACCACTGAGAGGTGTCCGTACATGCAGGTGAGCATCGACCAGGACCGCTGCTGCAGCTCCGGCCAGTGCGTCCTCACGGCGCCGGAGGTCTTCGAACAGGACGACCAAGACGGCCTGGTGAGGCTCCGTCTGACCGTTCTGCCGCCGGCGCGGTTCGCCGACGTGCGGCTGGCCTCCGAGCTCTGCCCGGGCGGCGCGATCACCGTCGCCGAGGAGGCTCCGGAGAGAGACCGGGAGCGGACGGGCCCCGCGGCCGGTTAGGGGCCGCCGCCGGGCCGGTGCTCCCGCCCGCCCCGGGCCGCCCGCCGTCCTCCTTGAGCGTCCGCCCTCCTTGAGCTTCCGTCGTCCTCCTTGACCACCCGCCGGGCCCGACCGGTCCGGCGCCCCCACCGGCCGCCGCCCACGGCGGCCTTCCCCACGTCACCCGGCATCCGGTTCCCGGCCGCCGGACGGGCCCGCGTGTCCACCCCCCGGGGCCCGCCGTCCGTCCGCTGCCGCCCGCCCCTGCCGCCCATCGCTCCGCCACGCGAGGAGACCCCACCTTGACGAGCACGCCCACCGCCCCCGCCCCCGCCCCGCTGCTGCCCGCCCCGCACGACGGCGTCTGCCCGTTCAGCCCGCCCCCCGTCTACACCGAGGCCGCCCGCGCGGGCACCGTCACCCGCGCCGCGCTGCTGGACGGCTCCTCCTGCTGGCTGGTGACCGGCTACCACGAGGTCCGCTCGCTGCTCTCCGACCGCCGTTTCAGCGCGGACGTCCGCCGTCCGGAGTTCCCGTCCTTCACCCCCGGCCGGCGGGCGATCCTCGCCGCCAACCCCAACTTCCTCCGCCTCGACGACCCCGAGCACTCCCGGCTGCGCCGCATGGTCACCGGGGACTTCCTGGTCAAGCGGGTCGAGGCGATGCGCCCCGAGGTCCAGCAGATCGTCGACGAGGCCCTCGACAGCATGACCGCGTCCGGTGGCCCCGCCGACCTGGTCGGCGACTTCGCGCTGCCGGTGCCCTCCCTGGTGATCTGCCTGCTGCTGGGCGTCCCGTACGAGGACCGGCAGATGTTCCAGGAGCTCAGCCGCGTCCTGGTCAGCACCACGGTGGAGGAGGCCGAGGTGCGCCGGGCCCAGACCGAGCTGCTCGACTACCTCGGCGGCCTCGCCGCGCAGAAGCGGCGCCGCCCCGGCGACGACATCCTCAGCCGGCTCGCCGCCCGCGACGACCTCAGCCTCCGCGAGATCGCCGCCACCGGCATGCTGCTGCTGGTCGCCGGCCACGAGACCACCGCCAACATGATCGGGCTCTCCACCCTCCTGCTGCTGCGCCACCCCGGGCAGGCCGCGCGGCTGACCGACCCGGCGGCCGTCCCCGGCGCGGTCGAGGAGCTGCTGCGCCACCTCACCATCATCCACATGGGGCTGCCCCGACTGGCGCTGGAGGACGTCGAGCTGGGCGGCGTCCGGATCCGGGCCGGCGACGGGGTGGTCGCGATGCTCTCCACCGCCAACCGGGACGAGGAGCTCTTCGGCGCCCCCGGCCACCTCCCCGCCGACGAGCTGGACGTGGACCGGGACGCCCGGCGCCACCTCGCGTTCGGCTTCGGCGTGCACCAGTGCCTGGGCCAGCCGCTGGCCCGGGCGGAGCTCCAGATCGCCCTCGCCACGCTCTTCCACCGGCTGCCCGGGCTGCGGCTCGCCGTGCCGGAGAGCGAGCTCACCTTCCGTTCGGACGCGTTCATCTACGGCCTGAAGGCGCTGCCGATCGCCTGGTGAGACCCGCCACCGGAGCGGATCCGCGCCCCGGAACGGGCATGACGCGGGCGCGGCCGGGCAGAAGGGGTGACGCAGGCACCCGTCCGGTCCGGCCGATCCGGTCGGCCGCGACCGCGGAGCCCGGTCGGCCCCGGCGCACGGGGCTCCCGGGCTCAGTTGGCCGCGGCGCGGGCACCGAGGCAGGCTGGAGGGGCGAAGCAGGAGCCCGGCCCGGCGGCCGGCCCGCACCACGGCAGGCTGTGGTGCTCTCGGGCGACCCCGGCCGGCCGAGGAGACGGAGCCCGTGATGACCGATATGAGCGCACGGTCCGAGGTGAGCGTCGATCGGGAGGAGGACATCCGCGCGGCCGACCCCGAGGAGGGCATCACCTCGATGCAGAACCAGCACGCGCAGGACACCTCGCAGGCGGAGGGCGCACCTCCGGAGGAGCCCGAGGCGTACAGCTGACCTTCCAGGACGAAGGATCTCCACGAGGCCGCCCGCCGGACGGGCGGCCTCCGCGACCGCGGGTGTCGCTGCCCGCTCGGCGGCGGCCCGGCGGGGAAGGATGGGCGCATGAGCGAGCAGCAGCAGAGCGCATCGGCGGCGCGGGGCGGACGGCCGACCGGGAGGCCCGGGGACCCGCGGGCGTCCTGGGCCACCTGGACCACTCAGTCGATCATCAGCGGACCGGGCGGAGTCACCACCGCCGAGGTCGGCCCGATCTCCGGCGACCTCACCGTGCACACCACGTGGGTGGACGGCGAGGCCCGGCTGACCGTGCAGTACACCGGGGCGCTGGACTGGTACACCGTGGCCGGCAGCCCCGTGCCGGCGACGGACGAGATCACGGCGCGGGCGATCCACCAGGCCATGGTCAACACCGTGAAGACCGGGCGCGGGGCCTCCGCCCCGCAGGCGCCCGGCGTCTGAGGCGCACACGGGGGTGACCCCGCTCCCGGGTGCCCGGGAGCGGGGTCACCCCCGTGTGGCGTTCCCCGACGCGAGTCGCTCAGGGCCGCGGCTCGCCCCGCTCGCCCTTCAGCGGCGGGGCCGCGGCGGCCCAGTACGCGCGGTCCGCCGTGCTGCGCCGGTGCCTGAGGTCCTCCCGGACCTCCTTGGCGAGCTTGCGGGTGTCACGCCGGTTGACGGTGGCGCCGATGCCTGCCCCCACCAGCAGTGGGATCAGCGAGGGCAGGCGGCGCAGCGTACTGCGGGTGAGCCGTTTGCGGACTTGCTGACGGACCTCGGAGCCGAGCGCCATCGCGGCGAACCCGGCCGGCTTCACCAGCAGCGTCGCGTCGATGCCCCGGCGGTTGGCCCAGGCCGCCACGTAGGCGGAGGCCCGCTGGGTGGCCGTGCCCTGGGCCGCGAGGCCGTACACCTCGTGCAGTTCGGCGATCAGCTTGATCTCGACGGCCGCCACGGCGAGCGTCTCGGCGGCGATCTCCAGCGCCATCGCCGGCGGCACGGGCAGCATCGCCGCGGCCCCGACGCCCGCGCCGAGCGCGCCGGAGGCGCGGCTGGCGCCGCTGACCAGCAGGTCGGCCAGCCGCTCGGGGTCGGCCGCGTCCGGGTGCTGGGCGCGCAGGGTGGTCAGGCTCCGGACCGGGATGCGCGGCGCGGCCTGCACCAGCTGGTCGGCGAGGGCCCGGCCGCCGTAGGCGGCACCCTTCGCGGCGGCCAGGCCGCCGCTGCCGAGCCGCCGGGAGACGGACCCGAGCAGGGCCGTGGCCCGGCGCTTGTCGCGCTCCGCGCGGTACTCGGCGAGCTGCCCGGCGGGCCCGCCCTCGACGCCGGGGGCGGGCCGTTCCAGTTGTTCGACGAGGTCCGCCAGTTCCTCGGCGACCTGTTCGGGGGCGGGCTCCGGCTGCCGGGAGCGTCCCGGTCTCCTGAAGATTGCCATGCTCTGCGGGTACCCGGTGAACCGCGGAGGTACGCGCTATTCGGTGATCTCCACCCCGCGCCAGAAGGCCACCCGGCCGCGGACGTGCTCGGCGTCCGGCAGCGGGTCGCGGTAGTACCAGGCCGCGTCGGGGTTGAGCTTGCCGCCGATGTCCAGCGTGTAGTACTCGGCGGTGCCCTTCCAGCCGCAGACGGTGGTGGTGTCGGACGGGCGCAGGTACTCCGCGCGCACGGATTCGGCCGGGAAGTAGTGGTTGCCCTCGACCACGGTGGTGTCGTCGCTCTCGGCGACGACCGTGCCCTGCCAACTCGCTGTAGTCATGAGCCGATTCTGCCCGAGGCCGCGAGGGGACAACCGGCCGGGCGTGACCCGGCCCGCCGCCGGCGCGGTCCGGTGGGCCGCGCCGGCGGCGGAGGGCTGCCCGCTACGGCAGTGGTTCGGCGTGCACCGGGAAGTGCGGGGACTGGTGCCCCCCGCTGGCGAGCATCCGGACCTCGCCCGAGTCGCTGATCTCGGCCCGGACGATGCCCGTGGCGTCCTCGTAGACGGGGTGGCCGCCGGGACCGGTCGTACTGGTGCGGGAGACCACGACCACGTCCTGCGGGGCCTGGGTGCCGGGCGTGCCCGGGAAGGTCAGTACGTAACGGTTCGCGGGGTTCATCGCCGATCTCCTCGGTCCACCTGGTCCCAGCTGTCCCTGGCGCCCATGCTGCCCCTACAGGTCTGCGCCGGGCCGGCCGGCGGCTTCCCGCCGTCGGATCAGGCGGCGGCCCCCGTGGTCCGGGCGGGAGCGCCGCGGACCTCCAACTCGTCGAGCAATCGGGCGGTGGCCTCGGCGACGGCTTCCACGGCGCGGTCGAAGGCCTCCTGGTTGTGCGCCGCCGGGGCGCGGAACCCCGACACCTTCCGCACGTACTGGAGGGCGGCCGCGTGGAAGTCCTCATCGGAGGCGTCCGGCGTCACGGGCGGTCTCAACGTCTTGATACTGCGGCACATGACCCCAGTCTCGCGCGCGGGGGCGCCGCTGGCGACCCCCATGTGTCACCGTCCGGCCATGGGCGGCACCTGGTGGGGTCATCCGATCGGATTAGGATTTCGCCCAGACGAATTGCCCGTCATCCCCGCGCCGCCCCGCTCCCCCACCCCGCTCCCCCACCCCGCTCCCCCACCGGGTCGCCCCGCCCGGTCACCTGTCTGCACCGGCCCGACGACCGTGCCGGACCCCCTGCCCGGCTCCCGCCCGGGCGTCACCCCGGAGTCCCCCTTGCCACTCGCGCTGGTCGCCCTGGCCGTCACCGCGTTCGCCATCGGCACCACCGAATTCGCCGCCATGGGGTTGCTGCCCCAGGTCGCCGAGAACCTCCACGTCTCCATCCCCCAGGCGGGGTGGCTGATCTCCGCCTACGCCATCGGCGTGGTGATCGGCGCACCGCTGCTCACCGCGCTCGCCGCCGGACGGCCTCGCAAGCCCGTGCTGGTCGCGCTGGCCGGCCTCTTCGCGACCGGCAACCTGCTCTGCGCGATCGCGCCCGACTTCTGGTCGCTGGCGGCGGCCCGGTTGATCACCGGGCTGCCGCACGGGGCGTTCTTCGGCGCCGGGGCGGTCGCGGCCGCCGAGCTGGTCGCCCCGCAGCGGCGGGCCCGGGCGGTCGCCGTGATGTTCTCGGGCCTGACCGTCGCCAACATCGTCGGGGTCCCGGCCGCGACCCTGCTCGGCCAGCACCTCGGCTGGCGGGCCACCATGCTGGTGGTGGTCGCGATCGGCGCGCTCGGCACCGTCGCCATCGCGCGGCTGGTACCCCAGCTGCCCACGCCCGCGCAGTCCGGCCTCCGGCACGAGCTGGGGGCGTTCCGCAGCGGACAGCTCTGGCTGGCCCTCGGCACGGTGGTGTTCGGCTGCGGGGGATTCTTCGCCTGCTACAGCTACATCACCCCCCTGCTCACCGAGGTCTCCGGCTACGCCACCGGATCGGTGACGCTGGTGCTGGCGCTGTTCGGGGTGGGCATGACGATCGGCAACGTGCTGGGCGGCATCGCCGCCGACCGCGCGCTGCGGCCGACCGTCTGCGCCGCCTTCCTGCTGCTCGCCGCCACCCTGGCGCTCTTCGGGGTGACCGCCCGCACCGAGTGGTCGGCCGCCCTGACGGTGGTGCTGGTCGGGCTCTTCGGCTTCGCGATCGTCCCGGCCGTGCAGACCCTGGTGCTGCAGAAGGCCCGCAACGCCCCGACCCTCGCCTCGGCGACCGTGCAGGGCGCGTTCAACCTGGCCAACGCCCAGGGCGCGTACTTCGGCGGCCTGGCCCTGGACGCCGGGCTCGGCTGGACGTCGCCGACCCTGGTCGGCTCGGGCCTCGCCGCCTCGGGTGCGGTGATCGCGGTGATCGCCTGGGCCGCCGACCGCCGCCGCCCCGGGACGGCCGCCCCGGTACCGGTCCCGGCCCTCGGTCACCCCCTGTCCACCGCCGAGGCAGTCGCCCGCACCTGACCGGCCGGGCGGGGGCGCGCCGGGCGGTGCGCCGCACCCGATGGCCTCGCCCCGTTCGACCGCCTACGCCGTCCGACGCTCCACCGGCTCGATCTTCCGGTGGGCGTCGGCCAGGAGGCGGTAGCCCTCGCCGTTGAAGGTGACGCCCGCCCGCTCCTCCTCGGTCAGCTCGCGCCGGATCCTGGCCGGCACCCCGGCGACCAGGGAGCCCGCCGGCACCTCCATGCCCTGCGGGACCACGGCCCCGGCCGCGACCAGCGAACCGGCCCCGATCCGGGCGCCGTTCAGCACCGTGGAGTTCATCCCGACCAGCACGTCGTCCTCGATCACGCAGCCGTGCAGGACGGCGTTGTGGCCGACCGAGATCCGCTCGCCGATCACCAGCGGGAAGCCCAGGTCCGCGTGCAGCGTGCAGTTGTCCTGGATGTTGCTGCCCGCGCCGACCGTGATCGCCTCGGCGTCGCCGCGGATCACCGCGCCGTACCAGACGCTCGCCCCGGCGCCGACCGTGACCGACCCGACCACGACAGCGTTGGGTGCGACGAAGGCGGTCGGGTCGATGTCGGGCACCCGGCCCCCGACTGCGGCGATCAGCGGCTCTGCCATGTCTCGTCCTCCTGGCGACAATCGACCGTCATGTGCCGGTCATGATGGCACCCCGGTCGTGGACCGCCCCCAGCACCCCGGTGATCGTGCCGGGGAGGTCACCGGACCACGCCGGTGGCCGCGAGGGTGCCGGTCGCCGTGGGCGGGGTGGGCGGGGTGGCCGCGGTGGCCGGGTGGGTGTCGCAGAGGGCGGTGGCGACCAGGGCTTCGACGGTGGCGTTGGCCGCCGGGAGGTCGGAGAGGTCGTACGGGTTGACGGAGGCCGTGAACTGCCGCCGGCCGTCCGAGGCCCCGTACATCAGGGTGGTGTAGCCCGGGATTCCGCCGCTGTGGCCCCAGTACTCGCCGCAGGCCGTCGACGTCCGCTGGAGGCCGAGGCCGTACTCGGCGGGACCGCTCTGCGGGGTGGTCCGCTTCATCTCGGCGAGTTGGGCCGGGGCGAGCAGCCGCCCGCCGAGCAGGGCGGAGACGAACCGGGCGAGGTCGGTGGTGGTGGAGATCCCGGCCCCCGACGCACCGGCCATGCTCGGGTCGAGCAGGGTGACGTCCGCCGGTCCGGAGGCGAGCTTGTAGTAGCCGTGGGCGTGCGGGCCGGGGACGAAGGGCGAGTTGAGCGGCATCGAGGTACCGGTCAGGCCGAGCGGGCGGATGATCCGGCGCTGGACCTCGTCGGCCCAGCCGCGGCCGGTGAGACGCTCGATCAGCATCCCGATCACCACGTAGTTGGTGTTGGAGTAGTGCCAGCCCTGCCCGGGGGCGAAGTACGGGGGGTGCTGGGCGGCGAGGCCGACGAGCTCCCCCGGCGCGTACGGGCGCCAGCGGCCGACGTCGAGCCACTGCTGCAGGGCGGCGGGGTCCTCGTCGAAGGAGAAGGACGGGTCCTCGGTGTAGTTGAACAGGCCGCTGGTGTGGTTCAGCAGTTGGCGGACGGTGATCTGCCCGCCGTTCGGCACCACGCCGGGCAGGCGGCTCTCCACCGGGTCGTCCAGGCCGACCCGGTGCTCCGCCACGAGCTGCAGGACCACCGTCGCCACGAAGGTCTTGGTGACGCTGCCGATCCGGAACCGGCCGTCGGCGGTGGCCGGGGCGCCGGTGGCGAAGTCGGCCGTCCCGGCCGCGCCCTTCCAGACCGTGCGTCCGCGCTCGGCGACCAGCCCCAGCGCGGCGGAGGCGCCGCCCTGGGCCACCGGCCCGCGCACGGCCGCGTCCAGCGCCGCCCGGTCGACCCGGTCGGCGCCGCCGTCGGCCACCGGCCGGCCGGACCCGGGCGCCGCGCCCTGGGCACCCGCGACGGGGGCGAGGGCACCCACCAGACCGGCGCCGGCCAGCGCGACCGCCACCGCCCGTACGGCCAGCCCCCGCCGTCGCCGCCCCCGGTCCCGCCCGCCTTCCGGGCCCGTCCACTCCGCCCGGCCCGCCCGATCCCTCGTCGTTCCCGTCATGCCGCCGCCCTCCGGTGTCCGAACGGGCGGACCTTCCACAACATCCGCCCCGGTCCTGTCGACTGACACTCTGACAGCGGGGGGAGACGTACACGTCCGACCCAGGTCCCGAGCCTCTCCACCGCTGGTCCGATCTTCCGTCGGCGTGTCGCTCCACCCACCGGCGGAACAGGACCCTGACAGGCTGAGGGGCACCCCTCCGCCTTGGGGCGGAGGGGTGCCCCTGGGTCCGTCAGGGTCAGGCCAGCGGGGCCTTGACCCGGAGGACCTCGATGAAGGCGCGGATCCAGGCGGGGTGGTCGGGCCAGGCGCGGGCCGAGACGACCACGCCGTCGACGACCGCCTCGCCGTCGACGTACTCGGCGCCCGCGGCGGCCACGTCGGGCTCCAGGGCCGGGTAGGCGGCGCTGCGGCGGCCGGAGAGCACGCCGGCGGCCGCGGTGATCAGCGGGCCGTGGCAGATCTGCGCCACCGGCTTGTCGGCGTCGAAGAAGTGCCGGACGATCCGCTGCACGTCGGTGTTGTTCCGCAGGTACTCGGGGGCACGGCCGCCGGGGATGACCAGGGCGACGTACTCGGCCGGGTCCACGTCCGCGACGGCGAGGTCGGCGGGCCAGGTGTAACCGGGCTTCTCCGTGTAGGTGTCGTAGCCGTCGACGAAGTCGTGGACCACGAACTGGAGCCGCTTCTTCGTCGGCGCCGCGATGTCGACCTCGTAGCCCTCCTCCAGCAGCCGCTGGTAGGGGTAGAACACCTCCAGCGACTCCGCGGCATCACCGGTGACGAGCAGGACCTTCGATGTCATCGCCGACATCCCTCCATGTGATCGGTCGTCAGACATGGTGCTGGCCCGCGCCGGTGGCGGCCGGGGCGGGCCGGGAACAACCTCCCGCACCCGGCCGCGCCGACGCAACGGGGCACACCGCTCGCACACCCGGCGCGTGACGCGTGACACGCGCCATGGGCGAGCCGTGTGCGCCGTCGCCAGGGCCTACGCGCCCCTTCCCGGGCGGCCCCTAGACTCCCTGGTGCCCAGGTCAGCCCCCGAAGGGAGTCCGCACGATGTCGGACCGCACCAGCTACCTCGTCCTGCCCGGCTACCAGGGTTCCGGGCCCGCCCACTGGCAGACCCGGTGGGAGGAGGCCGACCCGGCGGCCTTCCGGCGCGTCCAGCAGGAGGACTGGGACTTCCCGGAGCCGGACGCCTGGGTGGCCGCCCTCGATGCCGCGATCGCCACCGCGGCGGCCGGCGGGCCGGTCGTCCTGGTGGCACACAGCCTCGGGTGCGTCGCGGTGGCCCGCTGGGCGGCCGCGGCCGCCGCCGGACGGACCGCCGCCGTCCGGGGTGCGTTGCTGGTCGCACCCGCCGACATCGACAACGCCGACGTCCCGGCGCTCGCGGGCTTCCGCCCGGTGACCCTGGAGCGGCTGCCCTTCCCCTCGCTGGTGGTCTCCAGCACCGACGACCCCTGGGTCACGCCGGAGCGTGCCCGCGCCTTCGCCGAGGCGTGGGGCGCCCGGTACGTGGAGCCCGGCGCCCACGGACATCTCAACGCCGACTCCGGGCTCGGTGACTGGCCGGACGGCCGGAAGCTGCTCGCCGAGCTCTGAACAAGGACTGAGGGGCGGGAGGTGGGGGGAGCCGGGCGCTCCCCCCACCGTTCTGGGATAGGACCGTGATCACCCTCCGGAGCAGAATCGGGGGCACACCGACTCCTCTGGAAGGACACTCAGTTGATGAACCGCCTGTCCCGCCCGCTCGCAGTCGCCGCGCTCGCCGTCGCCGCCGTTCTGGCCGGCGGGGCCGGGGCCGCCCAGGCCGCCGGCGTCGACCTCCCGGCCCACGGTCCGCTGACGGTGGCCGACCAGCCCGACAGCCAGTTGTCCGCCGCCAACCGGTGTGATGTCGAGTACACCGTCGCGTACTACAGCTACCGCACCCAGGGCTACCCGGAACTGGAGTCGATGCTGCACGCGGAGAAGTCCTACGCCCTCTGCCAGGTCAACGGCTGACCCGGCCCCCGCTCCGTCCGAGGGCGCACCCGGCCCGCACCGGGTGCGCCTCGGGTGCGTTCCTGACGGGTGCACGGCGGATCTTCGCCCGCAGTTCGCCCGAACGCCACCCGGCCGGGCGCCGCTGCTCCTAGTCTGCGGGCGACGACCATCAGCGTCCCGCCCCCAGCGCGAGCCAGGAGCCTCCATGACGAACCGTCCGCTCGACGGCAGCAGCTCGACAGATTCCTCCGCACCCGGCACGGCCTCCTCGCGCCGCCGGTTCCTGCGTGCGACCGGCGCCGCCGGCCTCGGTGCGGCCGCGTTCGCGGCGACCGCGGGCGAGGCGTTCGCGGCCCCGGCCGACGAGCAGCCGGACGCCGCCGAGGGGCGCGCGGACGCCGGAGCGACGGCCGGCACCCGCTCCCCGGTCCGCACCGGTACCGGCCTGGACCGGCTGCCGCACCCGCTGGTCATCGGCCACCGCGGCGCGCCCGGCTACCGCCCCGAGGAGACCCTCGGCTCCTACGAGCTCGCCCTGGAGCTCGGTGCGGACGTCATCGAGCCGGACCTCGTCCCCACCAAGGACGGCCACCTGGTGATCCGGCACGAGAACAACATCGGGGAGACGACGGACGTCGCCGACCACCCCGAGTTCGCGGGCCGGAAGACCACCAAGACCATCGACGGCCTGCCGCAGACCGGCTGGTTCACCGAGGACTTCACGCTCGCCGAGCTGCGCACCCTGCGCGCCAAGGAGCGCCTCCCGCAGCAGCGCCAGCGCAACACCCTGTACGACGGCCGGTGGCCGGTGCTCACCTTCCGCGAGCTGGCGGACTTCGCCAGGAAGCGCGGACGCGAGCTCGGCCGCGAGGTCTGGCTCTACCCGGAGACCAAGCACCCAAGCTACTTCCGCTCGATCGGTCTGCCCCTGGAGGAGCGGCTCGCCGACGAGCTGCGCCGCGCGGGCCTGGCCGGCCGGCGCGGGCGGGCGATCCTGCAGTCCTTCGAGCCGAGCAGCCTGCAGCGGCTGGCCAAGCTGGTCGACAACCCGCGGATCCAGCTGCTGGGCGGCGCGACCACCCAGCCGTACGACTTCGTGCTGTCCGGGGACCGGCGCACGGTGGCCGACCTGGTGACCCCGGCGGGGCTGCGCTGGATGGCCGGCTTCGCCCACGGCATCGGCCCGACCACCCAGCTGATCGCACCGGTGGACGGGAGCGGCAAGCTCCTGCCGCCGACCACGCTGGTCCGCGACGCGCACGCCGCCAACCTGCTGCTGCACCCGTACACCGTCCGCAACGAGAACGCCTTCCTCCCGCTGGACTACCGCCGCGGCACCGACCCGAACGCCTACGGCGACGCCATCGGGTGGGCACGCCACCTCTACGAGCTGGGCGTGGACGGCTTCTTCACCGACCAGACCGACACCAGCGTGCTGGCCCGGCAGGACTTCTGGGCCGCGAACGGCGTCCACTGACCGACCGCCCCCGAACCCGGCGGTGCCCCGGACCGTAGGGCGGTCCGGGGCACCGCCGTCGGCCGGTCCGGTCAGCCGTCGTTCTGCGAGCCGTCCGGCCGGTCGCCGTCGCCCCGGCCGGTCTGCTCGGTGTGCTGCTCGGTCTGCTGGTCGGTGTGCTGCTCGGCGGGCTGGGTCGAGCGCGGCCGCCCCGGGTCCGCCGTCCGGCCGCCGGGCGCGCCCGCACCGGTCGGGGCGGTGCCCGGCGAGGCCGTGCCGGAGCCGCTCGGGCTCCCGCTCGGGTTCGGATCACGCTTGGGCGGGTCCGGGATGTACACGGTGTCGAAGGTGTCCCGCGGCATGCCCTTCAGCGCCTGGTTCATCGCCAGCTGCCAGATCGGGCCCGGGCCGGTGGCTCCGAAGATCTCCTGGTAGTACTTGCCCCCGATCCGGATGTTCTTCATCGGCACACCCTTGGCCGGGCCGCCGAGCCAGACCGAGGCCGCCAGGTTGGCGGTGTAGCCGCTGAACCAGGCCGACTTCTTCTCGTCGGTGGTACCGGTCTTGCCCGCGATCTGCCGGTCGCCGTCCAGCCCGAGCTCGCGCGCGGTGCCCTTCTCCGTCACCCCGAGCAGCACGGTGTTGATGACGTCGGCGGTGTCCTCGGACATCACCCGCTCGCACTTGGCGGGGACGACCGGGACGTCCTTGCCGTCCACCGTGGTGATCCGGTTGATCGCGAGCGGCGCGCAGTAGGTGCCCTCGGCGGCGAAGGTCGCGTAGACGTTGGCCATCACCAGCGGGCTCACCTCCTGGGTGCCGAGCCCCAGCGCGGGCAGTTCCTGGAGCGGATCGCCGCTGGCCTTGGTCGCCACGCCCAGCTTGTTGGCCATCTGCTTGACCGCGCAGAGGCCGATCTCCTGCTCCATCTGGACGAAGTAGGTGTTGACCGAGAGGGCCATCGCCTGCTTCAGGTCGTACGGGCCGGACTCCTTCTCGGACTCGTTGGGGATCGAGCCGCCCTTCTTGCCCTTCTCCAGGTTCTTCCAGGTGCCGTCGCAGGTCTTCATCGTCGGCCAGTCCATCCGGTTTGGCGCCGGGTAGATCTGGGTCGCCGGCAGGCCGGCCTCCAGCGCCGCGGCGGCGACGATCGGCTTGAAGTTGGAGCCCGGCTGGAAGCCGTTGCCGCCGCCCATCCCCGCGTCCGCGTTGTAGTTGACGACGGTCTGGTTCTTGTCCGGATCCAGGCCGTAGGGGCGGGTCTGGGCCATCGCCAGGATCTTGCCGCTGCCCGGTTCGACCATGGTGATCGCCGCCGAGACCGGGTCCGTCACGTAGACCTTCTTGGTGACGGCGTTCTGGGCGGCGGCCTGCTTGTCCGGGTCGAGGGTGGTGGAGATGTTCAGGCCGCCCTGGTCCCACAGCTTCTTGCGCTCGGCGGCGCTCTTGCCGAACACCGGGTCCTGCTTGACCACGTGCCGGACGTAGTCGCAGAAGAAGCCCATCCCGGCGTTGGCGGTGATGCAGCCGTTCTGCGGGTCCTTGTACTTCAGCCCCAGCGGGGTCGCCTTGGCGTCCCGGGCCTGCGCGGCGGTGAGGTGCTTGTTCTCCACCATCTTGTCGATGACGGTGTCGCGGCGCTTCTGGGCGGCGACGGGGTGCAGCTTGGGGTCGTACTGGGACGGGTTCTGCACCAGACCCGCGAGCATCGCGGCCTCGGGGACGGTGAGGTCCTTGGCGTCCTTGCTGAAGTACCGCTGCGAGGCCGCCTGGATGCCGTACGCCTGGTGGCCGTAGAAGGTGATGTTCAGGTAGTTGGTGAGGATCTGGTCCTTGGTCAGGTCCTCCTCCAGCTTGATGGCGTACTTGAGTTCCTGGATCTTGCGGCCGAGGGTCTTGCGCTGGGCCTCCAGGACGGCGGCCTGGTCGTCGCCGGCCTTCTCGACGTTGACGTTCTTCACGTACTGCTGGGTCAGCGTCGAGGCGCCCTGGACGGTGGTGCCGCTCTCGGCGTTCTTGGTGGCGGCCCGGAGCACACCCTTGAGGTCGACCGCGCCGTGCTCGTAGAAGCGCGCGTCCTCGATGTCCACCTGGGCCTGCCGTATCAGCGGTGACATCTGGTCGGCGGGTATGACGGTGCGGTCGCGCTCGTACACCTTGGCGATCAGGCCGCCCTTCGCGTCGAAGATCTGCGAAGCCTGGCTGAGCGGCGGGGTCTTGAAGTCGTCCGGGATGCTGTCGAAGTTGTCCGCGGTGTTCTTGGCGGTCAGCCCGAGCGCGCCGGCCGCCGGCAGGGCCACGCCCGCCAGCAGGACGCCGGCCAGCGTGCTGTAGCCGAGGAACTTCACCGCGTGACCCGCCATGGCGAGCGGACTCTCGCGGCGCCGGGTGCGCGGGACCCAGGTGTCGCCCGGGTCGGGGGAGGAGATACGGCGACTCTTCCGTGACATAGGCGGAACACTACGTCCACGAAAACCCTGCATGGGACGGGTGTTGGCCAAGCTTTGTCACAAATCGGCGACAGATTCACCCCGTCGGAGCCGGTCGGCCACCCGGCCCCGCCGGCGCCCCGAAGCCCGAAGGACCGTTCGTCCACGGTGATTCCGTCTCGCCGGCCGCCCCCGGGGTCCGGACCCCGACACACCCGCCGGCTCCGCCCGTCAGTCGCCGCGGCGCTTCTTCCGCAGGCCGAACACAGCCCCCACCACGGCGAGGAGGAACAGGACGCCGAGCGTCCGGTCCGACGGCCCCTCGGACGAGGAGGACGAGGACGACGAGGACGACGACCCGTCGGCCCCGCCCGCGGCCGCCGACCCGGACGGCGGCGCGGCCGCACCGGAGGAGGGCGCGGCCGAGGGCAGCGGCTGGACGGTGTCCGGGAGTTGGTCGTCGTCGAGCGGCGAGCGCCAGACCGGACTGTCCTTGCCCTCGGTGCCGTAGAGCAGCGCCCGGCCGTCCACCGTGAAGGTGACCGACTCGCCCTGGCGCTGGAAGGGCGTGGAGAGCGGGCCGAGCTTGACGGGCGCGCCGTCCTTCCAGCGGTAGAGGGTGGCGTCGAAGTAGCCGCGCAGGACGAGCCGGGTGCCGTCCGGGGAGAACGCCCCGTCGGTGATCCAGGGGACGTCGACCATCCGCCGGAAGGTGTTCACCCCGGCGGTGGAGAGCTTCTCCGGCCCCTGGTAGAGGCCGCCGCCGCCCTGCTTCTTGCTGGCGATGTAGGCCCGGCCGGTGACCGGATGGACCATCAGCGCCTCGGCGTCGCGCGGGCCGTCCTCGTAGCGCACCCGGTAGCGGACCGTCTCCACGGTCTGGTCGCGCAGTTCGGCGGGCTCGGCGAAGGCGTAGATCCAGACCTCGGGCCACTTGCCGCCGAGGTTGTCGCCGATGTCCCCGACGTAGATCCGGCCGTCCGGGCCGATCGAGATCGCCTCCACGTCACGCGGCTCGATGCCGCGCAGCGTGACGGTGGCGACGGTGCGCCCCTGCGAGTCCACCGCGTAGACGTAGGGGCCGTCGTCGCTGTCGTTGTGCGTCCAGTAGACGCCGGGGTGGGCGTGGCTGGCGGCGAGGCCGCTGGACTCGGTGATGCGCGGGTCGGAGATGGTGAACGCCTGCCCGGGCCGGTCGGCCGCGCGGGCGGGCGGTGCGGCGACCACGGCGGTCCCGAGGGCGGCGGCGGTCGCCAGGGCGGGTGCGAGCAGCGCCGCCGCGGCGCGGGCCGCCCCCCGGCCCGGACCCCGCCGCGTTTTCGTTCGCGTCCTCAGCACCCGGCGATCCTCCCACGACAGTCGGGCCAGGCGCCTTCCCTTCTTCTCGTCATCTTGACGAGATCAACCGCCGCCGAATATCGTCGGAGTGACGAAAAGGGGAAAGGGACCTCCCATGGCCGACATCACCAAGCGTTTCGGACTGCGCCACCTGCGCGCCGTCCCCACCGCCCACATCCGGCACCTGAACCGCGGCAAGGTCGTCCACGACGGCCCGGGCCTGGCGTTCTGGTTCCGGCCGCTCACCGCCGCCCTCTCCGAGGTGCCGGTGGACGACCGCGAGCTGGCCATGCTGTTCCACGCCCGGACCTCCGACTTCCAGGACGTCACCGTCCAGGCCACCCTCACCTACCGGATCACCGAACCCGCCGTCGCCGCCGCCCGCGTCGACTTCGGCCTCGACCCCGACAGCGGCGCCTGGCGCGCCGCCCCGCTCGACCAGCTCGCCACCCTGCTCACCGAGACCGCCCAGCAGCACGCGCTCGGCCTGCTCGCCCGCACCCCGCTCGCGGCCGCGCTGGCCGACGGCGTCAGCGCCGTCCGCGACCGGATGGCCGAGGGGCTCGCCGCCGAACCGCGGATCACCGAGACCGGGCTCGCCGTGATCGCCGTCCGGGTGGTCGCGCTGCGCCCCGAGCCCGAGGTGGAGCGCGCGCTGCGCACCCCCGCCCGTGAACTCGTCCAGCAGGAGGCCGACCGGGCCACCTTCGAACGGCGCGCGGTCGCCGTCGAGCACGAGCGCGGCATCGCCGAGAACGAGCTGGCCAACCGAATCGAGCTGGCCCGGCGAGAGAAGCAGTTGCTGACCCAGCAGGGCGCGAACCGGCGCCTCCAGGCCGAGGACGAGGCGGTCGCCGACCGGGTCCGCGCCGAGGCCGAGGCGGAGCGCCGGACCAGGCTCGCCACCGCCGAGGCGGACGCCGCCCGGGCGCTGGGCGAGGCCCGGGCCGCCGCCGAGGCCGCCTGGCTCACCGCCCACCAGCAGGCCGACCCGGCCGTGCTGCGGGCACTCGCCCTGATGCGGCTGGCCGAGCACCTGCCCCGGATCGAGAACATGACCGTCACACCGGACCTGCTCACCGGGCTGCTCAGCCGACTCTCCCAGAGCGCGGGCGACCAGTGACCCTCGCACCCCGGGCCGTCCTGGTGCACCGCCGCACCGAGTACGAGGAGCTCCTGGCCCACCACGGCACGCCCGGCCAGGCCTCGTTCTTCCTCGCCGCCCGCGGCCGGTCGATGGCCGAGGCCGAGGAGCGCCACCGCCGGCAGGCCGACGCGCTCGCCCGGGCGGCGGCCGCGGTGCCGCTGGAGTGGCGGCGCAGCCGGGTCGAGCGGGCGGACCTGCCGCGCTTCCTGTTCGAGCCCGAGGACGTGGTGGTCGTGGTCGGCCAGGACGGGCTGGTCGCCAACGTCGCCAAGTACCTGGACGGCCAGCCGGTGATCGGCGTGGACGCCGACCCCGGCCGCAACCCCGGCGTCCTGGTCCGCCACCGCGCCGACGCGCTGCCCGCCCTGCTGCCGGCCGCCGTCGCCCGCTCGGGCGCCCGGCACCTGGAGGAGCGCACCATGGTCGAGGCGGTCGCGGACGACACCCAGCGGCTGCTGGCCCTCAACGAGGTGTACGTCGGACAGCCCGGGCACCAGACGGCCCGGTACCGGCTGGCCGTCGAGGGCGAGCCGGGCGAGGGCGAGCCGGACGGGGGCGGGGGCCGGGATACGACCGGCCGGAGTTCGAGCCGGTCCGTCCCGTCGAGCACGGCCGACCGCCCGCGGTCCGCCCCGCCCGAGCCGCAGGCCTCCTCGGGCGTGCTGGTCGGCACCGGTACGGGCGCCACCGGCTGGTGCCGCTCCGCCTGGCTGGAGCGCGGCGGCCCGCTGACCCTGCCGGAGGCCGCCGCGCCCGCGCTGGCCTGGTTCGTCCGGGAGGCCTGGCCCTCCCCCGCCACCGGCACCAGCCGGGTGCACGGGGTGCTCGACGGCGGCCGGCGGCTGGTGCTGACCGTCGAGTCGGACCGGCTGGTCGCCTTCGGCGACGGCATCGAGACGGACGCGCTGGAGCTGACCTGGGGGCAGAGCATCCGGCTCGGTGTGGCCGCGACCCGCCTACGGCTGCTCGGCTGAGCGGGGCGTGGCGACGACGGCCCCGGGAGGGCGCTACGGCAGGGTCAGGATGCGCGGTCCCTCCTCGGTGATCGCCACGGTGTGCTCGAAGTGCGCGGCCCGGCTGCCGTCGGTGGTCCGCAGGGTCCAGCCGTCCTCGTCGGTCAGGTAGTCGGACCGGCCGCCGCCGGTCAGCATCGGTTCGATGGCGAGCACCAGCCCCGGCTTGAGCGGGTAACCCCGGCCCGGGCGGCCCTCGTTGGGCACCGACGGCTCCTCGTGCATCCGGCGCCCGATGCCGTGCCCGCCGAACCCCTCCGGCACCCCCCGGCGGGCCCGCCGCGCGACCGCGGCGATCGCGTGCCCGATGTCACCGGTCCGGTTGCCGACCACGGCAGCGGCGATCCCGGCTTCGAGCGCCCGCCGGGTGGCGTCGATCAGCGCGGCGTCCTCCGCGCGGGGCGTCCCGACGACGAAGCTGACGGCGGCGTCGCCCGCCCAGCCGTCCAGCACCGCCCCGCAGTCGATGCTGACCAGGTCACCGTCGCGCAGCCGGTAGCCGTCCGGGATGCCGTGCACCACGGCGTCGTTGACGGAGGCGCAGATCACCGCCGGGAACGGCACGGGCGCGAAGGACGGCCGGTACCCGAGGAACGGCGACACCGCGCCCGCCCCGCTCAGCACCCCGCGGGCCACCTCGTCCAGCTCCAGCAGGCTCACCCCCACCGCGGCCGCCCGCTCGACGGCGGCCAGCGCCTCGCCGACCACCCGCCCGGCCTCCCGCATCGCCGCCAGCGCCGTGTCGTTCTTGAGTTCCACCATGGCCGTGCCCTCCCGCATCTCCACCCAATTCTTATACCGGTATATCTATCACGGTCCAGTCGGGTCTAGGATCGGCGCATGGTGAGGACTCCGCTGACCCCCCGGGAACGCGAACGCGGCGAGCGCTTCGGCGCCCTGCTGCGCGCGGCCCGCGGCACGCGCAGCATGGTCGAGATCGCGGCGGTGGCGGGGATCTCCTCGGAGACCCTCCGCAAGATCGAGACCGGCCGTGCCCCCACACCGGCCTTCTTCACGGTCGTGGCACTGGCCTACGCGCTCGACCTCTCCCTCGACGACCTGGCCGCCGCCTGCGCCCTCCCGCACGACGGCGAAGCCCTGTCCGCCTAGGACGGCACACCGGGCGGGGCCGGACGGACGTGAACGGCCGACCGGAAACCGGTCGGCCGTTCACGGGGGGCGAGCGTCAGGCGGGGCGGGTGTCAGGCGGTGATGCCGCCGTCGAGGACGAGGTCGGCGCCGACGGTGTAGGCGGACTCGGGCGAGGCGAGGTGGAGGACGGCGGCGGCGATCTCCTCGACGGAGCCGGCCCGGCCGACCGGGACGTCCGACTTCATCCGGTCCGCCTTGTCGGCGGCGCTCTCGCCCGGGCGGCTGGACATCGGGGTCTCCACCGGCCCGGGGCTGACCGAGTTGATCCGCACGCCCTCGGCTATGTGGTCGCGGGCCGCGCTGCGGGTCAGGGCGCTGACGGCGGCCTTGGTGACCGCGTAGGCGCCGAGGCCCGGGAGCCGCATGTGGACGCCGAGGTTGGAGGCGATGTTGACGATGGCGCCGCCGCCCTGGGTCCGCATGTGGGCGATCTCGTGCTTCATGGCGAGCCAGGTGCCGGTCAGGTTGGTGTCGACGACCCGCTGCCAGTCCTCCTCGGCGAGGTCCGCGATCGGTGCCACCGCGCCCAGGATGCCGGCGTTGTTGACGGCGATGTCCAGGGCGCCGAGCCGGGCGACGGTCTCCCGGACGAGCCGGGCGGCGTCGGCGGCGTCCGCGACGTCCCCGACGAGGGCGACGGCCTTGCCGCCCTCCTCCTCGATCAGCCGGACGGTCTCGGCCAGCGGGTCCTCGGTGCGGCCGGCGACCGCGACGCGGGCCCCCTCCCGGGCGAACGCGAGGGCGATGCCCCGGCCGATGCCGGTGCCGCCGCCGGTGACCAGGACGGACTTGTCGGCGAAGCGCGTGGTCATGCTGAGTACTCCTCGGTGTGGGTGAACGGGGGTCGTGCGGGTCGGGAGCGGGCCAGCAGGGTGACCGCCGCGGCGGTCAGCGCGAGGCCCGCGGCGGCCGCCGCGAGGGCGGCGGCGTAGCCGCCGACGGCGGTGGGACGGGTGGCGGCGAGCGCCATCAGGGCGGCGACGCCGGCGGTGGGGCCCAGCTCCATCGCGGTGTTCAGGACGCCCGCGGCAAGACCGGCGCGCCCGGGCCGGACGCCCCCGGTGGCGAGGACGGCCGAGCCGGCGAAGGCGGGGCCGGCCCCGGCGGGCAGCAGGAGCAGACCGGGCAGCAGTCCGGTGGCGAAGGAAGTGGCGGGGCCTACGCCGGCCAGCAGCGCCAGGCCTCCGGCGGCCACCGCCAGGCCCCCGGCGGTGACGGCGGCCGGTCCGTGGCGGGCGATCAGCGGTCCGGCCAGCCGGCCGGCGGCCAGCAGGACCGCCGCATACGGGAGGAAGGCCGCCGAGGTCGCCAGCACGCCCCAGCCGCGGACCTGTTGGAGGTAGAGCGGGAGGATCAGGAAGACCAGCGCGGTGCCCGCGGCGGTCGCCATGACGGCGACCAGGGCGGCGGCCCGGCGGCGGTCGGCGAGGAAGCCGGGCGGCAGCAGCGGGTCGGCGGTGCGCCGTTCGGCGGCGGCGAAGGCGAGCAGCAGGGCGGCGCCGAGCACCAGCGGAAGGAGCACCACGGGTTCGCCCCAGGTGTGCTCCCCGGACCCGACCAGGCCGCAACTGACCGCGGAGACACCGGCGGTGGCGAGCGCCGCACCCCGCAGGTCGAGCGCCGGGGGTGCGCCGGGGGCCGGCTCGGCAGCAGGGAGCAGGCGACCGGAGAGGGCGAGCCCGGCCAGCGCCACCAGGACCGGCACGGCGAACATCCAGCGCCAGGAGACCCAGGCGGTGACTACGCCGGAGAGCAGGCTGCCACCGGTGGCACCGAGCGCCGAGAGGCCGCCCCAGGTGGCCATCGCCCGGCCGTAGTCGGCGGACCGGGGGAAGAGCGACCGCACCACCGCGACCGCCGCCGGAGCGGCGAGCGCGGCGCCGACGCCCTGGGCGAAGCGCGTCACCAGCAGGACGGCGAAGGTGGGGGCGAGCGCGCCGGCCACCGAGGCGACGGCCAGCAGGACGAGGCTGACCCGCAGCATCCGGCGGCCGCCGTGCCGGTCGGCGAGCCTGCCGCCGAGCAGCAGCAGGGAGCTGAAGGAGAGTCCGTACGCGGCGCTGAGCAGCAGGATGCCGGACGGGCCGAGGCCGAACTCCCGGCCCACCAAGGGCAGCGGGACGGAGAGGATCATGATCGTGAAGATCAGCGTCGCCTGCACGGCACCGAGCAGGGCGAACCCCGACCGCGGTGACGCCGGCGACGGGGCCGACGGAGCCGGCCGCGAAGGCGCCCGCGCGGTGGCGCGGGCGGGCGCAGGCCGAGAAACCGGCGAGTCCACCCGTGCGGGTGTCGAAACCCCCTGTGCCATCGAATCCCCCTAGTTGATAATGACCGTTCGGTCCAGAATTTGGACAGCACAGTGCGCCGGTCGCGAGGCCGCCCGAAGCCCCCGGGCCGGGCCCTGGCGCCGGCCCGGGCGGCGCGCTCAGTCCAGCAGGCCGAGCGCCTGCTCGGCGGCGGCCCGCAGACGGGCCTCGCCGTCACCGGCCTTGCCGATCACCCGCATGCCCTGCATCAGCACCAGCAGCATCCGCGCCAGCGCCACGGGGTCGCGCCCCGCGGGCAGTTCCCGCTGCGCCTCGGCCCGGACCAGCGCGGCCGTGAGCACCGTCTCCAGGTGGTCGAGACTGGCGGACACCCGCCGGGCCGCGTCCGGGTCGTGCGGAGCGAGCTCGACGGCGGTGTTGGTGACGAAACAGCCGCGCCTGGGGCCGCCCGCGCCGTCCTCGCCGGCCTCCCGCGCGAAGCGCCGGACCAGGCCGCGGACGGCCGGCAGCACCGGGCCGGGCTGCGAGAGCTCGGCCAGCAGCACCGGATTGTGCTGCTCGCCGTAGCGCTCCAGCGCCCGCAGGTAGAGCTCGTGCTTACTGCCGAAGGTGGCGTAGATGCTGGCACGGGCGATCCCGAGCTCCTCGACCAGCTCCGCCATCGAGGTGGCCTCGTAGCCGCGCCGCCAGAACAGCTCCAGGGCCGCCTGGAGCGCCGCGTCGGGGTCGAATTCCTTGGTCCGTGCCATGTCTGAACCTTAGTCATATTCAGACCGATCGGTCAAGAAAGAGGAGAGCGACCGCCACAGCGAGCACCGGATACCGGGCGCACCGGGCCAGAGGGCGGGCCGACAGCGGACGGTTGACATGCGAACGACGGACGGTGAACAAATTCGAACACGGTGGACTTGACAGAGTGTTGTCAGGCGATTCCAGATAAGGGTACCCTTACCGCCGCCCGTCCCCCACCCCCTCCCTCCAGGAGACGTCCATGCCCGCTACTCCCCAGCAAGCGGTCGACACCGTCCGCCCCCTCGTCCTGACGGTCTTTCGCGTCGTCGTCGGGCTGCTCTTCGCCTGCCACGGCGCCGCCTCGCTCTTCGGCGTCTTCGGCGGCGCCAAGGGCGGCGGCTCCGTCCCGGTCGGCCAGTGGCCCGGCTGGTGGGCCGCACTGATCCAGCTCGTCGGCGGTGTCCTGGTCCTGGCCGGACTCGGCACCCGGACCGCCGCCCTGCTCTGCTCCGGCTCGATGGCCTACGCGTACTTCACCGTCCACCAGGAGCACGCCCTGCTGCCGCTGCAGAACGGCGGCGAGGCCTCGGTGCTGTTCTGCTGGGCGTTCCTCGCGATAGCCGCGCTCGGCTCCGGACCGTTCGCGGTGGACCGGCTGCTCCCCCGGTGGACGGCCGACCGGGCCTACGGCTCCGCGTCGGCGGAGCAGAGCACCCAGCCCACCGCGGCACGCTGACCGAAGCCCGGCCCGCCGGCCCGCTCGGGTCGGCGGGCCGGGCCTCACCGCAGGGCCGACCGGGGCTCACCCCTCGGCGAGGTGGCGTTCCACCGAGGCCACCTTGGCGGTGAGCCCGTCCGTGACCCCGGCCCGGTCGTCGATCTTGATGACGGTGCTGACCCGTCCGCTGTAGGCCTTCACGGCCTCGATCGCCGCCCGGATCACCGGCATCACCTCGTCCCACTCCCCCTCGACGCTGGTGAACATCGCGTCCGTGCGGTTCGGCAGCCCGCTCGCGCGGACCACCCGGACGGCGGCGGCGACCGCCTCCCCCACCTCCTCGCCGACCCCCAGCGGGGTGACCGAAAACGCTGCGATCACGGCTCTGCTCCTCCTCCGGCTCGGCGCTGTCCCGGTGCCCGGTCCGTCGGGCGTCCCGGCACCGCGACCAGGCTAGCCGCCCGGCCCGGCCGGACCGGCCGACGACCCGGCACCCTGCCGAGCCGGTCTGCCCGGCAGGTCGGACGTCCCGTCAGGCCACCGTCGGCAGCGGCGGTTCGACCGCCAGCGGCGCGGAGCTGCGGGCCCGGTGCTGCTCGGCCCAGGTGCTGAGCGCCACCGTGCAGGCGTGGTCCAGGTGGCGCAGCCCCGACCAGTCCAGCTCGACCGGGCGGTCCGCCGGCAGCCGCTCCAGGGCGTCCAGCAGCCGGGGCAGCCGCAGGAAGGTCGCGTTGCCGCTCAGGCGGACCCGCAGCGGTGCCCGGGTGAGCTCCGGGCCGGCGGCCCCGCCGGCGGCGGCAACGGGCTCCGGGGCCTCCGGGGGCGGCAGTTCCTCCACCGCGATCTGCAGGTGCGAGGTCTGCCAGGCCGACTTGACCACGGCCAGGCCGATCCCGATCAGCACGCCCTCGAACAGGTCGGTGGTGATGATCGAGACCGCCGTCACCGCGAGCACCACCGCCTCGCCGCGGTGTTCGCGGCAGAGCCCGACGATCCGCCGGACCGGAACGAGCTTGGCGCCCGCGTGCACCAGGACGGCGGCCAGCGCGGTGAGCGGGACCAGGCCGAGCACCCCCGGCAGCAGCGCGGTGAACAGCAGCAGCCAGAGCCCGTGCAGGACGCGGGAGGCCTTGGTGCGGGCGCCGGCCTGGACGTTCGTCGCGCTGCGGACGATCACCGCCGTCATCGGGAGCGCCCCGAGCAGGCCGCAGAGCGTGTTGCCGACGCCCTGCGCGGTCAGCTCACGGTCGTAGTCGGTCCGCGGGCCGTGGTGCATCCGGTCCACCGCGGCGGCGCTGAACAGCGTCTCGGCCGAGGCGATCAGGGTGAAGGCGAGGACGGTACCGACGCCCGCCGTGCTCGCCAGCCCGCCCAGCGCGTCGCGCTCCGGCAGCCGGACCACGTCCAGCAGGCCGGAGACCCGGATCCGGGCGACCGGCAGGTCGGCGGAGGCCGTGACGGCGGCCGCGAGGCCGACGGCGGCGAGCGGTGCGGGCACCGTCCGGGCCACCCGGGCGGGCAGGTACTTCCAGAAGGCCAGCACCAGCAGGGTGGCGACGCCGAGGGCGACTGCGGCCGGCGTCGCCGCACCGGTGACGGCGTCGCGCAGCAGCGCCGGCAGGCCGGCGATCTTCTCGGGCCCGGTCGAGGGCGCCCTGCGGTCGGCGAGCGCGTAGAGCTGGCCGAACAGCAGGGTCAGGCCGATGCCCGCCAGCATGCCGTGGACCACGGACGCGGACATCGCACGGAACCAGCGGCCCAGCCGCAGGGCGCCCATGGCCAGTTGGAGCAGGCCGGTGGCGAGCACCAGGAAGCCCAGCGCGCCGGCGCCGTACTCCTGGACGGCCTCGTAGACCAGGACGGTGAGCCCGGCTGCCGGGCCGCTGACCTGGAGGCTGCTGCCCGGCAGCGCACCGACCACCAGGCCGCCGACGATCCCGGTGACCAGGCCGAGCTCGGCGGGCACCCCGGAGGCGACGGCCACGCCGACGCAGAGCGGCAGGGCGACCAGGAAGACCACCAGGGAGGCCGGCAGGTCGAAGCGCCAGGGCACGGCGCGCACGGCACGGACGGGACCGCGACGGGCCCGGCCCGGCGGGGCGCCCTCGCCGGAACGGCCCGGCGGACTCTCGGACCGACCGGACGGGGCGCTCATCGGGCCACCGCCGCAGCGGTGCCGGGGCGGACGAGGGGACGGCAGGCGGGTCGGAGCATGGGTACGTTCCTTCCGCGCACCCGCCGACGGGCGGACGCGCTGCTGGGTGCGTCCGGACGGGCGGACGCCGGGGCGGGCGGGCCGGGCGGGCGGTCGACGCCGGAGCGGGCGGACCTGGCGGGCGGACGGCGAGGACGGACCTGGCGGGCGAACGGGTCGCGCGCCGATGGACGCACACCGCATCGGCGCACCGGGCGCGACCTCGGCGGGGCACCCGGCGGCCTCCACGGCGCGTACGGCGCGGGCGGCGTCGGTACGGGCGGCCGTCCGGGCGGGCCGGGCGGCCGTGGCGGGCGGCGGCGATGGGTGTCGGGGCGGAGCGGGTGCGGTCAGGGGGCGGTGCCTCGGTCGGCTGCGCGCGGACCGGGCGGGCCCGGTCCGGGAACGGGACCCGACGGCCGGAGCTCCCCCGCTCCCCGGTCGATCCCCAATCCCCCTGCCGCGGCCCGAGTTGAACATGGCAACCATGACGGGTCCGGCGTGCCACCGACGGTACCCAGAGCCTCGCGCGGGGCCGACCTCGCCCACCGAATCTTCACACGAGCCGCACACCGACGCCGCTTTCCGCGCCGCCTCGGGGCTCCGGCCGGGTACGCGCGTTCGGCCCGTGGACTGGCACACGAACGAGACCGGTGCCGGAAGCGCGCGCTTTGCACGAAGGGACGACCGCCGGGCCCGCCCGGGCCCGGCGGACTGGAGGAACGGGCGATGGTCCGGCCGCGCCCGCCGTGACAGCCTGGCCGGACGGCTGGCCCACCCCCTCCCCGCGCCCGCCACCTCCCCGCGCCCGCCACCTGCGGTTTCCCGCCATCCCCGCGGCGCGACCCACTTCCACATTCTGTTGAAAGCCCTCTTGACGCCCCGACGGACCCGCCTTACTTTGTTTCCGCATGCAGAAACCGTTCTTCCGTATGGTGGAATTCTGGAGATGAGCCCTCCGACCCACTGCGGGCCGATGCAGGAGATACCCGATGCCTCGTATGACAGCCGCCCGCGCGGCAGTGGAGATCCTCAAGCTCGAAGGCGTTGAGGTCGCGTTCGGCGTGCCGGGCGCAGCGATCAACCCGTTCTACCGGGCTCTCAAGGAGGGCGGCGGCATCCGGCACACGCTGGCCCGGCACGTCGAGGGCGCCTCCCACATGGCGGAGGGCTACACGCGCGCCAAGGCCGGCAACATCGGTGTCTGCATCGGCACCTCCGGCCCGGCCGGCACCGACATGATCACCGGCCTCTACTCGGCGATCGCCGACTCGATCCCGATCCTGTGCATCACCGGCCAGGCGCCGGTCTCCAAGCTGCACAAGGAGGACTTCCAGGCCGTCGACATCTCCTCGATCGCCAAGCCGGTCACCAAGAAGGCCACCACCGTGCTGGAGGCCGCCCAGGTCCCGGGCGTCTTCCAGGAGGCCTTCCACCTGATGCGCTCCGGCCGTCCGGGCCCGGTCCTCATCGACCTGCCGATCGACGTCCAGCTGACCGAGATCGAGTTCGACCCCGAGACCTACCAGCCGCTGCCGGTCTACCAGCCGCGGGCCAGCCGCGCCCAGGCCGAGAAGGCGATCCGCTTCCTGCTGGAGTCCGAGCGCCCGCTGATCGTCGCCGGCGGCGGCATCATCAACGCCGACGCCTGCGACCTGCTGGTCGAGTTCGCCGAGCTGACCGGCGTCCCGGTCATCTCCACCCTGATGGGCTGGGGCACCATCCCCGACGACCACCCGCTGAGCGCCGGCATGGTCGGCGTCCAGACCTCACACCGCTACGGGAACGCGACCTTCCTGGAGTCGGACTTCGTCCTCGGCATCGGCAACCGCTGGGCCAACCGCCACACCGGGTACAACCTGGAGGCGTACACCAAGGGCCGCACGTTCGTCCACGTCGACATCGAGCCCACCCAGATCGGCAAGATCTTCGCCCCGGACTACGGCATCGCCTCCGACGCCAAGGCCGCGCTGGAGCTCTTCGTCGAGGTCGCCAAGGAGCTCAAGGCCGAGGGCCGGCTGCCCGACTTCACCGCGTGGGCCGGGTCCGCCCAGGAGCGCAAGGCCACCCTCCAGCGCCGCACCCACTTCGACAACATCCCGATGAAGCCGCAGCGCGTCTACGAGGAGATGAACAAGGCCTTCGGCCCGGAGACCCGCTACGTCACCACGATCGGCCTCTCGCAGATCGCCGGCGCGCAGATGCTGCACGTCTACCGGCCGCGGCACTGGATCAACTGCGGCCAGGCCGGCCCGCTCGGCTGGACCATCCCGGCCGCGATCGGCGCCGCCACCGCCGACCCGGGCACCCCGATCGTCGCGCTCTCGGGCGACTACGACTTCCAGTTCATGATCGAGGAGCTGGCGGTCGCCGCCCAGCACAAGGTCCCCTACATCCACGTCCTGGTGAACAACGCCTACCTGGGCCTGATCCGCCAGGCGCAGATCGGACTGGACATCAACTTCCAGGTCAATCTGGAGTTCGAGAACATCAACACCCCGGAGCTCGGCGTCTACGGCGTCGACCACGTCAAGGTCGCCGAGGGCCTCGGGGTCAAGGCCATCCGCGTCACCGACCCCGACCAGCTGGGCGCCGCCTTCGAGGAGGCCAAGAAGCTCGCCGCCGAGCACAGCGTCCCGGTCGTGGTCGAGGCCATCCTGGAGCGCATCACCAACATCTCGATGAGCCGGACCGTCGACATGAGCGACGTGACCGAGTTCGAGGAGCTCGCCACCCTGCCCGAGCACGCCCCCACGGCCATCAAGCCGCTGGCGCTCTGAGCCGCGCGGGTCCGGCGCCCCCACCGGCGCCGGGCCTGCGCCCCCGGGCGCGCGGGCCGGCACCCCCGGGCCGCGCCGGGCGCACCACGGCGCCCGCCCGGCGGCGAGCTGCCCCGTCCGGCGCGACCGCGTTCGGCACGCCGGTCGTCCGGGTACGTACCGGTGTACCGCCCGCACGCGACCGCAGCGCGCGGGCTTCCGTAGCCCGGGAGGCCACTCCGTGCCCTTCACCATGAGCTTGTCCGAGCGCGAGGCCGTCCTGGCGGGCCCGCACGTCGGCGTCCTGGCCGTCGGCGACGACGGCGCCCAACCGGCCGGGCGCCTGCTGGCCGTCCCGATCTGGTACTCCTACCGGCCGGGCGGCGTCCTCACCATCCTGACCGGCCGGGACTCCGCCAAGGCCCGCCGGATCCGCGCCAGCGGGCGGTTCGCGCTCTGTGCCCAGCAGGAGGAGCCGCCGTGCCGCTACGTGAGCGTGGAGGGCCCGGTGGTCGCGATCGAGGACGGGGTCGACCCGGCCGAGCGCGCCGCGATGGCCCACCGCTACATGCCGCCCGCCACCGCCCGCGCCTACCTCGCCGCCACCACCGAGCAGCTGACCGCCGACATCGCCATCCGGATGCGCCCCGAACGCTGGCTCAGCGCCGACTTCGCCGCCGTCGCCGCCCGCTTCGACGCGCGGACCGAGGCCCGGACCGACGGCCGGCCCGAGGCCCGCTCCGACGCCCGGTCCGGCCGGACGGGAGCGGAACAGGGGCGGAACACCCGGAGCCCGGTCGTGGTTGACCGGGGCGGGGCGGCTACCGTTCCGTGACGAGTGCTGCACCGATATCCGACCATCCGAAGGGGACTTCCGTGAGCCTGTACGACATCCCGCTGCGCACCCTGTCCGGCGAGACCGCCTCGCTGGCCGACTACAAGGGCAAGGCACTGCTGATCGTCAACGTCGCCTCCAAGTGCGGCCTGACGCCCCAGTACGCCGGCCTGGAGCGGCTCCAGGCGCGCTACGCCGAGCGCGGCTTCACCGTGCTGGGCTTCCCGTCGAACCAGTTCGCCGGGCAGGAGCCGGGCAGCGCCGAGGAGATCCAGACCTTCTGCTCCACCACCTACGGCGTGTCCTTCCCGCTGTTCGAGAAGACGGACGTCAACGGCGCCGACCAGCACCCGCTGTACGCGGCGCTGACCCGGACCGCCGACGCCGAGGGCCAGGCCGGTGACGTGTCCTGGAACTTCGAGAAGTTCCTGGTCTCGCCGGACGGCACCGTGGCCGCCCGGATCCGGCCCCGCACCGAGCCGGAGTCGGCCGAGGTGATCACCGCGATCGAGGCCGTCCTGCCGGCCTGATCCGCACCACCGCCGGAGGAGCCCCGGGGCAGCCGCCCCGGGGCTCCTCCGCGCCCGCCCCCGGCATCACCCGCCCCAGCGCCCGAGCTTCTCCGGGTTGCGCACCGCCCAGATCTGCGCGATCCGCTCGCCGGAGAGGCCGAACGCGGCCACCGTCACGGTGACCCCGCCCCGCCGGGCCGCCAGTCCGGGGCGGCCGTTGACCGAGCGCTCCAGCAGCTCCATGCCCGGCGCCAGGTCGCCGATCCCGACGACGTAGCGGGCGATCCGCTCGGCGCCCGTGACCGGGCGCAGCGCGGCGCCGGCCAGCCCGCCGCCGTCGGCGGTCATCGTGGCGTCGGGGTCGAGCAGGCCGACCAGCGCGGCGATGTCCTTGGCCTCCCAGGCCTGCTTGAACTCCCTGATGATGCGGGCTTCTTCTTCCCGCACGCGCGGTGCCACCGGCGGCCGGGCGGCGCGGATCCGGCGGCGGCCCGAGGAGGCCAGCTGTCGGCAGGCCGCCGGCGTCCGCCCGACGATCGCGGCCACGTCGGCGAAGGGGTACTGGAAGACGTCGTGCAGGACGAAGGCGACCCGTTCGGCCGGGGTCATCGATTCGAGCACGACGAGGAACGCCATGTCGACGGACTCGTCCAGGGTGACCAGGTCCGCCGGGTCGCCGCCGGCGCCCGGCCGGCCGTGCAGCCACTGCGTGCCGTCCGGCAGCGGCTCCGGGATCCACTCGCCCACGTACCGCTCGCGCCGTGCCCGCGCCGAGCCGAGCACGTCGAGACAGATCCGACTGGCCACCGTCGTCAGCCACGCCCCGGGGGACTCGACGGCCTCCCGCTGCTGCCGGGACATCGCGTACCAGCGGGCGCAGGCCTCCTGGACGGCGTCCTCGGCCTCGGCCAGCGAGCCGAGCAGCCGGTAGGCGATGTCGATCAGCTGCCGGCGCTCGCCCACGAGCACGCTCAGGCCCGGGTCGGGCCGGTCCGGTCCGGGCTCGGTTCGACTGGTCATGGTCGTGACGACTCCCTCGTTCGGGCCTGACCGCACCATGATCCACAGGTCGTCCCGGTGGGCCCGGGCCGGGGTGGCGCCTGACGTTTCCGGTGGCTGTGTCGTCGGACCGATGAGCGGCCGGTTCACCGGCCCTCGGACACGGTCGAGAAGAAGCAGAGTCGAGCAACAGAAGGAAGGGGCCCTCATGCCCACCCGTAAGACGGCACCGCAGCACAGTCCCAGGCTCTCCGCGCTCCTGCGGGTCGCGATCGCCCTGCAGACCGCGGCCATCTTCTTCCAGGCGGTCACCGCCGGGCTGTTGCTGTCCACGTCCTACGGAGAACCGCTGCACAGCGGCGGGGCCCGCGGGATGTACGCCACGACGATGCTGTACGTCCTCGCCTCGGTCCTGAGGTGGCGGCCGGGCGGCGGTTCGCCCCGGCCCGTCCTCCACTCGACCGGATTCCTCGTCCTCGCGTCGGCGCAGGTGGTCCTGGGCGTCCAGCACGTGGCGAGCCTGCACGTCCCGCTGGGCGTCCTGATGTTCGGGCTGAGCCTGCTTCAGCTGGGCCGGGCGACGGCGGGCCACCTCCGGCCGGCGGCGCCGGTTTCGGGTCCGGCTTCGGCGTCGAGCGCCGGTGCGGCGAATTCGCCGGCTCCGACGGACGCTCCGCGGAAGCCGCGGAGCACGAGCCAGCCGGCGAGGGAGAGCTCCCAGGCGAAGACCGGGACGGCCGCGGCCGTGCCGGGCCCGGAGAGCTGAGCGTAGCGGCCGAACAGCACGGCCACCGCGGAGGCGCAGATCAGCGGCCCGCCCACCAGGCCCAGCACGGTGATCACCCGCGGCACGGCCCCGGTCCGGTGCAGGAGCACGGCCAGCATCAGGGTGTTGACGCCGAGGACCAGATTGGGCCCGAGCAGGAAGGTCCAGTCGTGGACGGCGATGAGCGCCTTGGCCGCCACGGCGAAGGAGGAGGCACCGGCGTCGGAGGCCGCCGGTGCCTCCCGGCGCAGCGTCACCACCGCGAGCACGCTGACCAGCCCGAGGACGATGACGACCGCCTCCAGCAGCCGGACGCACACATAGCCGAGCGCGAGCCCTTCGTGCCGGCGCCGGAGGACCGGAAAGAGCGTCACCCCGGTGCCCACCACCGCCAGGGCCAGGACCACCTCGCACAGCGCCCCGAGCAGGACCCTGTTGTCGGCACCCGCGCCCAGCACGTAGTCCGTGCCGTCCAGCAGCGGTCGGTACAGCGTCAGCCCGGCCACGGCGGCGACCTCGGTCACCAGGAACAGCACGCCCGCCGCGATGCCCTTGCGTCTGTCTGTGTCCATTGCGGAACTCCCCACCCAGTAGCAGAGGTGTACGGCGTACACCTGTCGATGACGATAGGCGTACGCCGTACACTCGTCAAGATGAAGCAGTCAGCGGACGGAACGCGGCGGGCGCCGCTCAGCCGGGAACGGGTCCTGCGAGCGGCGGTGGCGTTCGCCGACGGCGCCGGGACGGACGCGATCAGCATGCGCAAGCTCGCCCAGGAGCTGGGCGTGGTGCCGATGGCGCTCTACAAGCACGTGGCCAACAAGGACGAACTCCTCGACGGCATGGTGGACCTCGTCGTCGGCGAGATCGGCCCGCCCGGCGAGGGCGACTGGCAGCCCACGATGCGCGCACGCGTCCTCGCCGCACGCCGGGTCCTACTGCGGCACCCCTGGGCCGCGGGCGTGATCCAGTCCCGCACCAGCCCCACCCCGGCGGTCCTCGGCTACCTCGACTCGATGGCCGGCCTGTTCCGGACCGGCGGTTTCTCGGTCGGCCTCACGCACCACGCGATGCACGCCATGGGCAGCCGGCTGCTGGGCTTCAGCCAGGAACTGTTCGACGACACCGCCGCCACCCCCGACCCGGCGGTGCTGCGGCAACTGGCACGCGCCTACCCCCACATCGCGGAAATCGCCGGCGCCGCCGGACACGACGAGGCGTCGACGGTCGGCGGCTGCGACGACCAGGCCGAGTTCGAGTTCGCGCTGGACCTGCTGCTGGACGGGCTCGAACGGCTACGGGCCGCAGAGCAGGTGGCTCAGGAGCGGTGACGGCTCAGGAGCGGTGACGGCTCAGGGGCAGTGGTAGGGGAACGAGACGGAGACGCTCCGGGGGCCCGGGGAGAGCAGCTCCAGGGTGGCGGTGGACGGGAGCGAGCCCTGGCCCTCGAAGCTCCAGCGCAGCACCAGCTCGGTGCGGTGCGTGCCGGAGCCGACCTCCTGCGCCAGCTCGCCCGAAGTGGTGCCGTCGCTGCGCAGCCAGCGGTAGCGGAGGGTGCCCGCGGCGCCGTTGGTCTCCACCGCGGCCGTGATCACCGCGGTGCCGCCGCAGCCGGGGCCCGCGGGGTCGGTGCTCGCACCGACCCCGGTGACCGCCAGGGCCGGCATGGTGAAGCGCCAGAACAGGAAGGCCAGGAGGGCCAGCAGCAGCACCGGGACCAGCACGCGCCACACCCGGCGCCGGCGGGGCGGCCGCTCCGCCTCCGGGAGGGCGGCACCGTGCCAGACGGCGGCGGCCTGCGGCGGGACACCGGGGCCGAACCGCCGCAACTCCCCCGGGGCGAGCGGCTGTTCCGCCGGTACTCCGGACACCGGGGCACCGTGCGAAGGGGTGCCGTACGACGGGGTCCCGGTCTCGCCGGGCTCCGGTGCGCCGGGGAGCGTGGCGGTCTCCCCCCGCGTGGGTGTGCCGACCAGCGTGGCGGTCTCCCCCGGCGCCGGTGCGCCACCCCAGACCCGGGGGTCCAGGAAGGTCGCGCTCGCGGCCCCGGTCTCGTCGAGCCGGACGGTGGCCTCGGGGTCGGGCCCGGCCGCGACCGTACGGTCGGCTGCGGTCCCGTCGAGCCGCACCGGCTGCTCCGCGTCGGGCCGCGTCCGGACGGTGGCCTCGGGGTCGGGCCCGAGGCGGACCGTCCGGTCGGCGCTCCGCGCGCCCGCGGCGAGCGGAACGGTCCGGTCCGCGGCCGCGCCCGGTGCCGGGGCGGAGTCCGGGGTGGAGTCGGGGCGGGGCGTGGACATGGCTGCTCCAGGGGAACGCGACGGGAAGGGCGGTGCGGGGCCGGCGGCAGGGGTTCGGCCGCAGGGGCTCGGCGGTAGCGGTCAGCGGTGGCGGATCAGCGCGGCGGGTCGCACAGGTAGGCGGCCACCTCGGCCGAGGTCTTGCCCGGCTTCGCCGCCGCCGGGGTGGTGGAGACCCGGACGCCCCAGGTCGGGAAGGTGTCCGCCGAACCGAAGTCGTGCGGCCGGGTGACGGTGGCTCGGCCGTCGCGGAGCACTACGGTCTCCGTCGCGACGGTGATCGACCGGCCGCCCGAGCTGTGGTACCAGTTCAGCGTCAGGGTGCCGGTTCCCGCGCCCTGGGCGACCACCGTGACCGTGGCGGTCAGGCTCCACCGGCCGCTGCAGGTCAGCGAGTCCAGGTTCACCGTGGTCACCGCGAGGGTCGCCGGGGCGACGGTGGCCGTCGGGCTCGGGGTGGGCGGCGCCGACGGCGGGGCGGTGGTGGCGGGCGGGGCCGACGGCGGCGCGGCCGTGGGAGTCGCGCCGCCGGGCGGTATCGACGGCGCACCGGGGGTGGGCGCGCCCGTCGCGGGCGGGGTCGCCTTGCCGGTCGGCGGCCTGCCGGTCGGCGTGGCCGCGGGCGAGGTGCTCGGAACGCCCGAGGTCGCCGACGGCGAGGGCGACGCGGCCGGTGTGGCCGCCGGATCGGACGGACCGGCGTCCGGGGTGCCGGTGGCACCGCCCGCGTCGGACGACGGACCGGCCGCCGGGCCGGGCGCGCCGAGCGTGGTGGTGGCATCCGGGGAGGCGCCGCCGACCACCGTACGGGCACCGCCGTCGGCCGCCCCGGCGATCGCCATACCGGCCAGCGTGGCCAGGGTCAGCGCGCCGGCCGCGACCCCGACGAGCGCCTTTCCGCGGCTGCCGAGCCGGGCCCCGCGCCGGACCGGGGAGAGCCGGGCCGGGGTCTGCCGCACCAGGGTGGCCGAGCCGCTGCCGCCGGGCAGGGCGGTGTGGGCCAGCGAGGTGCCGCCCGCCGCGCCGCCGGTGCCGGGCAGCAGCAGCCCGAGCAGCGCCACCAGCGCCGTGAGGTCCAGCCGTCCCTTCTCCTCCCACTGCGGCCCGTACCCGGCCGCCGCGACGGCCTCCAGCTCCTCGACCAGCTCGGCCGCGCTCCCCGGGCGGGCCCGCGGGTCCTTGGCCAGGCCCGCCAGGATCAGCGGCCGGACCGGGTCGGGCGCCAGCTCGGCCGGGATCGGGGCCTCGGTGTGCTGGACGGCGAGTTCGGCGAACGTCACCCCGTCGTACGGGCGGCTGCCGGTGAGGCACTCGAAGAAGGTCACGGTGGCGGCGTAGACGTCACCGGCCGGGGAGGCGGGCCGCCCCGCCCACTGCTCGGGCGGCATGTAGGCGGGGGTGCCGGAGACGTCGCGGTCGTCGCCGCTCGGCACGGCGATGCCGAAGTCGACCAGCTTGGAGGTACCTGCGAGGTCGACCAGGACGTTGCCCGGCTTGTAGTCGCGGTGCACCACACCGGCCTCGTGGGCGGCCGCCAGGCCCAGCAGCGAACCCTTCAGCACGACCAGGGCCGCCTGCGGGGTGGTGGCGCCCTCCGCGCGGAGCAGGTCGCGCAGCGCGATGCCGTCCACCAGCTCCATCACGATGGCGGCGCCCCGCTCGCCCTCCACGTACTCGTAGAGGCGGGTGACGTGCGGGGAGTCGACGGCCGCGAGGACCAGCGCCTCCTCCCGCAGGGCGGGGGTGCCGAGGGAGTCGTGCAGGTACTTGATCGCGACGGGGGTGCCGGTCACCCGGTGGTGGGCGAGCACGACCCGGCCGCTCGCGCCGGCGCCGAGCTCCCGGTCGTGCAGGTAGTCGGGGAGCTCCCAGGGGCGCGCGTCCTCGATCCCCGGCACCCGGTCCCGCGGACCCTCCGGGGCCCGGCCCCGGGAACCCGCCGGAGACCCGCCCCGCGGATCCCCCGGGCTCGGCTCCTGCGCACCCGCCGCCCCACCGGTGGGAGCGTCGCCGCTCCCGGTCGGTCTGCCGCCCTGTTGCTTCCCGCTGTCCATCGTGCGCTCTCTCCCCGTGACTGCCCGGCCGCTCCTGCGGCGTCGCACCCTACGACACCGCGGCTACCGCCTGGGACGCGGCCCGAGAACAGCGGGTTCCGGCGCCCCGGAGCCGCCGGGTCACGATTCGGGTGCTTCGCACACCGTGCCAACCACCGAGCCCGTCCGGCCCGGTCACGGCTCCAGCAGCAGCCGGGTGCCCGGCGGCAGCTCGCCCGCCCGGGCCGCGTCGCGCAGGTGCCGCAGCAGCGTCTCGCGCAGCGCGGCCGCCGCCCGGGTCAGCGGCACCTCGTGCCCGTGCGCGACGGCGATCGTCCGCCCCAGGCCCGGCCCGGCGAACGGGGTGACCGCCAGGCCCGAACGGGCCGCCACCATGCCCGGCACCACGGCCGGCCCGAGCCCGGCCCGGACGAATCCCAGCACCGCGTCCATCTCCCCGCCCTCCACCGCGAACTCCGGCTCGAAGCCGGCCTCCCGGCAGGCCGCCAGGGTCGCCTCCCGCACGTCGTAGCCCTCCCGGAACATCACCAGCGGCCGGCCGCGCAGCTCGGCCACCCGCACCCGCCGGCGCCGGGCGGCGGTGGCGGCCCGGGCCACCAGCACCAGCTCCTCGTGCAGCAGCTCGGTGACGGCGAGGGCCGGCGCCGCCTCCCCGCTCGGCGGGGTGATGATCAGCGCGACGTCCAGCTCACCCGCCGCCAGCGTCCGGACCAGGTCGCGCGACCCGCCCTCGCGGACCACCAGCGCCACTGCCGGGTAGCGGTCCCGGAAGACCCGCAGGACGTCCGGGACCAGGCTGGTGCACAGGCTCGGCGGCGCCCCCAGCCGGACCCGGCCGCGGCGCAGCTGCACCGTCTCCTGGACGGCCAGCCGGGCGCTCTCGGTGTCCGCGAGGATGCGCCGGGCCAGCGGTAGCAGGGCGTCCCCGGCGTCGGTGAGGGCGATGTTGCCGCGGGTGCGGTGGAACAGTTCGGCGCCCAACTCCCGCTCCAGGGCGCGGATCTGCTGGGAGAGGGACGGCTGTGCCACATGCGCCGCCTCGGCCGCCCGGGTGAAGTGGCGGGTCTCGGCGACGGCGAGGAAGTAGCGGAGTTGCTGCAGCTGCACCCGGCCAGGATAGGCCGCTCCCCAGCGCGGACCATAGCCTGCGGCTATCACGGTGAGCCGTGGCATGTCTTGGACGTACCGTCGGGCCCGTCCCTACCGTGGTCGCCATGACAACCGCGACTCGGACGGCCCGGCATCCGTCCACCCTGGTGACCCTGTGGCGGTCGACCGTCGGCAAGAAGGCGGTCATGGCCGTCAGCGGACTGGTCATGCTGCTGTACCTGGTCGCGCACATGCTGGGCAACCTGAAGGTCTTCTTCGGCCCGGACGACCTGAACGGCTACGCGCACTGGCTGCGCACCCTCGGCCAACCCGTCCTGCACTACGAGTGGTTCCTGTGGATCGCCCGGTTCGGCCTGCTGGCGGCCGTCGGGCTGCACGGCGTGGCCGCGTACCAGCTGAGCCGGCGCGACCTCAGGGCGCGCCCCAGCAAGTACGTGCACCAGCGACGGCGGGCCGGTTACGCGACCCGGACGATGCGCTGGGGCGGGGTGATCCTGGCCCTGTTCATCGTCTGGCACATCCTGGACCTGACCACGCTCACCGTGAACCCGGCCGCCGAGCACGGGCACCCGTACCGGAACATCGTGGCCTCCTTCTCGAACTGGTACAGCTGCGTGATCTACATCGTCGCGATGCTGGCCGTCGGCCTGCACATCCGGCACGGCTTCTGGAGCGCCGCGCAGACCCTCGGCGCCAACAACGCCCGCCGTGACCGCGCGTTGAAGCTGACCGCCAACGGCCTGGCGCTGGTGCTGACCGTCGGCTTCCTGTCCGTCCCCGTGGCCGTGATGACCGGAGTGGTGAGTTGATCCCCTACAGCGAGTACAGCGTCGGCGATCCGGTCGCCGACACCCGGGCCCCCGGCGGGCCGATCGAACAGCGCTGGGACCAGCGGCGGTTCGAGGCCAAGCTGGTCAACCCGGCGAACCGGCGCAAGCACACCGTGATCGTGGTCGGCACCGGCCTGGCCGGCGGCGCGGCCGGCGCCACACTGGCCGAACAGGGCTACCACGTCGTCCAGTTCTGCTTCCAGGACTCCCCGCGCCGGGCCCACTCGATCGCCGCCCAGGGCGGCATCAACGCCGCCAAGAACTACCGCAACGACGGCGACTCCGTGCGCCGGCTGTTCTACGACACCGTCAAGGGCGGCGACTTCCGCGCCCGCGAGTCCAACGTCCACCGGCTGGCCCAGGTCTCGGTGGAGATCATCGACCAGTGCGTGGCCCAGGGCGTCCCGTTCGCCCGCGAGTACGGCGGCCTGCTGGACACCCGCTCCTTCGGCGGCGTGCAGGTCTCCCGCACCTTCTACGCCCGCGGCCAGACCGGCCAGCAGCTGCTGCTCGGCGCGTACCAGGCGCTGTCGCGCCAGATCGCGGCCGGCAACGTGGAGATGCACGCCCGCACCGAGATGCTCGACCTGCTGGTGATCGACGGGCGGGCCCGCGGCATCGTCGCCCGCGACCTGGTGACCGGTGAGATCAGCACCCACACCGCCGACGCCGTGGTGCTCGCCACCGGCGGCTACGGCAACGTCTTCTACCTCTCCACCAACGCCAAGAACTCCAACGCGACGGCGATCTGGCGCGCCCACCGGCGCGGTGCCTGGTTCGCCAACCCGTGCTTCACCCAGATCCACCCGACCTGCATCCCGCGCTCCGGCGAGCACCAGTCCAAGCTCACCCTGATGAGCGAGTCGCTGCGCAACGACGGCCGGATCTGGGTGCCGAAGGCCGAGGGCGACACCCGGGCGCCGGGCGAGATCCCCGAGGACGAGCGGGACTACTACCTGGAGCGGATCTACCCCTCCTTCGGCAACCTGGTGCCGCGCGACATCGCCTCCCGGGCCGCCAAGAACGTCTGTGACGAGGGGCGCGGCGTCGGCCCCGGCGGCCAGGGCGTATACCTGGACTTCGCGGACGCCATCCGACGGCTGGGCCGCGACGCGGTGGCCGCCAAGTACGGCAACCTGTTCGAGATGTACGAGCGGATCACCGCCGAGGACCCGTACCGGGTGCCGATGCGGATCTACCCGGCGATCCACTACACGATGGGCGGACTCTGGGTCGACTACGACCTGCAGACCACCGTCCCGGGCCTGTTCGCGGTCGGCGAGGCCAACTTCTCCGACCACGGCGCCAACCGGCTCGGTGCCAGCGCCCTGATGCAGGGCCTCGCCGACGGCTACTTCGTCCTCCCGCCGACCCTCAACGACTACCTGGCCCGCAACCCGCTGCCCGCCGTCCCGGCCGACCACGCCGAGATCGCCTCGGTGGAGGCCGAGGTGACCGACCGGCTGAACCTGATCCTGGCGGTCGGCGGCGACCGGACGCCGGACTCCTTCCACCGCGAACTCGGCGAACTCCTCTGGGACGAGTGCGGGATGGCCCGCGACGAGGCCGGACTGCGCCGCGCCCTGACCCGGATACCGCAGCTGCGCGAGGAGTTCTGGCGCCGGATCCGGGTGCCCGGCACCGGGCAGGAGCTCAACCAGTCGCTGGAGAAGGCCAACCGGCTGGTCGACTACTTCGAACTGGCCGAGCTCATGTGCCTGGACGCGCTGCACCGCGCCGAGTCCTGCGGCGGCCACTTCCGGACCGAGAGCCAGACCGAGGACGGCGAGGCGGCCCGCCGCGACGACGCCTTCTCCTACGCCGCCGCCTGGGAGTTCACCGACACCGGCAGCGCCCCCGTCCTGCACCGCGAGCACCTCGACTTCGAGCACGTCCACCCCACCCAGCGGAGCTACGCGTGAACCTCACCCTTCGGATCTGGCGCCAGGCGGGCCCGGACACCCCCGGCTCGATGACCACCTACCAGGTCACCGGGATCAGCCCGGACATGTCCTTCCTGGAGATGCTCGACACCCTCAACGAGGAACTGATCACCCGCGGCGACACCCCGGTGGCCTTCGACCACGACTGCCGCGAGGGCATCTGCGGCGCCTGCGGCATGGTCATCAACGGCCAGGCCCACGGCCCCGAGCGGACCACCACCTGCCAGCTGCACATGCGGCATTTCGCCGACGGCGACACGATCGACGTCGAGCCCTGGCGGGCCGCCGCCTTCCCGGTCGTCAAGGACCTGGTGGTGGACCGCTCCGCGTTCGACCGGATCATCGGCTCCGGCGGCTACATCACCGCCCCCACCGGCAGCGCGCCCGACGCCCACGCCACCCCGGTGCCCAAGGAGGCCGCCGACACCGCCTTCGAGCACGCGGAGTGCATCGGCTGCGGCGCCTGCGTCGCCGCCTGCCCCAACGGCTCGGCGATGCTCTTCACCTCCGCCAAGGTCGTCCACCTCAACGTGCTGCCGCAGGGCGCGCCCGAACGCCGCTCCCGGGTGCGCGACATGGTCGCCACGATGGACGCCGAGGGCTTCGGCGGCTGCACCAACACCGGCGAGTGCGCCACCGCCTGCCCCAAGGGCATCCCGCTGCCCAGCATCGCCGCGATGAACCGCGAGTTCCTGCGCAGCGCGGCGGGCTGAGCACCCCGCCGGCCGTCCCGCCGCCGCTCCCCGCCGGGTGCCGCCGGGACGGCCGGGGCGCGCGGGCGGGCGCACGCGCCCCGTGCGGGTGGTGGTTCGTCAGGACCGCTGCTGTACTCCGGGAATTCGCGCTACGGTGGTCCCCGCGCCAAGGAGGGTCATATGCCCGAGGTTCAGTCCTGCGCCGGGTGCGGCGGGTCCGGGGGGACCGAGAAGACCGAGGCCACGGTGGAACTGGACGAGGAAGGGAGCATGGTGCCGAAGCTCAACACCTTCTGGTCGCCGTGCAGTCGATGCCACGGATCCGGGACGGTGATCGTCGGATGAGGCTGGTCTTCGAGTGTGTCGAATGCGGCGGCCACTACCTGCCGCCGGAGACCATGGCGTACCCCGACGGGCCCGCCTCGGCGCTCTGGTGCGCGCACTGCCAGGCCGCGAAGCGGGCGGCGGGCCTGCGTGAGGACCCGCTGCTGGCGCGGATGGCGCTGGCCGGCGCCCGGGCCGCACTGGCCCACCGCGCCACCGAGGACACCGGGGCGACGCGCGCCGACATCCGGCCGTCCAGGCCGCCGCTGTCGCGCCGGGCCCGGTCCGGGCCGGGCGGGGTGCGCGGCAAGCTGGCCTGAGCCGGGCCCTCCTCGGTCACGATCGGAACAGGCCGTTGGCCGCGGGTCAGCACAGGCGGCGGTCGGAACTGGCCGCGGTCGGATCAGAACAGCGCCTCCTGGGTGTCCGGCTCCTCGGGGCGCGTCCGGGGGCTCACCACCAGGCCCGACACCGGGCGGCCCGCCGCCGGGGCGAGCGTCCACCCGGTGAGTCTGCGGGTGTCGAGCAGCAGCGGTTCGGCGCCGCCCGGCTGGTCGAGCAGCAGATGGCGCCCGATCGGCGGGCGGAGCGTACCGGCCACCACCGCGCCGGGGGCGAGCGCGTCGATGTGCCCGTAGGACACCGGCGCGCCGTCGGCCAGCCCGAAGATCCCGACCTGGTCCACGACCGGGTGGTCGGGCAGCAGCTCCACCGCGTGCCCGTCCAGCAGCCGGTGGGCCGCGGCGCGGGCTCCGGTCAGCAGCGCGCGGCGGTACTCCGCGTCGCCGTGCCGCCACCAGTGCGCCGTCTTCACCCGGCCCGTGAAGCGTTCCCGGGCCATCCCCGAGGCGGCGACGGTCAGCTCGGACCGGCGGACGGCGGGCAGCGCGCCGCGGGCGGCGAACGTCCAGGCGAGCGCGCCCTGTTCGAGCAGCCGGGCGGTGCCGCGCGACTCCCCGGTCAGGCCCACCTTCAGCAGCCCCTCGCCGAACCAGGCGAGGTAGAGGCGGTAGGTGCGCCCGTCGTCGAGGATCTGGTCCCGGGCGAGCGCCAGCCCGCGGTCGACGCTCTGGCAGGCGGCGCACTGCACGGCGCCGCCGTCCGGGTCGATGACGGCGTGGTGCGGGCACGGCGTGCGCTCGGTGGCCCCCACCAGCAGGGCGCCGGTGCAGCGGCGCGGCCCGCCGATCAGCCAGCCGATCTCCGCCCCGGGCACCACCACCCGCTCGTGCACCCGGTGCCCGTGGACCGCGCGGAGCACCGGCCGCCCGTCGCGCCAGTGCAGGCCGGTGGAGACCCACCCGCCGCCCGCCTGCTGCGGCACCTTCACGCTCACCCTCCCGTCACCGGCTCACCCGTCCGTCCATCCGTCCGAACCAGCGAGGCTACCCGCTCCCTCCGACAGTCCGCCCGTGCGCGCCGACGACGGCCCCCTCGGGGCGACCCGCCCCGGCGCCCGGGGCGGTGATCACCCGTACGCGTGGCATCCGGCCGGGCCCCGCCGTCGTTGCTCCGGGCATGAGCCATACGAACCCGCCCCGTGCCCTGCACGTCGTGTCCACTCCCCCCGAAGGCACCCCGCGGGCCGTGGAACTGACGCAGTCGTGGGACAGCAGCGCGGCGGAGCGGGCCGCCGACGCACTGGACGCGCTACGCACCGTCGAGGTCCCCGTGGGCGCCGTGCGGGCCGCTCTGCTGATCCTGGCCGACCTCGTGCGGCGGCCCGGCGAGAGCGAGGAGATGCGGGCCGCCGCCCGGGACGTGTGCGCCGTCCTGGCCGGGCTCACCGACGCCCTCACGGCCTGACGGGGCTCCCCGCGGGCACCCGGGCACGGGCCAGCGGGACCGCGCCACGGGGTACGGTCGGCGCCATGATCGACAGCGCCCACGGGCCGAACCCCGCCCCCGACCCGGCCCCCGGCCCGGTCACCGCCGACGACCTCGCGCTCGTCCTCCGGCTCGCCGCCGCCACCCTGCGCGGCGTGCCGGAGGACGCCGACTGGTCCCGGCCCGCCGGAACGCTCAGCTGGGACTGCTGGGCCACCGTCGAGCACCTGGCCGACGACCTGCTGGCCTACGCGGCCCAGCTCGGCCCCCAGGACCCGCCGCGGGGCCGCTACGTGCCGTTCCGGTCGGTCCGGCTGTCCCCGGGCGCGCCGAACAGCTTCGTCTACGCGCAGCCCGAGAGCGGCCCGGACGGGCTGGTCCAGGTGCTGGAGGCGAGCGGCGCGCTGATGGTCGCGATGGCGCGCACCGCCCCGCCGGACACCCGCGCCTACCACCCGTGGGGCCTCGCCGACCCGGCCGGGTTCACCGCGATGAGCCTGGTGGAGACGCTGGTCCACCTGCACGACGTCGCCGAGGGGCTCGGCCTCGCCTGGGAGCCTCCGGCGGACGTCTGCCGGCGCACCCTCGCCCGGCTCTTCCCCGACGTGCCGGCCGACGGCGCCGCCGGACCGTGGCCGACCCTGCTCTGGGCCACCGGGCGCGGCGACCTCCCCGGCCGCCCCCGGCGCACCGACTGGCGCTGGGACGCGACGGTCCGCCCGGGCGGGTAGCCCCACCACGTCACTCCCCGCCGGGGGTCGGCGCCGCGCACGGAGCCGGCAGCCGACCGGAGACACCGGCGCCGAGGTGGTCGAGGCCCACGGTCCGGCCACCGTCGACCGATCGGTCCGCCCCGGCGCGCCGCACGGGGGCATCGTGCCGCTCCGGGTCGTCTCCGAGCAGCCCGCCGAGCCGCGGAGCGCCGGCGAGGCGTACGCGGGGTAGCCGACGACGTGGAAGCGGGGTCACCGGCGGCCATCCACCGGGACTTCGTCGGCAGCCGCACCGGCCCGGAGGCGATGCTGTGCCCGGTCGGACCACGGGCTGCGCCCGGCGGCCGGGCGGGAGTTCGGCTTCGGCGAGTACCGGACGCCCACCGGCACTTCCTCGCCCGCGACGCCGTCGCAAGGGCCGTCGTCCGGGTGGCCGGACGACGCCGGGCCCCGCCGGACGCCGTCGCAGGTCATGGGCGCTTGGCCGGTTCACCCGTCCACGTTCTATTGTGGCGGGCGCGGCGACGACGCGGCCGGGAGGCGGCGCGCGGGCGCGGCCGGGCGTGAAGCGAATGGGGTGGACGGTGGCGGGGCGGCGGAACGACGGGGTACTGGCGGTCTGGGCGGAGACGCAGCGACAGGAACAGCGCCGGGAGGAAGCCCGGTGGCGCGCCCAGACGGCCGAGCAGCGGCGGCGCGAACGCGAGGAGCGCGAGATCCAGCGGGCGGCCGCCCGGGGCGAGCGCGAGGCGGTGCGGGCGTACCAGCAGTCGCGGGAGGCGGAGGCGGCCCGCCGGACGGCGGAACTCGACGACCGGGTCGAGGAGTTGAAGGGACTGCTGGCAGCAGGCCTGGGGCGGCCGGCGTTCAGCCCGCAGGCCCTGCTGGCACCCGCCGCGCTGCCGCCCTTCGAACCGGGCCGGCTCGGCGAGCCGGTGCCGATGCCCGATCAGGCGGACTACCAGGTGCCGCCGCCGACCCCCGCCCAGGCCCGCAACCCGGGGGTCCGCCAGCAGTACGAGCAGTACGTGGCGCAGGCCCGGACCCGGTTCGAGCAGGACTGGTACGCGGCGCAGGCGGCCGAGGCGGACCGGCAGCGCCGGCTCGCCGAGTACCACCGGCAGTACCTCGACTGGGCGGCCCAGCACCGCCGCCAGGACGAGGACCGGGCTTCCCGGACGCAGGAGTTGCTGCGCCGGCTGCGCGACGGCGAACCGGACGCGGTGCAGGAGTACTTCACCGCCGTGCTGTACGCCTCGGCGGGCTGGCCGGAGGGGTTCCCGCACCGGCTGGTCGCGGCCTGGGAGGCGTCGACCCGCCAACTGGTCGTCAACTGGGAGCTGCCCGGCCCGGACGTCGTCCCGGCCGCCGGCCGGGTGCGGTACGTGAAGTCGGACGACCGGGAGGCCGAGGTGGCCCGGCCGGCCACCGAGCGCAAGGCGCTCTACCGCGAGGTGCTGGCGCAGAGCGCGCTGCGGGTGGTGGCCGAGCTGTTCCGGGCGGACGCGGACGGCACGTTGGCGTCGGTGGTGCTGAACGGCTTCGTGCGCGGCATCGACCCGGCGACCGGCCGGGAGGCCGAGCGCTTCCTGTCGACGGTGACCGTGGACCGGTCCGAGTTCGCGGGTCTGGCGCTGGACCGGGTGGCCGCCGTGGAGTGCTTCCAGGGGCTCGGCGGCGTGCTGTCCGCCCGGCCGGAGCGGCTGGACGAGGTCCGGCCGGACCGGCTGCCGGAGACGGTCGGCGGCAACGTCGCCGGTCAGGGCGGCGAGGACGAGCCGGACCTCTTCGAGATGGACCCGATCGAGTTCGAGGAGCTGATCGCCGAGCTGTTCCGGCTGCGCGGCTTCCGGGTGATGACCACGGCACGCAGCGGGGACGCCGGGGTGGACGTGGTCGCCGAGGACCTCGACCCGGTGACCGGCGGACGGATCGTCATCCAGGCCAAGCGCTACCGCTCGACGGTCTCCCCCACCGCCGTCCGGGACCTCGACTCCACCGTGCGCCACCACGGTGCGATCAAGGGGATCCTGGTGACCACGGCCGGTTTCGGCCCCGGCTCCTACGAGTACATCCGCAACAAGCCGCTGACGCTGGTGAGCGGGCCGGAGCTGGTCGAGCTGCTGGCCGAGCAGGGCCTGCGCGGCCGGCTCGGCGGCGGCGCGAACGGCGAGGGCAACGGCGGCGGTGACGGCGGTGACGCGAACGGCGGCGGCAACGGCGGCGGCGCGAACGGCGGCCGTCCCGGGGCCGGTCGGGCAGCCGGCCACGGCTCACCCGCCCCGGCCGACGGCGCCGAGCCGGACGAGCGTCCGACCCTCCTGCGGCTCTCCTGGCAGAGCCGCACGGCCGGCGGGGACGCCGTGGAGCTCGACGTCTCCGCCTTCCTCTGCGCCGACGGACGGGTGCTCGACGACGAGCACTTCGTCTTCTTCAACAACCCGCAGGACCCGGACGGCGCGGTCCGTCTGCATCCCACCCGCTCGGTCCCCGGCGAGCCCGCCCGGGAGGCCGAACTCAGCCTGCACCTGGGCCGGGTGGCGGCGGGGGTGGACGAAGTGGTGGTCGCGGTCTCCACCGAGGAGGAGGAGTCGCCCGCGCTGCCGCTCGGCTACGTGCACGGGCTGGCCCTGACCGCCTCGTTCGGTCCCGGCGCCGAGGGCCCGGCGCACTGGGCGGCCGTCACCGGCGGGGTGTCGGAAAGCGCCCTGGTGATCGGCTCGTTCCACCGCAAGGGCGGCGACTGGCAGTTCACCCCGGCCGGGACAGCGGTGGCGGGCGGCCTGGCCGGGCTCGCCCAGCACTGGGGCGTCGCGGTCGAGTGATCCGCCGGACGGCGGGGCGCCCGGGCGCCTCAGGGACCGAGGTCATACCTGAGGAGGAGCGGGCCCCCCGCCGGACCGTCGGGACGGCGGGGGGCGGCCGTACCCGCGGGCGACACTTCGGACCGGAACGGATTGGGAGGATTGAACGGAACCCGATCATCCCGTTCCGTCCCCGCAGGAGTTCCCCGTGACGATGTCCGCAACCGCCGTCCGTACCGGCCGGGCGGCCGCCCGCGCCACCGGCCTCAACAAGGTCTACGGGGACGGGGAGACCCGCGTCGTCGCGCTCGAC